>JBEKLD010000022.1:0-27521 GCA_050010375.1 Vulcanimicrobiaceae bacterium
GGCGATGTGCGCCGGGTTCGCCTTGGGGACGATCAGCGCCAGGCGGTTGCGTGCGAAGGTATGCGGCGTCCCGCTCACGAGCTTTGCGTCGACCAGCACGCCCATCTGTTTTTCGTTCGCCGAGGCAAAGACGTCGGCCGGCGCGCCCTGGCGGATCTGCGTGGCGAGCGTGTCGGAGCCGCCGTACGAGAAGGTGACGGCGATGCCGGTGGCTTGGGTGAAAGCCGGGCCGGCGGCATCGAACGCCTCGCGCAGCGAGGCGGCGGCAAAGACGGTGATGCTGCCGGGCGCGGCGGCAGCCGGCGCGATCAACGCGAACAGCGCGGTCAGGGCGCCCAGCAGGGCGGAGGATCTCTTCATGCGCGGCTCTTCGACGGGCCGGCGCTGTCTCCACTCGGATACAACGATCGGCGCGTGGAGCGCGCTTGGAGCGGGAGCGCCTCCGCCGCGCGCCGTACGCCCCGCCGATGACCGACCGACCCGACGAGCCCCAGCCCCGGGCCTACGTCCTGGGTGGCAACGCCAGCACGCTCGCGTTCACCTCGAGCCTCGTTCCGGAGAACCGGCAGGTGACGGCGTGGCTCGTCCCGCTGGCGTGGACGCCGGTCGGCGTCGTCCTGGGCGAGACGTGGCAGCGGGTCGGGATCGCCGCCGACAACCTGGCGGGCTGGACCGACCAGACCTTCGATGCCGCCGACGAGCGTTCGTTCGTCTCGTCGTTGCGCGAGCTCGAGCTGTTGGCCCGGATCGGTTGGAGCGCGGCGGTCCCCGAAGCATTGACCGACGAGGTCGTCGTCAACGCCGAGGACGTCCCGGAGGACATCCTCGACGCGTTCGGACGCGCCGCCGAGCCGCTCACCCAGTGCGCGATCTGCCGGCGCACCTGCGTGCGCGACGACTTCGTGTGGAACGAGCGCCGCCTGTGCGCGTGGGACTACCATGCGAGCGTCTTCGGAAAGCGCGGCCCGTGGCGCGCCGAGCCGTACGAGGACCGCTTGTTCGAGACGCTCCCGCACGCGGCGTACGTCGCCGGCCCACTGCTCGAGGACGTCGGCGTCGACGCGGTGCTCGCGGTCGACGGCCTTCCCGATGAGCTGTCGCGCCGGCTGATCAACGAGGCGATCGCCGGTGACGGTGGCCCCGCCTACCTCGCGGTCCGAACGGCGGGCAGCGGGTACACGCTGCTGCGCGAGCGGCCGGCGCCGCCGAGCGAGGGGGCTTGACCGATCGGGCGATCGCGCGCCTGGGCGCGCTCTTCGTCGCCTTGTTCGCCGTGCTCGTGCTGCGGCAGATCTGGCTGCAGGTGATCGACGCGCCGAAACTCGCGGCGAGCCGCTACAATCCACGACAGTTGGCGTTGCCGATCGGGCGCGGCGCGATCCTCGCCTCCGACGGAACGCCGCTCGCGCTCACCCAGGGTGAGCGGCGCGTCTACCCGCAAGGCGCGCTCGTCGCGCAGGCGGTGGGCTACTTCTCGCCGCGGTACGGAGCCAGCGGGATCGAAGCGGCGTTCGACGCCGATCTCACCGCGCATCCGGACGCGCTCAGCCCGTTCGAGCAGTTGCGCCAGATCGTGACCGGGACGCACGGCGCGCCGCGCGGCGCCGACGTCGTCACGACGCTCGATCTGCCGATCCAACGCGCGCTGGTCGCCGCGCTCACCCACTTCCCGCGCGCGGCTGGGATCGTGCTCGATCCGCGGACCGGTGCGGTCCTCGCGCTGGCCTCGGTCCCGAGCTACGATCCCAATCGGCTCGACGCTCGCTGGAGCGCGCTGATCCACGATCCGGCGACGCCGTTGCTCGATCGCTCGACGAACGGGCTCTACCCGCCGGGCTCGACCTTCAAGATCTTCACCGCCGCGAACGCGCTCCAAGCCGGCGTCGTGACGCCGCAGTCGACCTTCGACGATCCCGGGACATTCACGATCGGGAACGCGACGATCCACGACGACGAGCAAGAGCGCACCGGTCATCAGGACCTGGCCGGCGCATTCGCGCTCTCGTCGAACGTCGACTTCGCGCAGATCGCCCTGCGAATCGGCGTCGATCGCTGGCTCGCCGACGCGGTGCGGTGGGGCCTGGGCGCGAGCGTCGGGTTCGACCTGCCGGTCGCTCGCGACCACGTCCCCACCAAGGCGGAGCTGACGCCCGGCGTGCTCGCGCAGCTGGGGTTCGGACAAGCCTCGCTGCTGGTGACGCCGATGCGCATGGCGTTGATCGGCGCGACGATCGCGCACGACGGCACGACGCCGCGGCCATACGTCGTCCGGCGCATCGCCGGGGCGGACACGTCGCTCGCGGTGCAGCCCGAGACGCTGGCGCAACCGATCTCGACCGAGACCGCGCACGAGGTGCGCGACCTGATGATCCAGGTCGTCGCGCGCGGCACGGGGACGGCGGCTCAGCTCCCCGGTGTCACCGTCGCCGGCAAGACCGGCACGGCGACCAATCCGCACGGCGCCTCGCACGCCTGGTTCGTCGCGTTCGCCCCGGCCCAGGACCCACGCGTCGCGGTCGCCGTGGTGATCGAGAACGTCGGCTACGGCGGCACCTACGCCGCACCGATCGCACGCGATATCCTGCGGGTCGCCTTGAGCCGGTCGCGAAAGTAGTCTCGAACATGGTGATGGAGCGAGCGCAGCGGAATCGCGCACTGGCTGACATGCCGTTGCGAGCTCGGACCGGGGGGCCCCGCGCCGAAGGCGTGGGGGGCGCGCAGCCTGGGGCGGAGCGCCTTTAAAATGCAGCAAGAGCAACTTCTCAATAACCGGTATCGCGTCGACGGGCTCCTCGGCAACGGGGGGATGGCGATCGTCTACGTCGGGACCGACACGCTCCTGCGGCGGCGCGTCGCGATCAAGGTGCTGCGCGACCAGTACGCCTCCGACGACGACTTTGTCCAACGCTTCTCGTACGAGGCGCAGGCTGCGGCGAAGCTCTCGCACCCGAACATCGTCAACGTCTACGATTTCGGGCGGGCGGAGGGCGCCTACTACATCGTGATGGAGCTGGTCGACGGCGCCACGCTGGGCGACCTCCTGCGCGACGAGCGCGTCCTGCCCGAGCCGGCCGCGGTCGACTACGCGATCCAGATCGCCAGCGGCCTGGCCTACGCGCATCGTCAGGGGCTGCTGCACCGCGACGTCAAGCCGGCCAACATCCTGGTCACCACCGACGACGTCGTCAAGCTCAGCGACTTCGGCATCGCGCGCGCCGTCTCGGCGCACACGCTGGGCGTCACGCAACCCGGGATGGTGATGGGGAGCGTCGCCTACCTCTCACCCGAGCAGGCCCAAAACCATCCGCTCGACGAGCGCAGTGACCTCTACGCGGTCGGCGTCGTCCTCTACCAGATGCTGACCGGCACGCTGCCGTTCACCGGCGACACGCCGGTCGCCGTCGCGCTCAAGCAGGTCGCCGAACCGGCGCCGCCGATCGACACGGTCGCGACCGGGGTCAGCCCGGCGCTGGCCGCGATCGTCGCGCGGCTGTTGCGCAAGGCGCCCGACGAGCGCTACGCCTCGGCGACCGAATTGGCGAGCGCGCTGCGCGAGGCGCGCGAGCGGCCGCACGCGACCCAAGACTTCGTCTTCCCCGAGTCCCCCGCCGGACGGGTTGCGCCGCCGCTGCCCAAGCCGCGGCGCCCACACGCGCCCGACCGCCGCGACGGCGGGATCGAAGTCGCCGAAGCGCAACCGCGCAGGTTCGACCCGCGCTGGGCGATCATGGGCGCGCTGCTGGTCGCGGCGATCGCGATCGGTTTCTTGCTGATGGGCGGCGGCGGACTGTTCGGCCCGCTCGCGACGATCGTCGTCCCCGACTTGAGCGGAAAGGATTCGAACGAGGCGCGCGAGGCGCTCTTTCGCCTCGGGCTGCGCTCGACGGTCGCGCCGGAGTCGAGCGCGACGGTCCCGCAGGACCACGTCATCCGCCAGGATCCCTCGCCGGGCGGGAAGCTGCCGCACGACGGCATCGTCGGCCTGGTCATCTCCGACGGCTTGCCGCGCGTGCAGATCCCCGACGTCACCGGCTACTCGGTCGCGGATGCGCAGCGCAGCTTGCAGAACGCGAAGCTCCAGACGACCCTCAAAGAAGCCTTCGACCGAACCGTCCCCGCCGGGCAAGTCGTCTCGCTCGACCCGAAGGTCGGCACGCAGGTCCACGAGGGCGAGACGATCACCCTGACGGTCTCGAAGGGCGCCCAGCCGATCGTCGTCCCGAACGTGGTCAACATGAGCGTCGACGACGCGCGCCGCCTGCTCGGCGCGAAGGGCCTCGACGTCAGCGTCGGGCCGCCGACCTCGAGCGACACGGTGCCGGAGAACATGGTCGCGGTGCAGGCTCCCTCGCCCGGCGCGACCCTCGCACCGCACAGCGCCGTCAGCATCGCGGTCAGCACCGGACCGGTCGCGCTCAACGTCCCCGACGTCGTCGGCCAAGACCCCGACACCGGCCTCGCCGCGCTGCGCAGCGCCGGCTTCGGCGCGCAGCTCGCCTACAACGTCGACGCCAGCAACGCCAGCGCGAAGATCGCGATGCAGAGCCCCGACGGCGGGACGCAGGCGAAGAAAGGCTCGCTGGTCACGGTCTACGTCAACGTTCCCGGCAGCGTCCCGGACGTCGCGGGGATGAACCTCGCCGACGCCGAGCGGGCGCTGCGCGCGGAGGGCTATCAGATCGGCAACATCGCGTACACGGCGGAAGGGAGCGTCCAACCGGGGCAGGTCGTGCGCACCGAGCCCGAGGCGAATAGCCCGCTCCGCCCCGGCGAGTCGATCAACCTGACCGTGCTGCAGGGCGGGCCGCCCGGGCCGGGCCAGCCTCCGCACCAGCCGCGGGACCAGCGGTGACGACGCGCGTGATCTTGGGCGTCGACCCGGGACTGCGCACGACCGGCTATGGGGCGATCGTCGTCGGGCGGGACGGGCTCCGGCTCGTTGAAGGCGGCGTCGTGCAGCCGGACCCGGGGCTCCCGCTCGAGCAGCGGCTGGTCCAACTCCACCTCGCGATGGTCGAGGTCGTCCGCGCGATCCGGCCCGCCTGCATGGTCATCGAGGAGCTGTGGACCGCCTACAGCCACCCGCCGACGGCGGTCCTGATGGGCCACGCGCGGGGGGTGATCGCCCTGGCCGCGGGGGCGCAGGGCGTCGTCGTCCACTCCCTGGCCCACGCGATGGTCAAGCGCGCCTTGGTCGGCAACGGCGCGGCCCGCAAGGCGCAGGTCAAGGGGATGGTCGTCCAACTGCTCGGCCTGACAGCGCCGCCCCAACCCGACGACGTCTCCGACGCGCTGGCGCTGGCGATCGCCTTCGCGAATGTAGAAGCGCAACGCGAGCGCTTCGCCGAACTGGGGGTTGCGATGCCCCAGCGCCGCTCCCGCGCCCCGCGCCTCGCGTAACGGGCCGATGTTCTCGCGAATCACCGGCGCGGTCGTCGATCAGACCGGCGACCTCGTGCGCATCGACGTCGCGGGCCTGGTCTACGACGTGCTCGTCCCGCCCAGCGTCGCCGCGAAGGTCCCTAGCGCCGGCGAGACGACGCTCGAGATCTACCCGCACTTCGCGCTCGACGGCAACGCCGGCCGCTTCACGTTCTTCGGCTTCACCAACGCGATCGAGCGCGAGTTCTTCGAGGCGTTGCTCTCGGTCGCGTCGATCGGGCCCAAATCGGCGGCGCGCGCCTTCTCGGCCCCGATGGCGCGTATCGCGCGCGCGATCGACGAAGGCGACCACGTCTTCCTGCGGACGCTGCCGGGGATCGGCCAGCAGAAGGCGCGCGACATCGTCGCCAAGCTGCAAGGGAAGGTCACCCGCTTCTTGTTGATCCAGGACGCGCCGGCGCGCGCCGCCGCCGAGGCGCCGCCGATGCCGGAGTTCGCCGGCGAAGCGCTGGCCGTGCTGCTGCAGCTCGCCTACAAGCGCACCGAAGCCGAGGCGATGATCGCGCAGACGCTCGAGCGCGCGCCGCAGATCACCGACGCCGAGACGCTGTTGGCCGAGATCTACCGTGGCCGCCATGCCGCGGCGGTCGCGCCATGAGCGACTCGATACGCCGGCGGGTGATCGGCCCGGCCGACGGCACGCCACCGCCGCAACCCGGCGCAGAAGAAGAGGACGCGCGCGCGCGGGTCGTCGGGGCCGATGCGTCGCTCGAAGACGAGGTCTACGGCGCGACGCTGCGCCCGCGCTCGTTCGAAGACTACGTTGGCCAGGAGCAGCTGGTCGAGAACCTGCGCATCGCGATCGACGCCGCGGCGCGGCGCGGCGAACCGCTCGAACACGTCCTCTTCTCGGGGCCGCCGGGCCTGGGGAAGACGACGTTGGCGAACCTGATCGCGCGCGCGACCGGCGGCGCGTTGCGGCCCACCTCGGGCCCGAGCCTCGAGAAACCGAAGGACCTGGTCGGGATCTTGACCGCGCTCGAGACCGGCGACGTGCTGTTCATCGACGAAATCCATCGCCTCGGCACCGTCGTCGAGGAGTACCTCTACCCGGCGATGGAGGACTTCCAGATCGACTTCGTCGTCGACCGCGGCGCTTACGCGAAGACGCTCAAGCTCCCGCTCAAGCGCTTCACGCTGGTCGGCGCGACGACGCGCGCCGGGATGCTCTCGGCACCGCTGCGCGATCGGTTCGGGATCGTGCACCATCTGGCGTACTACGAGCCGGCCGAGCTCCACCGCATCGTCGAACGCAGCGCGCGCGTGCTCGGGATCGCGATCGAGCCCGAAGGCGCGCAGACGATCGCCGCGCGCAGCCGCGGGACGCCGCGCATCGCGAACCGGCTGCTGCGACGGGTGCGCGACTTCGCCGAAGTGCGCGCCGACGGCGTGATCACCGCGGCGGTCGCCGACGAGGCGCTGCGCCGCGAAGGCGTCGACGCGGCCGGTCTCGACCGGCTCGACCGCGCCTACCTCGAGACGATCGCCACCCAGTACGGCGGCGGCCCGGTCGGGATCAACGCCCTCGCCGCGACCTTGACCGAGGATGGCGAGACGCTCGAGGACGTGGTCGAGCCCTACCTGCTCAAGATCGGCTTCGTGCAGCGCACCGCCAGCGGTCGCAAGACGACGCCGGCGGCGCTCGCGCACCTGGGCCTCGAGGCGCGCGGCGCGGACCAACCGCGGCTGCTGTGATCGATCGGCTGGCTTTCCTGACGCTGCTGGGCGCGACGACCGTCGCGACCGGCGGACTCGACGTCTGGGAGCCGACCGGGACGCAGATCCGGGTCCTGGTCGCCGCCGACCTGCGCGGCCGCGAACCCGCCGATGCGGGCGACGGAACCTTCGCCTTCGACGGGCGGCGCTGGCGCGGCGCGCCGTCGACCGTCCCGGTCGCCGACGGCCGGTTGGGGCTGGTGACCGCGATCGACGTCGATGCGTATCTGCAAGGCGTCGTCCCGCTGGAACTCTCGCCGGGCTGGCCGGTCGCTGCGCTCGAGGCGCAGGCGATCGTCGCCCGGACCTATGCGCTGGCCCATCGCACGCTCTCGCGCCCGTGGGACGTCCTGGCGAACGATGCCGACCAGCGCTGGGGCGGCGTCGAGGCCGAGGTACCTGCGGCGACCGCCGCCGTTCAGGCGACCCGCGGCCAGGTCCTCGGCTATGCCGGCGGCCCGGCCAGCGTTTTCTATTCCGCCTGTTGCGGTGGGCACACCGCCGACAGCGCCTCGGTCTGGGGCCGCCGCCCGATCCCCTACCTGCGGGGGATCCCCGACCCGGCCTGCGCGCCGGCGCCGGACTACCGCTGGACCCGCAGCCTCCCGCGCGACCTGATCCTGGCCGCCTTCGGCGCCCGCACCGGCGGGACGTTGGCCGGCGCGGAGCTCTCCGATGCCGATGCGACCGGCCGGCCCCGAACCCTGACGTTGCATGGCGAGAACAGCCTGCAGCTCGGGGTCGATGAGTTCCGCCACGCATTCGGCTCCGCGCTGCCGAGCAGTTGGCTACGCACGGTCCGCCTCGACGCGACGCAGGCCGTCCCGCGGCTAGTCATCGAAGGGTCAGGTCGTGGGCATGGCGTCGGTCTCTGCCAATGGGGTGCGCGATTCCGCGCCTCGGCGGGAGCGTCGGCGGCCGAGATCCTCGCCCTGTACTTCCCCGGCACGACGGTGAGCGGTGTCTGAGGAGAAGCGGTCCGAGTCGAGTGTCCGGCTGCGCAAATTCATCGACGTCGTCGTCGAGGACAAGCTCTCGTTCACCCTCTTTCGCGGGGCGATCGCCGACCTGAGCTCGACCGGGATGCGGCTGATCTCCGATCAGTACCTGCCCAAGGGGACGCGCTACACGTTCACCATGAAGCGGGCGCCGATGCTCACCCTGCGCGGCGAGGTCCGCTGGGTGCGCGCCTTCGAGCGCGACACGTTTCAGTGCGGCATCTTCTTTGTCGACGTCGACGAGGAGGACCGCAAGCGCTTGCAGTCGTTTCTCGACATCGAGCGGCAGCGCGTCTCGACCTCCTGACGGTGGTCGAGGTCGACCCGCGCGCCGTCGCAGCGTACGACTACGAGCTGCCTGATGCGCTGATCGCGCGCGAGCCGGCCGCCAGGCGCGAGGACGCGCGACTGCTCGTCGTGCACCCCGACGGAGCGCTCGCCGACGAGACCGTCGCGGCGCTCCCATCGCTGCTGCGCCCGG
Source organism: Vulcanimicrobiaceae bacterium (assembly GCA_050010375.1). Classification (GTDB taxonomy): domain Bacteria; phylum Vulcanimicrobiota; class Vulcanimicrobiia; order Vulcanimicrobiales; family Vulcanimicrobiaceae; genus Vulcanimicrobium. The sequence goes on from JBEKLD010000022.1 coordinate 8,638, forward strand.
GCGACGTGCTGGTGCTCAACGAGACGCGGGTCGTGCGCGCGCGGCTGCGTGCGCGGCGGGAAGACTCCGGCGAGGTCGAGCTGCTGTTGCTGCGCCCGCGTGCGCAGGCGGCGTTCGATCCCGCCGCGCGCGAGTGGCTGGCGCTGGCCAAGCCGGGCCGCCGCGCCCGCCCGGGTACTCGCCTCTGGATCGGGCCGGCCGGCGCCACTATCGTTGCGGTGCTGCCCGACGGGCCGCGCGTGGTCCGCTTCGACGACGGCGTCGAGGTCGGCGCGCTGCTCGAAGCGCACGGCGAGGTCCCGCTCCCGCCCTACGTCGGCCCCGGCGATTCGGCCCGCGCCGAGCGCTACCAGACGGTCTTCGCGCGCGTGCCGGGCAGCGTCGCGGCGCCGACCGCTTCGCTGCACTTCACGCCGGCGCTGCTGGCGCAGATCCTGGCGCGCGGCGTCAGCCTGGCCCCGCTGGTCCTCGACGTCGGGATCGGCACGTTCCGCCCGATGAGCGGGCGCAGCATCGACGAGCACACGTTGCACGCCGAGCGCTACGCGATCCCAGCCGAGACCGCGCAGGCCGTCGCGGCGGCCAAACGCGCCGGGCGGCGAGTGGTCGCCGCGGGGACGACGGTGCTGCGCGCCCTCGAAGCGGCGGCCGTCGGACCCGGCGAGGTGCAGGCCGGCGAGGCCGAGACGGAGTTGTTCGTCACCCCGGGCTTCGCGTTCCGGATCGTCGACGTGCTGCTGACCAACTTCCACCTGCCGCGGTCGACGCTGCTGGTGCTGGTCGCCGCCTTCGCCGGATACGCGCGAACCCGCGCGGTCTACCACGAGGCGATCGCCCGCCGCTACCGGTTCTACTCGTTCGGCGACGCGATGCTGGTCGAGCGCGACCCGACGGCCGTCTCGGATGGAGCGCCCGGCCCGCTTGGCCGCCAAGTCGGACGACGAACGGCCGACGAAGTAAACGATTCTTCACACCGGGGTGGGGGCGACGCGGGCGGCTCATGAGAACAACCCTTTTATCGTGAACGCCTGGGGTTTGGACTTCGCGACCCTGCCCGCTTCCCCGCAGCAACGCCGGGCGGCGCTGCTTGCGGCCGCGATCTTGGGTGGGCTCTCGGTGGCCTGCCTCCCATTCTCGCGGATCGAGCTCGGTGCGTTCCCGGGCTTTCTCACGCTCTACGGCGGCGCCGTCCTGATGGGGCTGGGGATCACCGGCGCGATCTTCTTCGCGCAGTTCACGCTGACGCGCAAGGCCTCGCTGCTGGCCCTGACCTGCGGGACGCTGTTCTGCGGCATCATCTTCGTCCCGTACGTGCTGACCTTTCCGGGGACGGAGAGCACGGCGGTGTTCGGGACGCTCAGCAACGCGCCGAGCTACCTGTGGCTGCTGTGGCACACGGTCTTGCCGGCCTCGTTCGCGCTCTACGCGCTGCTCTGGTCGTGGGAGAAGCGCCGCCGGGTCGGCAACGCCGCGGCGGCGGTCGCGCTCGGCGGCACGGCCGTGTTCGCCTGGATCGCGGTCTCCGTCCTGGCGCGCCTCAATCCGATCCTCCCGCCGCTGATCCGCCATGGCATGTACGGCCCGGCGATCTTCATCGCGCTGGCGTGCGTCGCCGCGCTCTCGGCTTGGGTCCTCATCATCCTGCTGCTGCGCAGCGACCGCACCGTGCTCGATGCCTGGCTGACCGTGCCGGCGACGGCGTACTTCGTCGACGCGCTGCTCAACGCGTTCGGCGCCTCGCGCTACAGCGTCGGCTGGTATGGCTCGAAGCTCGACGTCGTCGTCGCGACCTGCTTTTTGGTCGTCGCGCTGCTGCTCGAGACCAACCGCCTCTCGCGCGTCCTGGGCGCCAACGAGGCGCGCCTGCGCGGGATCGTCAACGGCGTCGCCGACGCGCTGGTCGTCGTCGACGCACGCGGCGCCGTCGCCTCGGTGAACCCGGCCGCGGCCGCCCTGTTCGGCTTCAACGCCGACGATCTGACCGGCACCCCGATCTCGCGCCTGCTGCCCGACTTCCCGTCCGCAGCGCAGGCACCTGAGGCGACGGTCGTCGAGACGACCGCCCGCGACGCGCGCAGCACGCTCTTCCCGGTCGAGTTCGCGCGCGGCCGCGACACGACCAACGAGTCAGGCGAGACGATCCTGATCCTGCGCGACATCACGCAGCGCAAGCACGCCGAGGAAGCGATTCGCTCGGCTCACGACCGAGCGATCGAAGCCGCCGAGGTCAAGTCGCAGTTCCTGGCGACGATGAGCCACGAGATCCGCACGCCGATCAACGCGGTCGTCGGGATGTCGGAGCTGCTGCTGCAGTCCGATCTCGACGACGAAGCGCGCGAGTACGCCTCGACCGTGCGCGACTCGGCCGAGTCGCTGCTGGCGATCGTCAACGACATCCTCGACTTCTCGAAGATCGAAGCGGGCCGGATGGAGCTCGAGGCGGTCCCGTTCTCGCCCGTCGTGGCGGTGGAGAACGCGACCGACATCCTGGGCGCCGCAGCACGCAAGAAGGGTCTCTCGCTCTCGACCTACGTCGGACCCGACGTCCCGGGCCGCGTCGTCGGCGACGCCGACCGCTTGCGTCAGGTGCTCTTGAACCTGCTCGGCAACGCGGTGAAGTTCACCGCGACCGGCAGCGTCACGGCGCGCGCCGTCGTCGACCGCATGGAGGGCACCGACGCGGTGCTGCGCTTCTCGGTCACCGACACCGGCCCGGGGATCCCACCCGAGGTCGCTGAGCGGCTGTTCGAACCGTTCCGTCAGGCCGATCAGTCGACCCGCCGCCGCTACGGCGGGACGGGGCTGGGGCTGTCGATCTCGCGCCGCATCGTCGAATTGATGGGCGGCAAGATCGGCTTCGACTCGAGCCCCGGCCGCGGCTCGACCTTCTGGTTTACCGTCCCCTTCCCGCGCGTCGCCGACGAGGACCAAGCGGTGACCGACACGCTGCGCGGCATGCGCGCGTTAGTCGTCGACGACGAGCCGGTCGCGCGGCAAGCCGTCGACCAGTACCTGTTGGCGTGGGGCGTCATCGCTTCGAGCACCGGTAACGCGCCGCACGCGCTCGAATTAGCGCGGGCGATGGCGGCGCGCGGCAGCGCGTTCGACGTCGTGCTGGTCGATCGCGGTGCCGGCGGCGACGGTTTGGCGTTCGCGGCGCGGCTGCGCGCGCTGCCTGGCCTCGCGAACGTCCCGCTGGTGCTGATCACCGGTACCGAGGAATCGGCCTCCGCGCCCGAGGTGCGGGCCCGCGGATTCAGTGCGGTCGTGCGCAAGCCGATCCGGCAGAAGAGCCTCCACGACGCGCTGGCGTCGGTGCTGACGGGGACGGCCGGGACCGAGCCACCGTTGCAATTGCGCTCGCCGGAGCCGGCCCAGGTCGACCGCAGCGAAGCGCGCATCTTGGTCGCCGAGGACAACGTGGTGAACCGCAAGCTCGCGTTGCAGCAGCTCAAGAAGCTCGGCTACGCGGCGCACGCGGTCGCCGACGGGCGCGAGGCGATCGACGCCGTCGCCCACGGCGATTTCGATCTCGTCTTGATGGACTGCCAGATGCCGGAGGTCGACGGATTCGAGGCCACCCGCGAGATCCGGCGCGCCGAGAGCGTCCGCGGCGGCCACGTCCCGATCGTCGCGATGACCGCTAACGCCCTCGAAGGTGACCGCGAAGCCTGCTTGGCCGCGGGAATGGACGACTATCTCGCCAAACCCGTCCAGCTCTCGTCGCTGCGTGCGATGGTGGAGCGTTTTGTGAACGGGGTGGGAGTTGCCGGATAAGCAGATCTTGGACTTGACGCGCCTGGAGGAAGCGTTCGAAGACGATACCGCCGGGATCGCCGAGCTGCTGGAGATGGCATTACAGACCGGCGCCAAGCACTGCGAGGTGCTGAGCAACGCGCTGGCCGCTGGGGATGCGCCGTCGGTTGCGCGTGCGGCGCACGGGATCAAGGGCAGCGCCGGAAACATCGGCGCGAACTCGGTGATGGCGCTGGCTGCCACGCTCGACGCGCGCGCGCGCACCGGCGACCTCGCCGACGCGCACGAGACGCTCGACGCGATTCGCCGCGGCTACGCGCTGGTCGCGGAAGAAGTGAAGGCCTACCGAGCCAGCCTCGGCTAGAGCGCCATCAGCCGGCGCGCGGCGGGACGACGCCGACTCGCGTGCGCGCGTGCGTGTACCAGACCAGCCCCGGCCCCGCATCGCGCTGCTTGCGCACGTGCTTGCGTTCGGTGTAGTCGATCTCGACCCGACCCGCCGCGTGGGCCCGGCTGTGCGCCGCCGCCAGGTCGGCGGCGGCGTCGAGATCGTCGTCGCGCGCGACCGCGCCCGGCGGCGCTTGCAGCACGACGTGCGAGCCGGGGATCCCGCGGGCGTGAAACCACAGATCGTCGGGGCGCGCGAGGCGGAAGGTGACCTCGACGTTCTCGCGTGGCGAGCGGCCGACGTAGATCCGCGCCCCCGATGGACGGTCGACCCGCAACGGCGCGCGCCGGCGAGTGGTGACGGCGGCGACCCGCAGCGGCGGCCGCCCCTCGAGGGCGTCGAGGTCGCCGCGCAACTCGGCCAGGGTCGCACCGTCCTCGGCGCGCTCGACCTCGAAGGCCAGCACCTCGAGCGCCTCGTCCCGCGCCGCCAGCGCGGCGCGGCGGCGCGCCAAGTGCGGGAGCGCGTCGGCGGCCTTGCGGTAGCGCGCGAAGTACTGCAACGCGTTCCCGCGGGCGTCGAGCTCGGGGTCGAGCGCGATCGTCAGCCCCGGGTTCGTCTCGGGGACGAAGCTTGCGGCGCCGGCCGGGACGTCGAGTGCGTGTGTGAAGAGCGCGTCGCCGCTCGCCCGCAAGCGGTCGCGATGATCGACCTCGTCGACCCGCGTCGCCAGCGCCGCCAGCTCGTCGGCCGTGGCGCGCCGGCGGCGCGCGATCCGCGTCAACAACCTGGCGCGTTCGCGCTCGCGCCGGTCGCCGCGTTGCGCCACGCTGGCGCCGCGCCGGGCCTCGGCGAACAACGGGAGCAGTTCGGGCGCGCGCTGTTCGGCCGCCGCGCTGAACTGCGCCAGCGGGACGACGTGCGCGGCCAGCAGCGTCCCGGCCGGCGCGCGATAGACGAAGAGCGGCCCGTCGCCGGCGGCCGCGGCTTCGGCGAGCGCCAGCAGCTCGGCGGCGGCCGCGGGATCGTCGCCGCGCCCTTGCACCGCCAGCGAGTCGGCGAGCAAGCGCGGCAGGCGCACCTCGCCCAGCGGCGGCGGCTCGTAGGGCAAGCCGACCTGGACCGAGCGCGTCTGGTTCTCCGCAGGCGAGAATTGCTTGGCCGCCGCGACGACGGTCCGGTCGCGCAGCACGACGACGTTCCCGTAGCGCGGGACCAGCTCCAGGACCAAGCGCCCCTCGCTGGCGACGCCGAAGCGCGAGGCCGTCCCGAAGGTGAGGACCAGGACCCGGTCGCCGTGCCGCGCCTGGACCGCGGTCAGCCGTTTCCCGCGCAGGAGGCCGCCCGCCGTCCGCAGCCAGCCGGGATCGGTCGCGATCGCCGGCTCGACGTCCTCGAGGGTCACCAGCGGCGGGGACCCGAAGGCGTCGATCGCCAGCGTCGCGGGGCCGCGCCGCACCCCGGTGAAGCGGAGCGCGACCCGGCCGTCCTCGAGCAAGCCGGCGTCGTCCAAGCGAGCGCCGTGCAGCGCCCGTTCGAGCTCGGCGGCGATCCGCCGCATCAGGATCCAGTCGGTGGTCATCGCCGGGCAGGTGCTTTCCCGCCGTCTCCGTATTTCTCCGTGTTTGGCCCTAGTGGAGGAGGGAGCTGGTCCTGACCGGGCCCGGTCTGTTGTTCGTCGTTTCGGGCCCGTCGGGAGCGGGGAAGGACACGCTGGTGGAGGGTCTCAAGGCCCGCCACGAACGCCTCCTGTACTCCGTCTCCGCGACGACCCGTTCGCCGCGCGCCGGGGAGCGTGACGAAGTCGACTACTTCTTTCTCTCTCGGGCGGAGTTCGAGCGGCGTCGCGACGCCGGCGAATACCTCGAACACCGGGAGTACAACGGCCATCTCTACGGGACGCCACGCTCGTTCATCGACGAGGCGCTCCGGAACGGATACGACATCGTATCCAAGCCCGAGGTGAACGGGGCGCTCGCCATCCAGCGCGCCTTCCGCGGTGCCGTCCTCATCTTCATCGTCCCCGACAAGTTCTCGCATCTCCGCTCGCGCCTCGAGGCGCGGCGAACCGAGACGAACGAGCAGATCGCCGCGCGCCTCGAGATCGCGCACGACGAGTTCACCTTCGTTCGGCACTTCGAATACCTAGTCATCAACGAGGAAGCCCACCCGCAGCAGGCGGTCGACGACCTCGAAGCGATCGTGCGGGCCGAACGGTACCGCATCCATCGCTACCCCGACACCCGACTGAAAGAATTGGAAAGCACCTGATCATGAGCGATAGCGTTTTCGGCGACCTCGACGGCCTGCTGCAGTACGTCGACTCGAAGTTCTCCCTCGTCAACGTCGTGACGAAGCGCGCCAAGCAGCTCAACAACGGCGCCCCGCCGCTGACCGAGCGCGTCAACCCGAACAAGCCGGTTTCGACCGCCTTCAACGAAGTTCGCGCCGGCAAGATCCCCTACCACCGCACCCGCGAGGGCATCAAGTAGGGCCTGGCCGCCACTGCCGTGAACCTCGCCTCGTAAACCATGTGCGGGATCGTCGGCTATGTCGGCAAGCGCGACAGCGTGCCGATCATCTTGGAGTCTCTGGGGCGCCTCGAGTATAGGGGTTACGATTCGGCTGGGATCGCGGTGATCGACGCCGGCGGCCGGCTGACCGGGTCGAAGGCCGAAGGCAAGCTCGCGAACCTCGCCGCGCGGCTGCGCGACGGGACGGCGTTAGCCGGGACGACCGGGATCGGGCACACCCGCTGGGCGACCCACGGCCGGCCCTCGGACGCCAACGCCCATCCGCACATGGACTGCAGCGGCCGCTTCGCGGTCATCCACAACGGGATCATCGAGAACTACGCCTCGTTGCGCGCGCAGCTGCTCGGCCAGGGACACGACTTCCGCAGCGAGACCGACACCGAGGTCCTCGCGCACCTGATCGAGGCCCACTACAACGGCGACCTGGTGGCGGCGGTCCGCCACACCCTGGCGCAGGTCCGCGGCGCGTTCGCGCTGGGCGTGATCTCGCAGGACGATCCCGAGACGCTGATCTTCGCGCGCAACGGTGCTTCACCGCTGATCGTCGGCCTCGGCGAGGGCGAGATGTTCGTCGCCTCCGACATCCCGGCGATGTTGCAATACACGCGCAAGGTCGTGATCTTGCAAGAGGGAGAAGTCGTCACCGTCGGCCGCGACGGCTATGCGGTGACCGCGTTCGACGGCGCGCCGGTCGAGCGCGAGGTGCAGTTGATCGCCTGGGACGCGACGTCGGCCGAGAAGTCCGGCTATAAGCACTTCATGCTCAAGGAGATCTTCGAGCAGCCGACCGTCATCAAGGAGACGTTGGCCGGCCGGATCGACGAGAGCCACGACGTGCAGCTCGGCGCGGAGCTGAAGATCGACGAGATCGTGTTGCGCGCGATGACGAAGATCTCGATCACCGGTTGCGGGACGGCCTACCACGCCGGGATGGTCGGGATGTACCTGATGCGCGCGCTGTGCAAGCTGCCGGTCGAGATGGAGCTGGCCAGCGAGTTCCGCTACGGCGACCGCTACATGGACGCGCGCACGCTGACGATCGCGATGTCGCAGTCGGGCGAGACCGCCGACACGATCGAGGCGGTCAAGATCGCCAAGGAATTCGGGACGCCGGTGATCGGCATCGCCAACGTCGTCGGCTCGCACCTGGCGCGGCTGGCCGATGCGACGCTCTTCACCCGTGGCGGTCCCGAGATCTCGGTCGCCGCGACCAAGACCTACGTCTCGCAAGCGATCGCCGCGACGCTGCTGGCGCTCTACTTGGCCCGCATCCGCAAGTCGGCGCCGCTCGAACGCCTGCGCGAGATCGCCGAGGGGACGAAGCTCCTGCCGGCCGCGATCGACGTCGTGCTCGACACCTCCGACGCGATCAAGAAGGTCGCGCGCCGGGTGCGCCGCGCGCGCTCGGCGCTGTTCCTGGGCCGCTACGTCAACCTGCCGACCGCGCTCGAAGGCGCGCTCAAGCTGAAAGAGATCTCGTACATCCACGCCGAGGGCTACGCCGCCGGCGAGCTCAAGCACGGGCCGATCGCGCTGCTCGACAGCAAGACGCCGGTGATCGCGATCGTCACCGAGGGCCGCGTGCGGGAGAAGATCCTCTCGAACATCGCCGAGTCGCGCGCCCGCGAAGCCCCGATCATCCTGGTGGCCAACCACGGTGACGACGAAGCGGCGGCGCTGGCCGACCACGTGCTCTGGGTGCCGCGCGTCGACGAGATGCTCTCGCCGATCGTCAACGTGATCCCGCTGCAGCTGCTGGCGTACCACATCGCGGACATCGACGGCAAGGACGTCGACCAGCCGCGCAACCTGGCCAAGACGGTCACCGTCGAGTAGCGCCGGCGTGCGCTCCGACGGTCGTGCCGACGATCAGCTCCGCGCCGTCTCGATCGAGCCGGGCTACCTTGCCTTCGCCGACGGCAGCGTCTTGATCGCGCTCGGGCGCACGCGCGTGATCTGCGCGGCGACGATCGAGGACCGCGTCCCACCGTGGATGCGCGGACGCGGGACGGGCTGGATCACGGCCGAGTACGCGATGCTGCCGCAAGCGACGCCGGAGCGCAATCAGCGCGAGGCGACGAAGGGCCGCCTCGGCGGGCGGACGCACGAGATCCAACGGCTGGTCGGCCGCGCGCTGCGAGCCGTCGTCGACCTCGGGCTGCTCGGCGAACGCTCCGTGCTGATCGACTGCGACGTGATCGGCGCCGACGGCGGGACGCGGACCGCCTCGATCACCGGCGCCTGGGTCGCGCTGGCGCTAGCCCTGCGCAAGCACTTCGACCCCGCCAAGGCCGCGGCGTGGCCGATGCGCGGGCAGATCGCGGCCGTCTCGGTCGGCCTCGTCGACGGGACGCCGGTCCTCGACCTTCCGTACGAGGAGGACAGCCGGGCCGAGGTCGACATGAACGTCGCGATGACCGATGCCGGCGGCTTCGTCGAGCTACAAGGGACCGCCGAGGGCGCGCCCTTCAGCCGGGCCCAGCTCGACGGGCTGCTGGGCTTGGCCGAGGGCGGGATCCGGACCCTGTTCGACGCTCAGCGCGACGCGCTCGCCCGTGGTTGACCGCGAGCGTCTCGCGGCGCTCGTCGCGGCGGTCGGCGCCTTCCACGTCACCGACCGTGGTCTGCGCGCCGCCCAGGCGCGGATCACCGCCGCGCTCGCCGCCGGCAAGGTCGAGCCGGCCGCCGTCAGCGCGTACCTGAGCGCCATCCGCCGCTATTTCGAGCCCTACGAGCGCGAGGCGCGCGGGCAGCTGCGGCACGTCGATCGGGAGCTCGAACGGCTCTACCAACTGCAGTACAACCTCGCCGCCGAGCGCGGCGTCGTCGGCCGGCGGATCGAGGCCGTGCGAGGCGTCCTCGACGCCCTTGCGGAAGTGCGGCGCGAATGAAGGTTCTCGACGAAGTCGGCCGTGATACGACGAGCGTCTTCGCTTACGCCGGCGGCGTCAGCGAGCTGCTCGTCGACTCGCTCCGTTTCATCGTGATGCTGCAGATCCGGGTCGGCGAGACGTTCGATCAGGCCTTCTTGTTGGGCGTGCAGTCGTGGCCGATCGTGGTGCTGACGGCGCTCTTCACCGGGATGGTGTTCTCGCTGGAGAGCGCGGTCCAGGCGGTCGAGTACGGCGTCGGCAACCTGGTCGGCGGGGTGGTCGCCTTCTCGACCGTGCGGGAGCTGGGTCCGATGCTCTCGGCGGTCGTCGTCGCCGGCCGCACCGGCGCGGCGATCGCGGCCGAGTTGGGCTCGATGACGGTGACCGAGCAGATCGAGGCCCTGCAGTCGCTCGGACTCTCGCCGACCCGGATGCTGGTCGTCCCGCGGCTGGTCGCCCTGGTGGTGATGCTTCCGTTGCTGGCGATGATCGCCGACGTGGTCTCGATCCTAGGCGGGATGTGGGTCGCCCACGTCTACGCGCACATCTCGTACGAGTCGTTCATCGACTCGGCACGTTTCATCGTTCCGTTCGGCGACGTGCTGCGAAGCTTGGTGAAGTCGGCGGTGTTCGCCGTCATCATCGCGATCGTCGGCGCGTATCAGGGGCTCTCGACCCGCGGCGGCGCGGCCGGCGTCGGCCGTTCGACGACCGGCGCCGTGGTCGTCTCGGTCATCCTGATCTTCATCTTCAACCTGGCCCTCTCGTATCTGCTCTACGGGGGGAGCTGATGGCGGATATCTGGGCGCGGATCGAGGACGTCTGCGTTCGTTACGGGCCGAAGATCGTCATGGAGAATCTGACCCTCGACATCGTCGAGGGCGCGATCACCTGCATCATCGGTCTCTCCGGCGCCGGCAAGTCGACGACGCTGCGCCTGCTCAACGGGCTCAAGCAGCCCGACAGCGGCCACGTCTACATCAAAGGGCGCGACATCACGACGCTGCGGGAACGCGAGCTGATCGACCTGCGCCGCACGATCGGGTTCTCATTCCAGTTCGCCGCCCTGTTCGACTCGCTGACGGTCGGTGAGAACGTCGCCCTGCCGCTGCGCGAGAACACCCACATGAACGAGGCCGAGATCAAGGACGTGGTCGCGCACACCTTGGAGTCGGTCGGCCTCGCGCACATGGAAGACCGCTACCCCGCCGAGCTTTCGGGCGGGATGGTGAAGCGGGCGGGATTCGCGCGCGCGGTCGCGATCAACCCGCAAGCGGTCCTCTACGACGAGCCGACGACCGGACTCGATCCCATCATCACCCACGTGCTGACCGACCTGATCGTGAGCCAGCGCCGGCGCCTGAACGGGACCGCCGTCGTGGTCTCGCACGACCTCCCCAGCATCTACCTCATGGCGGACTACATCGCGATGCTCTTCGAGGGTGCGATCGTCGCCTACGGGACCGTCGAGGAGATCTGGCGGTCGGAGAACCCCATCGTGCAGCAGTTCTTACAAGGGAGTGAGATCGGGCCCATCCCGATCTAAACGCGATGAGCAGACAGGCCTACGTTGGACTCTTCACCGTCGTCGCGCTGATCGCGCTGTTCTCGATGTTCTTCGTGCTGGAGAACATCGGAACGCAGGGGCGGTACCAGACCGGCATCCACTTCAAGGCGGCCGCGGGGCTGCACAAAGGCGCGCTGGTGTACGAGAGCGGCGTCGTGGTCGGGCTGGTCGAGCGGACGATCCTCGAGCCGGATTTCACGGTCGACGTGATCGTCTCGATCGACAACAACGTCGACGTCCCGCGCAACTCGCGCTTCTTGGTCCAAGCCCCGCTGACCGGCGACACGACGCTGGAGATCGTGCCGCTCGCCGCCGAGCGCGCCGTTGCGGCCAACCTGCTCCCCCGCCAGGTCCTCCCGATCGAAGAGCAGCCGCTCGGGACGAACCCGGCCACGCTGCAGGACCTGCTCGACTCGGGCCAGGGCGAAGTCCGGCGGCTCGACACGATGCTCTCCCAGCTCGAGCGACGCGAGCCCAAGCTCCTCGACACGCTGCAGTCGGCGCTCGACAACGCGAACCAGGTCGCCGTCACGACCAATCACACCTTCACCACCCTCTCGAAGCGGATCGACTCGCTGACCGACACGCTCCAACTCGCGCTGCAGCAGGGCAGTGCGAACCTGACCGACATGACCGCGCAGCTCGACTCGGCCGTCAAGCGGAACAGCGGCCACTTCGACTCGATCGCCGTCGCGCTCGACGCCTCGGCCCGCGATCTCCACGCGACCGCCGACCACATCAACGACCTGGCCTCCAATCCGCAGCTGAAGGCCGACATCTTGCAGACGACGCACGAGCTGGCCGCGACGGCGACGACCTTCGCCTCGCTGGCGAACGACCTGCGCCAGGTGACCGGGAACCCCCAGACGCAGGCGCAATTGCGCGACACGATCGCCAACGCCGACGCGGTGATGGAGCGAGCGAACTCGCTGCTCGGGCGCGTCGGGGGCCAATCTCATGTCCCCGGCGTCGACTCGGGCGCGACGCCGGCGCCGGCGGGCATGCCGCTGCCGGCCAGCTCGCCGTTACCGGGCGGCGCGACCGGAACGCACGGCGCCACGCCGAGCGCTTCGCTTCAACAGGACGTCAAGTTCAAATTCGGCGATCTGGTGCATCAGCTCATCGCGCTGCAAGTGCGCGTCTCCGAACTCGACGCCGAGGCAGCGAATGCGAACTCTTCGCCGCTGCTGACCCACGACCGCGGCCCGTCGACCGACGTCGGCGCGGTCCTCTTGCCCCACGGCACGACGTCGCTCTACGCCGGGGTCAACGACATCGGCGGCCCGGCGTCGAGCGTCAGCCTCGACGCGCTCTCGCACGTCTCGTCGCACTTTCTGGTCGGCGGCGGCGTCCTGTACTCGCGGCTCGGCGCGCGCGCGCTCTACGATCCCGGCGCGAGCGGGCTGGGCTTCGAGGGCTTGGTCTACGACCCGCGCCACCCGACCGCCGACGGCTATGTGAATCTCAAGCTCGGCGGCGGGCTCGGCCTCTTCGGCGGCGAGCGCGACGTCCTGCACACCGGTCGCCGGACGGTCTTCGGGCTGCAGCTCCAGTTCTGAGAACGTGATCCCGCTCTGGGGGGATCGCCGGATCCCGGCGACCGCGTGGAGCGTCTACCTGATCGTCGCCGTCAACGTCGGGGTGTTCGTCGGGGAGACGCGAGCGCCGCACCCGGACGCGCTGATCGCCGCCTTCGGCGTGATCCCCTACGATGTCACGCACGATGTCGTGCTCCCACCGCCCGCGCCGCCGTATCCTCCGCTGACGCTGATCACGGCACAATTTGTGCACGGCTCGCTGGCCCACATCGGCTTCAACATGCTCTTCCTGCTGGTCTTCGGTCCGGCCGTCGAGTACCGTTGCGGTCACCTCCGCTTTCTGGCCTACTATCTGCTCTGCGGTACCGTCGGCGGCGTCACCCAGATCCTCTGGGCGCCGGGGAGCCACGTCCCCGAGATCGGCGCCTCGGGCGCGATCGCCGGCGTGCTCGGTGGTTATCTGGTCAGCTATCCTTTCGCGCGGATCGGGGCGGTCGTCCCGATCGGCTGCTTCCCGCTGTTCCTGCGCGTGCCGGCGCTGCTGGTCATCGGCCTGTGGGCGCTGGCGCAGGTCGTGGCCGGCTACGGAGCGATCGGCGCCGAGGCGGCGAAGTCGAGTGGGGGGATCGCGTACTTCGCCCACCTCGGAGGATTCTGTACCGGCGTGCTGTTGATCGGTCTGGTTGCCACGCGCCCCGGGAGGTCGCGCTGATGCGGGTCGGCATCATCGGCGCGGGCGCGCTCGGGACGCTGTTCGGTCACCGGTTGGCGGCCGCGAACGAAGTCCTCCTGCTCGAGCGCAGCCCGGAGATCGTCGCTGGGATCCGCGCTTCCGGATTGCGGGTCGACGGCAGCGCCCGCACCGCGCGAGTCAGCAGCGAGCCGCGCGACCTCTACGGCGTGCAGATCCTGTTCATCTTCGTGCGCGCGACCGACACGCTGCGCGCGCTGCGCCCGTTCGCCGGCGAGCTCAGCCCGACCGCCGCGATCGTCTCCCTCCAGAACGGCTTAGGGAACGAAGAGGCGATCAAGACCTCGCTGGGCGGCGCGATCCCACTGGTGATCGGCGCGACGACCGAGTCGGCGCTGACCGTCGCGCCGGGCGACGTTCGCCGCGTCGGCGACGGCACGACCGTGCTGGGCAGCGCCGGCGCCTCGCCCGAGGTCGTCAACCGGGTCGTGCGGCTGCTCGTCGAGGCGGAGCTGCGCGCCAGCGCCGCCTACGACATTCGCCCGCACCTGTGGGGGAAGCTGATCGCGAACGCGGCGATCAACCCGGTGGCGGCGCTGCTCGAGCGCCCGAACGGGGTCGTGCTGACCGACGAGCACGCGGGCGAGGTGGCGCGGTCGCTGGCCCAGGAGGCCGCGACGGTCGCCAACGCGATGCGGATCCCGTTGCCGTTCAGCGACCCCTGGTCGTACGTGCGGACCATCGTCGAGCAGACGGCCGAGCTGGACAACTCGATGCTCTACGATCTGCGCGCCGGGGCTCAAACGGAGGTCGATTTCATCAACGGCGCGGTCGTCACCGCCGGGCGGCGCGCCGGCGTCGCAACGCCCTACAACGAGACGCTGACCGCCTTGGTCAAGGCACGCGAGGCCGCACGCGGCCGCCAGGGAGGCCGCTCGGAAGGCGTTTAAGCTGGCGCTCCTGGGGAGAAGCGTGCAACAGACCGTGACACCCCGGATGCTCCTTGGCACGCTTTCAATGGCTCTGCTCGCGCTTGCGAGCGGCTGCGGCGGCGCGTCCAAGAACCCCAAGGCCGAGGCCTCGCCGTTACCGGCCGTCGTCACCGTCGTCGCCCAAACCGGCACGATCTCGCCGACGCTCGCGATCGCCGGCGTCATCACGCCGTATCGGCAGGTCGGCATCGCCTCCGACCTCTCCGAGCCGATCATCTCGGTCAACGTTCAAGAGGGCGACCACGTCCGCGCCGGCCAGGTGCTGGCGAAGCTGCTGACCGACGACCTCGAAGCCTCGTTGGTCTCGGCCGAGCGCGTCGTCGCCGAAGACGTCGCGAACTACAGCCATACCTCATACCAGACCGGCGCGGTCAACGCCGAGGACGCGGCCGCGATCCGGACGGCGCAAGCGACGCTGCATCAGGCGGAAGTGAATCTCGCCGGCGCGCGGACCGACCTCAACCGCTACCTCCAGCTCCAAGCGCAGGGCTACATCGCGAACCAGACCGTCGACGAGCAGCGTACGACCGTCGCCAGCGACACCGCCGCCGTGTTGGCCGCCCGGGCGGCGCTCAATCAGGCGATCGCGAACGCGAACGCGAACGGCAGCGGCGCCAACAACGGCGAGCAGCAGCAGGAGCTGGCCGCCGCCCGCGAGGAGGCGAACGCCGCCGAGGCCAGCGCCGAGCAACTGCGCCGCGAGATCGCGCGCGCCACGATCGTCGCGCCGGTCGACGGAATCATCGACGCGATCAACGCCAACCCCGGCGAATATCCGTCGGGGCGCGAGCTCTTCACCGAAGAGCAGGTCGACCAGGTCTACGCGATCTTGCCCTCGTCCACGGCGCAGGCGGTCGACATCCGCACCGGCGCGACGGCGACGGTCACCGCGGCCGGGAGCACGCGACACGACCGCGGGACGGTCACCGCCGTGCTCGACCAGCTCGCGCCCGGGACGACGAACTTCAATGTCAAGGTGTTGCTCGCGAACCCGGACGGTCATCTCCACGCCGGGATGCCGGTCAGCGCTTCGGTCGCCGAGCCGGTGGTGAGCGGGGTGCTCGTCCCGGTCACCGCGTTTCTCGACGACACGCACACCGCCGTCTACGTCGTGACCGACGGCGTCGTCCGCACGCACGCGGTGACCGAGGTCAAAGACGACGGCAAGCACGCCGTGGTGACCGGCCTCGACCTCGGGAGCACCGTCGTCGAGGACGTCACGGCCACGACCGTCGGCAACGGCGACAAGGTCTCCACCGCGACGCCCGCCCCGCGCCGCGGCCGGGGCGCGAGCCCCGCGGCCAGTCCATCCGCGAGTCCCTAAATGAGCCTCACGCGCCTCTTCATCAAGCGGCCGACGCTGGTCTTCGTGATCGTCGCGCTCACGCTGCTGGCGGCCGTCATGGCGCTGCGCGGGTTGGTCATTCAGGAGACCCCGAACAGCGGCTTGCCGGCGATCTCGGTCAGTGTCGGGTACTCCGGTGCGTCGACGACCGAACTCGTCACCGAGATCGCCGAACCGATCGAAGATCAGCTCGCCGGCACGCCGTACCTCGACCACATCGACACGACGATCCAAACCGGTCAAGTCAGCATCACGGCGTCGTTCTCGATCCAGTCGAGCGACACCGAGAACATCGCGAACGTCGAGAAAGCGATCCAGGCCGCTTCGCGCAACCTGCCCTCGACGATCGCTTCGCCGACGCTGCGCGTGGCCGATCCGAGCGAGCCGACCGTCGTCACCCTGGCGCTGGTCTCCTCAAAGTATCCCCAAGCCGTGCTCGCCTCGATCGCGAACAACACGATCGTCCCCGCGATCGAACAATTGCCCGGCATCTCGAACGTCAACGTGACCGGGACGACGCAGGCCGCCTTCATGGTCACCGTCGATCCGAATCTGCTGGCCGCGAACGATCTGACGGTGACCGACGTCGTCGCCGCGATCACCCCGAACAACCTGCGCGCGCCGGGCGGCATCGTCTACGGCCCCGGGCACGAGACCCAGCTCGACGTGCGCGGTGACCTGCCGAACCCGCAGTCGGTCGCGAACCTGCCGATCCACGTCGTCTACTCGACCACCGGGGCTTCGTTGACCAGCACCGCCTCGAGCGGCAGCACCTCCGCCACCGGCGCCGTCGGCCCGATCGCGCGCACCGGAGCTGCCGTCCCGACGGCGATGGCGAGCGCGCCGCCGGGCGGCTTCGTCGCGCCGTCGAGCACGACCGGGACGGCGATCGCAAACGCGACGCCGCCGCCGCCCACCGGCACCGGCACGGGCCGCGCGTACAGCGCCGGAACGGCCACGGCCGGGAACGGAGGGAGCACCAGCACGAGCGCGTTGAACAGCAGCGTCGGCAGCATCGTCGCCTCGCAGAGCGCGGTCGCGAACGCGCTGATCGACCAGCCGGTGACGCCGACGACGGTCAACTCGAATGCCGATGCCGTGACCGCCGCCAGCAGCGGCGGCGCGCTGCCCTCGACCAGCTCGAGTTCCTACGGCAGCGGCGCGGGGGTGACGACCTCGCCCTTCGTCGGCGCGCTCGGCCCGTGGGCCCTCCCCAGCGCCGACAAGCGCATCTCCGACGTCGCGACCGTCCTGGACAGCACCGTCGTGCAACGCGTCTTTTCCTCGCAAAACGGTCGCCCCGGCGTCACCCTGCTGGTGCAGAAGGCGACCCAAGCCAGCGAGGTGACGGTCGCGAACGAGATCGTCGCCGCGTTGCCCGCGCTGCGCCAGCAATTCCCCGGGGTCGACTTCCAGCTCGCCCACGTCCAGGCGACCTACACCGAGCAGCAGGTCACCGGCGTCGAGCACACGCTGGTCGAGGGCATCATCCTGACCGGGATCGTCATGCTGTTCTTCCTGGGCTCGTGGCGCAACGCGGTCGTCGTCATGATCGCGATCCCGACCTCGCTCGGCGTGACGCTGTTCGTCATGCTGATGATGGGCCTGACCCTCGATACGATCTCGCTGATGGCGATGACGCTGGTGATCGGGATCCTGATCGACGACTCGACGGTCGTCCTCGAGAACATCGAGCGGCACCGCTCGCTCGGCGAGGCGCCGGCGGATGCGGCGCTCAACGGCCGCACCGAGATCGGCCTGGCCGCGATCGTGCTGACGACGGTCGACGTCATCGTGTTCCTGCCGATCGTCTTCATCGGTGGTCAGGTCGCGCAGTTGCTGACCGAGTTCGCGATCGTCGTCACCGTCGCGACGCTGACCTCGCTCTTCGTATCGTTCACCATTACGCCGACGATGGCCGGCCTGTGGTCGATGCAGTCGACCTGGCGCCCGTGGCCGATGATCCGCTGGTTCGGCGCGCGCTTCGACGGCCTGCGCTCGAACTACGCGCAACGCTGGCTGCCGGCCGCGATGCGCACGCCGTGGCCGATTCTGCTCGCGGCCGTCGTGCTGTGCGTGCTGGCCTTCCTGCTGGTGCCGACCGGTCTGGTCGGCGAGGAGTACCTGCCGCCGCAGAACCAGGGCATCATCACCGTGCAGGTAACGTATCCGGCCGGCTATCCGCTCGCCTCGACCGAGGCGACGATGTCGCGCCTCGAGGCGAAGACGCGCGCGATCGTCCCGGCCAAGCTCTTGCAGTACGAGACCACGGTCGCCGGCGCGTACAGCGCGGCGTTCGGCGGCTTCGTGCAAGAAGGGAACGTCGGTCAGATCTCGGTCTATCTCTACGATCCTACGCAGACGCAAAGCGTCGTCAACACCTTGCAGAACGACCTGACACCGATGGCCCCCGGGGCGCTGCTCTCGGTGACGGCAGCGACGGGGCTAGGCGGCAGCGCGCAGCAGCCGATCGACGAGCTCGTCTCGACGAGCGACGGCTCCGATCCGACCGCCGCCGCGGCCAAGCTCTTCGCGACGCTCAAGGCGACGCCGGGCACCGCCGGCGCGCAGGACAGCGCGAGCAACGCGGCGCCGCAGATGGAAGTCGAGTTCGACCGCCCGCGGCTCCAATCGCTCGACGTCAGTGACGGCGCCGCCGCCTCCGCCGTCGAGGCCGCCTTCGGTGGAGACGTCGCCTCGCAGATCGAGACGCCGGATCGCGGGCTGACCGACATCGAGGTCATCTATCCGACCTCCGCGCAGACCTCGCTGGCCGACGTCATGGCGCTCCCGATCCGCACCCAAGCCGGCGGCATCATCCGGCTCGGCGACGTCGCCCACCTCACCTGGGCGCCCGCGCCGCTGTTGATCACCCGCGAGAACCGGCAGACGGTGATCCACGTCTCGGCGAACCTGGCGCCCGGCGCGAACCTGTCGGACGTGACGAACGCGTTCTTGCAGCGCGTGCGCGCGCTGCACTTGCCCCGGACCGTCAGGCTGAAGCCCGCGGCGCAAGGGCAGCAGCAGCTGATGAGCCAGGCGCTGATGACGCTCGGCGGGAGCCTCGCGATCTCGATCGTGCTGGTCTTCTTCGTGATCGTCGCGCTCTACAATAGTTACCGCACGCCGTTCGTGACGCTGTTCGCGATCCCGGTCGCGGCCATCGGCGGCCTGGGCGCGCTCTGGATCACCCACCAGAC
>JBEKLD010000023.1:0-27179 GCA_050010375.1 Vulcanimicrobiaceae bacterium
GCTGGAGGCGCCCGCCGGGTCGAACGATAAAGAGCACTCGTGAGAGTCACGCTCGCCGGCGCCGTTTTGGCCGCGCTGGTCATCGTCATGCCGCTCGCGCCGGTGCGCGCCGATCCGTTCGAGGCCTCGTTGACGCTCAGCATCAACCTGCTCGAGGGGCAGCATAACATCGGGGACGGCGAGGCCGACGCGATCTTGTTCGCGCCGTTGCCGCTGGCCGAGCTCGACCTGCGCGAGGGGCGCGAGAGCATTCACCTCGAGGGGTTGCCGTCGGTGACGTTCAGCTACGCGAGCAACCCCGACGGCGCGCAAGCGACGCGCCTCTCGCTGATTAACGCGACCTTCCGGCACGCGCTGGGGCATGGCTGGTTCCTCGGCTTTGGCCAGACGGTCTACAACCAAAGCACGTACTACGGTGAGGAGTACGGCGAGCGATTCTACGCCTACAGCATCGCCTCGGTCTTCGCCGATGGCGCCGAGACGCAGTATTCACGGGTGACCGGGCCACGGTTGGAAGTCGGTCGCTCGTTCGTGCGCGGGCGCAACCGCGTCGAGGCCGTCGTCGGCGTGAACTCGTCGATGCACGGCGTGCAGTACACGCAAGTCGCGACCGGCGAGTTCACCTGCTCGGTCGGCCGCGGCTGCGTCCAGTACGTCCCGACCTACGCGAACCCCGAGGGTGCCGCGCAGGTTGACCTCTCGCTGCGGGTCGCCCGTCGGCTCTCGCGCCGCGGCGAGCTCCTCTACGGGCTGCGTTACTTGAACTACAGCGCGCACTACGTCGCGCCGCTGAGCCCGCTGTCGGATCGCAACGTCGGCTTCGCACCGGTGATCGCCTACCGGCTGCGCTTATAGCCGCTCGTCGTCGGGTCGGGGCAATCCCAAACCCGGTGCGCTCGAGCAGCCACGCCGCAGCGGAAACGCGATGACGTTCGATTGCGGCGGCGGCGCGGGAACGGCGTCCTCGTCGAAGAGCGCGCGCAGCTCCGCGACCGACCAGGCGGGCAAGCCCAGCCGTCCGCGCAGCACGGCGCACGCGACCAGGATGCGCAGGTACGGTTCGTCGTCGGGATCGAGCAGAGCCGAGATGCCGCGCGGGAACGGAAGCGCCACGACATCAGCCTAAGCGGCAGGAGTGCCAAGCGCCTGTCATGGCCAGGCGCGTGAAAAAATGCTGAGCCGCGCGCGCCGGCGCTTTCAGCGCGGCATCATCCGGCCCGCGCACGATGCGCCCATGAAGAACGTGCCTTTCGCGGCCGGTGCGCTCCTGGTGGCGCTCTTGGCCGGTTGCAGTGGCGGGGGCGGGAGCTCGCCCACGCCGACCACCACCACCACGACCGGGACGTCGGCCACGCCGACGCCGGTCCCGACCGCCAGCCCAGCCCCGACAGCGACTCCGGCGGCGGCCGCAACGCCACTCGCCACCGCAACCGTCGAGGGCAGCCCAGCCTACGTCAACGCGGCCGGGTTCGTGACCTACGTCTATAGCGGCGACACGGTCGCCAACCAGTCGACCTGCACCGGCGGCTGCCTCGCGGCCTGGCCGCCCGTCGCCGCCCCGGCCGGCGCGCTGCCCGTCCCCTGGAGCGACTTCACCCGCAGCGACGACAGCGTCGTGCAGCTGACCTACAACGGCAAGCCGCTCTACACGTTCGCCAGCGACACCCAGCCGGGCGTCGAGACCGGCGACGGCGTGGCGGGCTTCAGCGTCGCACGGCCCTCGACCACCCCCGCCCCGGGACCGAGCCCGGTCGGTGGCTACGCGAAGGCGCGCCAGCCGCACTGACGCCGGCCGACCAACTGGTAGGGGGAGCGCTCACTCTTGACGGGGAGCGCTCCCTCCACGGGTTGACAGTCGTTCGCGATTCAAGGTACAACCGGGAAGCGATGCTCACGCGTCTGGTCCTCGTCCTCGTTAGCCTCCTCCTTGCCGTCCTTATCGACGACCGGCGAGAAGCTTTCGCGTAGACGACGACAGTCGCTCTGAAATGACGGAAGCCCCTCGCCGGTACGGACCGGCGGGGGCTTCTTCGTATCCGGAGGAGTTCATGGAAGCCTACTACGACCGCGACGTGGATCGCGGCGCACTCGACGGGAAGACGATCGCCATCATCGGGTATGGCAGTCAAGGACGCGCCCATGCGCTGAACCTGCACGATTCCCGGCACGACGTCGTGGTCGGCTTACGGCCCGGCTCGGCGAAACGCGACGAAGCGCGCCGGGACGGCGTCCCGGTCGCGTCGATTCCGGAGGCGGTCGCGCAGGCCGACCTCGTCATGATGCTGATCCCCGACGAAGAACAGCCCGCCGTGTACATGCGCGACGTGGTCGAGCATCTGCGCCCCGGCACGGTGCTCGCGTTTGCTCACGGGTTCGGCATCCACTTCGGGACGATCGTCCCGCCGGCCGACATCGACGTGATCATGATCGCGCCCAAGGGGCCCGGCCGCTTGGTGCGCACCGAGTACGAAGCGGGACGCGGCGTGCCGTGCCTGATCGCGATCCACCAGAATCCCAGCGGCAACGCCCGCGCGGTCGCGCTGGCCTACGCCTCGGGGATCGGCGGCGGTCGCGCCGGCATCCTGGAGACGTCGTTCAAAGAGGAGACCGAGACCGATCTGTTCGGCGAGCAGGCCGTCCTGTGCGGCGGGATGAGCGCGCTGGTCAAGGCGGGCTTCGAGACGCTGACCGAGGCCGGCTACGCGCCGGAGATGGCGTACTTCGAATGCCTGCACGAGATGAAGCTGATCGTCGACCTGATGTACGAGCGCGGGATCGAGGGGATGCGCAACGCGATCAGTAACACCGCCAAGTACGGCGACTACACCCGCGGCGAGCGCATCATCACCCAGCAGACGCGCGAGACGATGCGCGAGATCCTGGCCGAGATCCGCAGCGGAAAGTTCGCCCAGGACTGGGTCGCCGAGCACGCCGCCGGTAAACCGTCGTTCACGCGCTTCCGCGAGGAAGCCGCCCGCCACGAGCTCGAGCACGTCGGGCGCGAACTGCGCGGGCTCATGCCGTGGATGAACGAGCACGCGTCCAACGCCGAAGCGGATGACGACCTCCGCTTCCGCGTGCTCTGAGAGGGATCCGACCATGAACGGCGCGCGCGCCGTCCTCGAGGCTCTCGAACGCGAGGGCGTCGACATCGTCTTCGGCTATCCAGGCGGAGCGATCATGCCGCTCTACGACGCGCTCTTCGAGCACCCCGTCCGGCACGTCCTGTGCCGGCACGAGGCGGCGGCGGCGTTCGCGGCGAGCGGCTACGCGCGCACTTCGGGTCGCGTCGGCGTCTGCTGCGCGACCTCGGGGCCGGGTGCGACCAACTTGGTGACCGCGCTGCTGGACGCGATGATGGACAGCGTTCCGGTCGTCGCGATCACCGGACAGGTGCGCAGCGAGCTGATGGGGACCGACGGGTTCCAAGAAGCCGACGTCTGCGCGATCACCCAGGCGATCACCAAGCGCAACTTCCTGGTCGCCGACGCGAGCCAGATCGCCGCGACGCTGGCCGAGGCCTTCGCGGTCGCGCGCAGCGGGCGTCCCGGGCCGGTATTGGTCGACATCCCCAACGACGTCCTCAAAGCCAAGCTCGACGACGCGCTCGCCGTCGCACCCGCGACTCCGCCGACGCGGCGCGCTGCGGCGAAGCCGCGGCCGGCCGAGGACGCGGTCCGCGAAGCGGTCGCGCTGATCCGTTCGGCGCGCCGACCGGTCGCGATCATCGGCGGCGGGATCCGCGCCGGCGGGCTCGAGCGCTACCGCGCCTTCGTCGGGATGCTGGGCATCCCGCACGCCGCGACGATCATGGCGCTCGGCGCCGCCGCGCCGAACGACCCGGCGTTCCTGGGGATGCTCGGGATGCACGGGCTGAAGGCAGCCAACAAGGCCGTCCAGCGTGCCGACCTGTTGATCGCGCTGGGGATGCGCTTCGACGACCGAGTGACCGGCAAGCCCGACCGCTTCGCGCGCGAGGCGACGGTGATCCACGCCGACATCGACGCGACCGAGTTCAACAAGATCATCAGCGCCAACGTCGCGCTGCACGGCGACCTCCCCGAGACGCTCGCCGCGCTGACCACCGAGTTGCAGCACGGCCACGTCCCGCGCTTCGACGACTGGGCGATGGAGGCGCGCCTCTTGGGCGGACCGCTCCCCAGCGACCGCGTCGGCGAGCACATCCTCAGCGCCACCGACGCGCTGGACCGCTTCTACGACGCGATCCAACCCGACGCCATCATCACGACCGACGTCGGTCAGCACCAGATGTGGGCCGCGCAGCGCGCCCGGCCGCAGAATCCGCGCAAGTTCGCGACCTCGGCCGGCCTGGGTGCGATGGGCTTCGGCTTCCCGGCCGCGATCGGCGCCGCGTTCGCGCATCCGGGTACGGCCGTCTATGCGGTCGTCGGTGACGGCGGCTTCCAGATGTGCCTGCCCGAGCTGGCGACGCTGCGCCGCTACGACGTCCCGGTGAAGATCGTCCTGATCGACAACCGCAACCTGGGGATGGTGCGGCAGTGGCAAGAGCTGTTCTTCTCCGAGCGTTACTCGGCGACGAACCTGGCCGACAACCCCGACTTCGCCGCGATCGCCCGCGCCTACGGGATCACCGCCTTCTCGCTGAGCGATCCGGCCGACGCCGCGCGCGTCTTCGCCGAGTTCGTCACGACGCCGGGACCGGCGCTGCTCCACTGCGCCTGCCACCCGACCGAGAACGTGTGGCCGATGATCCCCGCCGGGATGACCGTCGACGATCTGATGGAGGCGCGGACGTGACCTGCGACCTGACGCTGCGCGACTTCCGTTCGGTCGCGCGGATCGTCAACTTGGCCGCGCGGTTCAACTGCCGTTGCACGCGCATCGACGCCAGCGCCGACGACCACGGCACCAAGGCGGTCTTCGCCTTCGACGGCCCCGCCCAAGCGCTCGTGCGGCTGCGCGCGCAGATCGACCGCATCTTGTCCTACGAGATCGACGAGGTCGCCGGATGATGCCTCCCAATTCGCGAAAGAGCACCCCGATGCACCACCGCTACCGGCCCTTCCCGGCGATCCCGCTGCCGGACCGCCGCTGGCCCGACCGCACGATCGACCACGCGCCCCTGTGGTGCAGCGTCGACCTGCGCGACGGGAACCAGGCGCTGGTCGAGCCGATGGGTCCCGACCGCAAGCGCCGCATGTTCGACCTGCTGGTGCGGATGGGCTTCACCGAGATCGAGGTCGGCTTCCCGTCCTCGGGGCAACCCGACTTCGACTTCGTCCGCGAGCTGGTCGAGCAACGGCGCATCCCGCCGCATGTGACGATCCAGGTGCTCACCCAGGCACGCGAGGATCTGATCGACCGCACCTTCGAGGCGATCGACGGCGCGCCGCGCGCGATCGTCCACGTCTACAACGCGACCGCGCCGCTCTTCCGGCGGGTCGTCTTCGGCCTGGACCGGCCGGGGGTCGTCGACATCGCCGTCCGCGCGGTGCGACACATCAAGCAGCGCGCGCACGAGGTCGCCGCCCGCACGCACGTCGTGCTCGAGTACTCGCCCGAGATGTTCTCGGCGACCGAGCTCGACTTCACCAAGGAGATCTGCGAGGCCGTCATCGACACCTGGGGCCCGACGCCCGAGGAACGGCTGATCCTCAACCTGCCGGCGACGGTCGAGGTCGCGACGCCGAACATCTACGCCGATCAGATCGAGTGGCTCGACCGCAATCTGATCGGGCGCGAGTCGGTCCTGCTCAGCCTCCACCCGCATAACGACCGCGGGACCGCCGTCGCTGCCGCCGAGCAGGGGCTGATGGCCGGCGCCGACCGGATCGAAGGGACGCTGTTCGGCAACGGCGAGCGGACCGGCAACGTCGACGTCGTCACGCTGGCGCTCAACTTGGCCTCGCAAGGTGTCGATCCGAAACTGCACCTGGCCGACATCCCCGCGATCGTGCGCATCGTCGAGGAGTGTAACCGGCTGCCGGTGCACGCGCGCCACCCCTACGCCGGCGAGCTGGTCTTCACCGCGTTCTCCGGTTCGCACCAGGACGCGATCAAGAAGGGCTTCGCCGCGCTCGAGGCGACCGACGGTGCGTTCTGGGCGGTCCCGTACTTGCCGATCGACCCCAAGGACATCGGCCGCACCTACGAGGCGGTCGTGCGGGTCAACAGCCAGTCGGGCAAGGGCGGCGTCGCCTACGTGCTGCACGCCGACCACGGCCTCGATCTGCCGCGCGGGCTCCAAATCGACTTCAGCCCGATCGTCCAGGCGCGCGCCGAGGCGTGCGGCGGCGAGGTGACCCCCGAGGAGATCCGCCGCGCATTCGACGCGACCTACATCAGCGGCGGCTCGCTGCGCCTGGTCGAATACGTCACCACCAACGACGGCGTCGCCGGGACGCCGTGCACGATCGACGCGACGCTGACCGACGGTGTCGGCCAGCGCACGATCTACGGTGACGGCAACGGCCCGATCGACGCCTTCGTCGACGCGCTCGTGCGCGCGTACGAGATCGATCTGCACGTCCACGACTACCACGAGCACGCGCTGCGCGCCGGCGAAGACGCGACCGCGGTCTCGTACGTCGAGACCGTGCTCAACGGCGAGACCGTCTGGGGGGTCGGGATCGATCCCAACATCGTGACGGCCTCGCTAGCGGCGATCGTCAGCGCCGTCGGACGGCGTGTCTCCGCCGTCGACGCCAAGAAGGAGCACCATGCCGCGTTCGCTGTTCGCTAAGATCTGGGACGAGCACGTCGTCGAGGAACTCCCCGGCGGCAACGCGCTCATCTTCATCGATCTGGTGGTGGCGCATGAGATCACGACGCCGCCGGGCGCGATCGCGATCGAGAAGCAGTTCGACGACCGCCTCTACGCTCCCGAGCGCATCGTCGCGATGATCGACCACGTCGCGCCCGCGAAGGACGCGGCGACCGCGCTGCAAGCGCAGGTCGTGCGGACCTGGGCCAAGCGCCAGGGGATCCGTTTCCACGATATCGGCGACAACGGGATCTGCCACGTGCTCGTCCCCGAGCGCGGCTATGTCACGCCGGGGATGACGGTCTGCTGCGGCGACAGCCACACCGGGACGCTGGGCGCTTTCGGCGCCTTCGCGCTTGGTATCGGAACGACCGCGCAAGCCGGTGCGATGCTCGCCGGCTGCTTGATCTTGCAGCGCCCGAAGGTGATGCAGATCGAGATCACCGGCGAGCTGTCGCCCGACGCGACCGCCAAGGACCTGGTCATGACCGTCATCAAGACGATCAGCTTCAAGGGCGGGACCGGCTACGTTCTCGAGTACACCGGCTCGGCGGTGCGTGCGCTCTCGATGGAGCAGCGGATGACGCTGTGCAACATGTCGATCGAGGCCGGCGCGACCAGCGGGCTGATCGCCGCCGACGCGACGACGACCGCGTACCTCGCCGCGACGCCGTCCGCGCCGACCGGCTGGACCGCACTGCAAGCCGATCCCGGCGCCGAATACGACGCGACGGTGACGATCGACGCGACGCGCGTGCGGCCGGTCGTCTCGTGGGGGATCAACCCCGGTGAGAACTCGCCGATCGACGGGAGCGTCCCGCTCGACGCGCCGGCCGAGTCGCTGGCCTACATGGACCTGCAGCCGGGCCAGTTGATGACCAGCATCGCGATCGATCAGGCTTTCATCGGCTCGTGTACCAACTCGCGAATCGGCGATTTGCGCGCCGCCGCCGAAGTGCTGCGCGGCCGGCACGTGCGCGTCCCGACGATCGTCACGCCGGGCTCGCAACTCGTGCGCCGGCAAGCCGAGCGCGAAGGGTTGCACGACATCTTCCAGGACGCCGGCGCGCTGTGGACGCACTCCTCGTGCGGGCCGTGCTTGGGGATGTCGATGGGCGTGTTGGCGGCCGGGACGCGCTGCGTCTCGTCGTCGAACCGCAACTTCCCCGGCCGCATGGGCGACGGCGGGCGAGTGCACCTCGCCGCGCCGGTCGTCGTCGCCGCCTCGGCGATCCTCGGCCGGCTGGCCGCGCCCTCCGAAGTCGCGGCGCTCGAGGCGGTGCCGGCGTGATCATCGAGGGCACCGTGCTGGCGATTCCGCGCGCCAACATCGACACCGACCAGATCATCCCGGCCCACTACCTGACTCGCATCGACGAGGAGGGGATGGGCGAGCATCTCTTCGAGGGGCTGCCCGACGGCGCGCACTTCCTGAGCTCGAAGCCCGACGCGACGATCCTGGTGACGCGTGAGAACTTCGGCTGCGGATCCTCGCGCGAGCACGCGGCCTGGGCGCTCAAGGACCGCGGTTTCCGCGCCGTGATCGCGCCGAGCTTCGCGCGCATCTTCCACGAGAACGCCTACAACAATGCGATCGTGCCGGTGATCGTCTCGGCCGAGACGGCCGAGGCGCTGCTCGGTGCGAAGCGCATCGCGATCGACGTCGCCAACGAAACGCTACGGGCCGACGGCGGCGAGCCGATCGCCTTCGCGCTCGATCCGCTGCGCAAGCAGTTCGTGCTCGGCGGCGGCGTCCTGAAATATTTGGCTGCGAAGATCCCCCTGGTCCGCGCCTGGGAGACCGCTCACCGGTGACGCAGCGCGTCGCCGTCCTCCCCGGCGACGGCATCGGACCCGAGGTGACCGCGGCCGCGGTACGGGTCCTGCGCGCCGTCCTGCCCGGCCTGACGTTCACCGAGGCGCCGATCGGCGCGACGGCGATCGCCTCGCACGGCACGCCGCTCCCGCCGGCGACGCTGGAGCTGGCGCGCGCCAGCGACGCGATCCTCTTCGGCGCGGTCGGCGGCCCCGGCTTCGACAACCTACCGCCGGAAAAGCGTCCCGAGGCCGCGATCCTGGGCTTGCGAAAGGCGTTCGGACTGTACGCCAACGTGCGTCCGGCGTACGTCTTCCCCGGTCTGGAGTCGCGCTCGCCGCTGCGCGAAGAGCTGGCGCGCGGGATGGACTTGGTCCTCGTGCGCGAGCTGACCGGTGGGCTCTACTTCGGCCCGCGCAGCCTCGAGCTCGAAGACGGCGTCATGACGGCGCGCGACACGCTGGTCTACCGCGACTTCGAGATCGAACGGATCGCGCGCTTCGCTTTCGAGTTGGCGCGCACGCGCCGTAAGCGCCTCACCTCGGTCGACAAGTCGAACGTGATCATCAGCTCGCAACTCTGGCGGCGGGTCGTGATCGAGGTCGCGCTCGACTTCCCCGACGTCGCGCTCGAGCACATGCTGGTCGACAACGCCGCGATGCAGCTGGTCCGCGACCCGCGCGCGTTCGACGTGATCGTGACCGAGAACATGTTCGGCGACATCCTCTCCGACGAGGCGGCGATGATCACCGGGACGATCGGCAACGCGCCCAGCGCGAGCCTGGGTGCGGCGCCCGGCGCGCGCGCCTTCGGCCTCTACGAGCCGATCAGCGGAACCGCGCCCGACATCGCCGGCAAAGGGATCGCAAACCCCGCCGCCGCGATCCTCTCGGCAGCGCTGCTGGCCCGCTTCTCGCTCGGCGAAGCCGCCGCCGCCGACACGATCGACCGCGCCGTCGCGAGCGCCCTCGAACGCGGCCCGCGCACGCGCGACCTCGACGGCGACCGCGGCGTGTCGACGACCGCGTTCACCGACGCGGTGCTGGCACAGGTCGGAGAACCGGCCCGAGCGTAGCGCTGCCTCAACCGTCGCCGAGGTCGCGGGCGGCGGGGAAGCCGGGGATGCTCTCGGCGGCGAGCACGGCGCGTACGATCGCGCGGCGCACGGCTTCGACCGCCATGACGCCGAGCACCGTCGCGTCGGCCGGCGCGGGATTCGTCCCGGTCGCTAGCGCGAAGAGCGTGTCGCCGTCGAGCGCGGTGTGGACCGGGGCGATCGCGCGCGCGAGCCCGTCGTGCGCGATCCGTGCCAGCAGGTGCGTCTGCAGTTTGGAGAGCGCGACGTCGGTCGCGACGACGCCGATCGTCGTCGCCGTCGCGGGACGTGCGCGCCACGGGGCGGCGCCGGCGAGCAGCGCCTCCGCGGCGTTCGTCGCTCCCGTGCCGTCCTCGCCGCGCGCACCGGCGATGCGCGTCGCGCCGTCGTAGACGTCACCGATCGCGTTGACCGCGACGAGCGCGCCGACCGTCACCCCGCCGGTGCGCACCGAGGCCGTCCCGATGCCGCCCTTCATCGCGCGCGCGAGGCCGAACAGCTTGCCGACCGTCGCGCCGGCGCCGACCCCGACGTTTCCCTCGGCCGGCGCAGCGCCGGTCGCGGCCGCACAGGCCGCGTAGCCGGCCGCGGCGTCGGGCCGGATCGCCGGATCGCCGACACCCAGATCGTAGAGGATCGCCGCCGGGACGATCGGGACGCGGGCAAACGGCGTCTCGTAGCCGATCCCGTGGTCTTCGAGCCAGCGCACGACCCCGCTCGCCGCGTCGAGTCCGAACGCGCTCCCGCCGGCCAGCACGATCGCGTGGACCCGCTCGACCGTCCCGCGCGGATCGAGCGCATCGGTTTCGCGCGTTCCCGGCGCGCCGCCGCGCACGTCGCAGGCCGCGACCGCACCCTGCTCCCCGGAGAGCACGACCGTGCACCCCGTCGGCCGCTGCGCCGAGGTCCAGTGGCCGACGGCGAGTCCGCCGACGTCCGTGAGCGCGTTCGCCGTCGCCTTCATGTCGCTCTCGGTTGGTCCATCACCGCCGCCGACCTGCTGCCCCGCCCCAGGCGAAACTTGGGTCGAGCACCGGGCGTAGAGCGGGCATGAAGTCCCTCTTCGTCGGGTCGAATGGCGTGCGCGCCGGATGGCGCGTGCTCGCGTTCTTCGCGATCGCCATCGTGCTGCTCTTCGGACTGCAGCTGCTGGTCGTTCCGTTTGCGGCCCAACTGCTGCACCTCGACGGGGGGACGCTCAACGCGCCGGCCTTCGTGCTGGCCGAGGTCGTCGAATCGATCGTCGTGCTGGTCGCAACCGGCGCGTTGGCCCGGTTCGAGCGCCGGCGCATCGACGCGTTCGGCCTGCCGGTGCGGCGGGCGTTCGGGGGACGCTTTGGGGAAGGCGTCGCGCTGGGTGTCGCGAGTGCCGGGCTGGTCGCGCTCGTGATGATCGCGCTGGGCGGGATGGTCGTCGGCGGGATCGCGCTGCACGGCGGTGAGCTGGTGGCGGACGCGCTGCTCTGGGCGCTGGTGATGCTGCTCGTCGGTCTCAACGAAGAGTACTTGTTCCGCGGCTATGCGCTCCAAACGCTCGCCCGCGGGATCGGGTTTTGGCCCGCGGCGGTACTGCTCTCGCTCTTCTTCGGCGTGGCACATCTGACCAAGCCGCACGAAAATATCTTCGACATCGCGAACATCGTGCTGCTCGGCCTACTGCTCTGCTTCACGGTCAGCCGCACCGGATCGCTGTGGCTCGCGGTCGGCTTCCACTTCGCGTTCGATTTCATGCAGTTCTTCGTGATCGGTACGCGTAACGGCGGCGCTCAGCCGGTCGGGCACCTCTTGCAGGTGACCTTTCCGGGGCCGGCCTGGCTCACCGGCGGTGCGCTCGGGACGGAGGCCAGCTTCCTGATGCTGCCGGCGATCGCACTCCTCGCCTTCTACGTCTCCCTCCGCTATCCACAAACCGTCGCGCTCGAAACGTAGGGCTCAGCCCGCTCCCGCTTCCAGATCGCGCACGATCAGGGCACACGCCGCGCAGAGCGTCGGGTGCTCGGGATCGGTGCCGAGCGGCAGATACTTCCAGCAGCGCTGGCACTTCTCGCCGGCGGCGGGGAAGAAGGTGACGCTCGGCGGCGCGTCCGCGGGCCCGAGCGTCAGCTCGCGCAGGGCCGAGACGACCAGCGCCTCGCGCAGGCCGTCGCCGAGCGCGGCGAAGCGCGCGTGGAGCGCGGGCGGAGCGGCGACGGCGGCGTCGAGCTGAAAATCGCGGATCCCCTCGCTCGCGGCGACCTGCGCGCGCAGCGCTTTGAGCGCACCCCAGACCACCAACGCCGGCTCGTCGAGCGCGTCGACGCGCGGGAACGCGACGTCGAAGATCGAGTCCGCACCGGCGCGCAGGTCGGGCTCGAGGAACTGCCAGGCCTCCTCGGCGGTGAACGAGAGGATCGGGGCGAGCAGGACGCAGGTCGTCCGCAAGATCGTCAACAGCGCCGACTGCGCGCTGCGGCGCCGATGCGCCGCCGGAGCCGACGAGTAGAGCCGGTCCTTGAGCGCGTCGACGTAGAACGCCGAGAGATCCTCCTTGTCGAAGCGCTGGATCGCGACGTACGCCGCGTGCAGGTCGAAGGCGCGGTACGCGGCGATCACTTCGGCGGCGAAGGCATCGAGCGCCGCCAATGCGAGCAAGTCGAGCGGTTCGAGCTCCGTGCGCGGAACGATCTCGGCGGGGCCGAGGCCCTCGAGCGCGCCCAGACAGTAGCGCAGCCGGTTGCGCAGGTTGCGGTAGACGTTGGCCAGGTTGTCGAGCAACTGCGCGCCGAGGCGGCAGTCGCCGGTGAACTCGGTCGAGGCGACCCACAAGCGCAGGATGTCGGCGCCGTAGGTGTCGATCGCTTCGAGCGCGCCGATATAGTTGCCGGCCGACTTGTGCATCGCGTGCCCGTGCTGGTCGACGACCCACCCGTGCGAGATCACGGACCGGTACGGCGCGACGTCGTTGATCGCGACCGAGGTGATCAGGTTCGAGCGAAACCAGCCGCGGTATTGATCGGCCCCTTCCAGGTACGCGTCGGCGGGATACGACAAGCCGCGCTCGACCAGCACGCCGCGCCACGTCACGCCGGACTCGAACCAGATGTCGACGATGTTGCGCTCCTTCTCGAGCGCGGTGCCGCCGCAGCGCGGGCAGGCGAGACCCACCGGCGCGAAGGCGGCGAGCGGCTCGGTCCACCACAGGTCCGAGGCGTTGCCGGCATCGAACGGCCGCGCGCGCATGGCCGCCGCGAAGCTGCGCGCCAGCGTCGGGTCGAGGAACGTCTCATTGCAGGCGGTGCAGACGACCGCCGGGATCGGCGTCCCCCACACGCGCTGGCGCGAGACGCACCACTCGGGGTGGTTCGCGACCATCTGCGCCATCCGCGTCTCGCCCCAGGTCGGCAGCCAGCGCACGCCGTGCGTCGCGGCTTCGGCGCGCCCGCGCAGCCCGTTGCGGTCCATCCCGATGAACCACTGCGCGGTCGCGCGGAAGATGACCGGGTTCTTGCAGCGCCAGCAGTGCGGGTAGCTGTGCTCGTACGATTCGGCGGCGATCAGCGCGCCCGACGCGCGCAGATCCTCGACGATGCGCGCGTTGGCGTCGAAGATGAACAGCCCCGCGTACGGGCCCGCCTCGGCGGTGAAGCGACCGGCCGAATCGACCGGACTGAGGACCGGCAAGCCGTAGCGCGCGCCGGTCTCGAAGTCGTCGGCGCCGTGACCCGGTGCCGTGTGGACGATGCCGGTCCCGGTCTCGAGCTCGACGTAGTCGGCCAGTACGACCAGCGCGTCGCGGTCGAGGAACGGGTGGCGGACCGTCAGCCGTTCGAGCGCGCTGCCTTCCAACTCGGCGCGCAGCTGGCCCGCGCCGGCATCGAAGAGCGCCAACACCGCCGGCGCCAACGCCTGCGCCAGCACGACGTCTTCGTCGCCGATGCGGTAGACGCCGTAGAGTGCCTGCGGGTTGAGCGCGACCGCGACGTTGCCCGGCAGCGTCCAGGGCGTCGTCGTCCAGATCGCGACCGAGAGCGGGACGCCTTCGTCGTCGAGCCCGAAGCGCGCCAGCAGCGCCCGCCGCTGCGCGTCGTCGGCGCGAAAGCGCACGAAGATCGAAGGCGAGGTGTGTTCCTTGTACTCGATCTCGGCCTCGGCCAGCGCCGTCTCGTCGACGACGCACCACAGCGTCGCACGCAGTCCCTTGTAGAGGTATTCCCGCTCAGCCAGATCGGCCAGCGACTCGACGATCGTCGCTTCGAAGGTCGGCGCGATCGTCATGTACGGCTCGTCCCAGCGCGCGAACTGACCCATCCGCTGCATCTGTCCGCGCTGGCGGTCGAGCCAGTACAGCGCGCGCTCGCGACAGGCGCGGCGCAGCGCGATCGGGTCGGCCGTGCGAAAGTCGAGCTTGAGGTGGAGCAGCGTCTCGCGCTCGATCGGCAGCCCGTGCATGTCCCAGCCCGGGACGAAGTCGGCGACCTCGCCGTCGAGCAGATGGATCTTGACCAGCGCGTCCTTCAGGAACCGGTTGAGGAACGTCCCCATGTGCATGTCGCCGTTGGCGTACGGCGGACCGTCGTGGAGGATGTACGGGGCGCCGCCCTCGGCGCGGTTGCGCGCCAGCCGCCGGCGGTAGACGTCGCGCTCGAGCCACCAGCGGGCGCGCTCCGGCTCGCGCTTGGGCAGCTCGGCCCGCATCGGAAATGCGGTCGCCGGGAGATTGAGGGTCGAGCGGTAGTCGCGCGGGATCACGGTCATGCGACCGGCCCTGTTCTACGCCGCGGCGCCGACCTCCACGTCGCGCCGCTCGACCGCCACCGAACCAGGCGCGCGGGTCGCCCGCTCCTGCACCCAGCCTTGGCGCAAGAGGAACCCGCCGAGGACGGCGTACCAGGCGTAGACCGGCTCGTGCGTCGCCGCCACGACGCCGAGGCCGGCGACGATGAAGGCGACGGCGAAGCCGATGCCGACCCGCGACGCGAGCTGCGTCGCCCGCCGCAGGTCGCCGTCGCGCCGCCAGAGCAGCGCGCGCAGCACCCGACCGCCGTCCATCGGATAGGCCGGGAGCAGGTTGAAGACGGCCAGGACGCCGTTGGCGACGGCCAGGTAGGCCACCAGCAGCGCCGGCAACTCGGCGCGCGGGCCGCCGGCGAAGCGGTCGAGCACGATCAGGGCGGCGACGGCGACCAGCGCCAACGCACCGCTCAGGGCCGGGCCGGCCAGCGCGATGAGCGCGTCGGAGCGCGGCGTCGCCGGCTCGTCGTCGAACAGCGCGACCCCGCCGAACAGGAACAAGGTGATCGCATCCGTGCGCACGCCGAAGCGCCGGGCGACCAACGCATGGGCCAGCTCGTGCGCCACGACGCTGGCGAAGAGCGCCAGGGCGCAGGCGGCGCCGACCAGATACGCCTGCGGCCGGGGCAGCACCGCCGACAGGCCGTCGGCGAGCACATAGGTGACGAACGCGTAGACCGCAATCCACGAAATGTGGACGCGGACGCGGATATCGCACAGACGACCGAGCGTGAGGGTCTGCGGCACCGTGAGGCGCGACGTTCGCGCGGCGTTGTTAAGTGCCTGCCGACTTTTGTGTAGTCTGCGTCACGATATCGTCGAGTACGTCGAAGTTGCGCTCGGCGAGTCGCTCGACTTCCGAGCGCGCCGCGCGCAGATGCGCGCTCAACTCGTCGCGCCGCGCCCAAGTGTCGTCGAGCCGCCGCGCCAGCTCCTCGCGCGGCGGCATCGGAGTACCCGGCACGAACAGCGGCTCGAGCGGATAGTGCAGGTCGGTCGTCAGCGAGGCGACCTTGGGATCGTACGGCAGCGCCGCGAACGGGACGCCCAGCCGCGCGGCGATGATCAGCGCATGCAGGCGCATCCCGATCACCAACGAGGCGCGGCCGATCACTTGGGCCGCCTGGGCGAGGGGATAGTCAGGCAGCAGAACCGGGGTCGAGGCGCAGCGCCGGATCACCGTCGTCGAAACCTCGGCGTCCGATGGCCCGCCGAGCGGGAGGAAGGCGACCCGCGCGCCGTACGCGTCGGCTAGCCGGTCGACCACGAACGCCAACGCCTGTGCCGTCGCTTCGGCGCCTTGCCATTTGCGGATGGAGAGGATGACCAGCGGCGTGCCGTCGTCGGCCAGGCCCTCGGCGGCGAGATCGAGCGGCTCGGCGCCGGGCTCGAACAGGAAGACCGGGTCGGCGGTCCGCTCGACCGGAACGCCGGGGACGAGTTCGCGCAACAGCGTGCGCGAGCGCTCGTCGCGGACCGTCGCCGCGGTCAGCCCGCGGCAGAAGTTGCGCACGACGGCGCGTCCCCAGAAGTCGAGCGGTCCGACCGACTGGGCGAAGATCATCGTCGGCTTGCCGGCGCGCACCGCCGAGCGGATGACCGCGCTGTAGTAGAGCAGGCTGCGCAGGCTGGTCGCGTCCTGCAGCAGGCCGCCGCCGCCGGAGAGGACGACGTCGGCCCGGTCGATCGCGCCGCGGACGCGCGCCCGGTCCATCCGCGGCGTCGCCTCGACGCCGAAGGTGCGCGCCGTCTGCGCCGGGTCCCCGCTCAGCACGTCGACCTCACAGGCCGGCCAGCGGGCGCGCAGGCGCCCGACGATGATCTCGAGCAGCGCCTCGTCGCCCAGGTTGCCGAAGCCGTAATACCCGCTGAGCAAGAAACGCGGCACCATCTCACGCGCCGGAGGGGCGCAGGCGGCGGTAGATCGCGATCGCGATCGCGCCGACCAGGATGCCGATCACCGCGCCGTTGATCAGCCGCAGCGCCGAGATCGCCAGGTGGGTGTGCAGGTGCGAGAACGTGTCGATCACGTCGCCCAGGCCGACGCCGATCGCCAGCGCGAACAGCCAGCCCCAACGCGCGCGGTCGACCGGGACGAGCGCCGGGACGAGCATCAGCGCCGGGAAGCCGACCAGGAACTCCTTGAAACGCGGCCTGACTTGCAGCCAGGTCGTCAGGTGCGCGCGCAGCGCCAGCTCGAGCGACGAGGGCGCGATCTCGCTCTGGTTCCCGCTGCGCACGACGATCAGCAGGCCGGCGGCGACCAGGACGATCCCCACCAGCAACTGCAGCACGGTGACCGGCGCGGCGGCTAGCCGCTCGGGCGGGATCCGCGCGCCCCAGCGCGGCGTCAACAAGTAGAGGACGAGCGCCAGCAGCGGCGGGAGGACGAGGATCAACCGCACCCCACTGAAGCGGTCGATCTCCAGCATCGTCAGCGGCGTCGAGAGCAGGCCGACGACGACCAGCACGCCGCCCAGCGTCACCGCGGTCGCGATCGCGACGACCCGGATCCCGTCGAGGATCGCCTCGCCGGTCGTCGGCGGGCGCGGCGCGCGCAGCGCCGGCGCGATCGCGGCGAAGCCGGCCAGTGGGAAGGCGATCGCGCCGATCAGCGCGAGCAGCTTGCGCACCGCCATGTCGTGGTGGACGGCGAAGCCGGCCAGCACCAGCACGAGGTCGAGCGCGACCGCCGCGATCAGCCAGCGCGTCTCGCCCAGCCCGAACGCGCCGAGCAACAGCAAGACCCCCGCCGGAACGGCGAGCGAGGCGATCGCGATCTCCCACCAGCGGGTGGTGAAGGTGTCGAACGGCGAGGCGGCGCCGAGGCGCAAGCCCGAGGCGGCGATCCCGCGCGCGATCCGCCGGACCAGCTCGACGTTGGTCATCTCGATCGACCGGCCGTCCCACGAGTGCGCGAACGGCCGCAAATAGACGACCCGCACGTTGCGTTCGCGCACGCCGAGTACGTAGCGCTCGACGATCTCCTCCGGTCGCAGCTTGTCCCCTTCGAGCTTGCTGATCGCCTCGACCCGGACGGTGTTGTTGGGAAGCTCGCGCGCCAGCCCTTCGTTCCCGAACTGGTCCTGCTTGGGATCGTACGTCTCGATCGTCCCGAAGTCGAGCTTGAGCGCCTTCATCGCGTCGGCGGTCGCGGGGAGCTGATCGGGATAGCCCAGCACCTCGTTGCGCAGCCCGAAGAAGACGACCGTCGCGACCTTGCTGCCGTGCACGGCGTCGCGCAGCAGCGCCTCGATCTGCGCCTGTTTGAAGCGCTCGTCGTTCTGCAGCCGCGGCACCAGGTCCAGGTGCAGCCCGCGCGCCAGCGCGACGCGGTCGGCGGGCAGCCCCAGCCCGACCGTTTGGAAGTAGTCGCTCTGGGTGCGAATCGCGTAGACCGCCGGCAACCCGGCGTGCAGCAGCCGCACCGCGTGCGCCGAGAACTTGAGCGGCAGCTGCTGTGCGTACCGCGCCGCGGTCGGCGCGTCGAAAGCGAGCAGATACATCTCGTCGGCGCGCAGCCGGCCGGCACGGTACAGGCCGGCCAGGACGGGGTCGGTCAGACCGGTCAGCCGCGCCTGGTCGAGCAGCGCCGCGCCCGTATAGGCGGCGGCGCTCGGCGTGCCCGAGACGAGCTCGCTACCAAGCTCTTCTTGCACAGCAAGTGAAGTGAGCCCAACGGCCTTGAAGGCGCGCAGAAGCTTGCGTTGGTCGTAGCCGTACGACTGCGCCAACGCCTGAAAGTCGACATCGTCCATCACGATCTCGACTCGGTTCGCGCGGTGCTCGTGCCGCTCGCGCCGGACCGCGATGAAGAGGCAGGCCAGCAGACCCAGGGCCAGCAGACCAAGCAGGAGGCGCCGATACGTCACGGGCCCGCCTGTTCGGCCAAGAAACAACAAGACCCGCCGTGGGCGGGCCTTGTTGCCGTCGCGTAGCAGGTTGCCCTACTACCGGGTGTGGGCGACGATCTCAGGCGCCTGACGGCGCGGCCCACACCGAGCGATGGACGACTGATTGGGAACTCCGGTTGGGAATCCTTCGGCCCCGGGAGCCGCTTGCGTAAAAACTCCTTTAACCCACACCCAACCCCGAGCGGCCCCGGCTCAGGTGCGCCAAACCGGAGCGCGCTTACCGACGAAGGCGCCCATCCCTTCCTGGGCATCCTCGGCCAGCGCGTTCATCGACATGACCTCCTTGGCGTAGGCATAGGCCTTGGGTTGGTCGAGATCGATCTGCGCGTAGAACGCCGCTTTGCCGAGTCCGACCACGAAGCTCGCGGCGCCGGCGATCCGGGTGGCGAGCGCGCGCGTCGTCGCGGCCAGCTCGGCCGGCGGCACGACCGCGTTGATCAAGCCCCAGTCGGCCGCGGTCTGCGCGTCGATCGGCTCACCGGTAAGCAGCATCTGCATCGCGCGTTTGCGGCCGATCGCGCGCGTCAGCGGGACCATCGGCGTCGTGCAGAACAGACCGATTTGCACGCCCGGCGTCGCGAAGGACGCCTCGCTCGAAGCGATGGCGAGATCGCACGTCGCGACGAGCTGACAGCCGGCCGCGGTGGCGATCCCGGCGATCTCAGCGATCACCGGCTGCGGGATCGCCTGAATCGCCGTCATCAGCCGCACGCTGACGTCGAACGTGTGGCGATACTCCTCGACGGTGCGCGCCAGGAGCTCGCGCATATCGTGCCCTGCGCTGAACGCACGCCCGACGCCGCGCAAAACGACGACTCGCGCCGCTCGATCGGCACCAAGCGCCTCGAACGCGGCGATCAACTCGAGCATCACCTCGAGCGAGAGCGCATTGCGTTTCTCGGGCCGGTTCAGCGTCAGCGTCGCGACGCCGTTCTCGAGGTCGAGCAACAGGTACTGGTACGGAGTGGTGGCGAGCATGGTGGAGAGTTCGGTCTCGAGGCGCCTGCCCCCCGGCTCCAGACGGCTACTGCCCCCAGGGCCAGGGGAATCCGAAGGTCAGGGCACCGCCCAGCGAGGTCGGGCCGCCGGGGATCGGCCGCTGCTGCTGGATCAGCACGCGCGCGTGGCGCCCGACCTGCGCTTCGGCGTACCAGAGCAGCGAGCGGGTGGCCGCCGGCGCCGCCGCCGCGTCCTCGCGCAGCCCGATGAAGGCGTGGTCGCCGAGCGCCCAGCGCAGCCGTACGAACCCGCCGGTCGAGCCGAGCGGATCGCCGGCGCCGTCGGCGTTCACGTCGCGTCCGTACCATTGCTCGGCGAGCAGTTGCAACCGCCCGCGTTGCGCGTCGAGCGAGACGCCTTCGCGCGTGTAGGCGTCGTTGAAGGTCGGGCGCGCCAACTGCGCGATCGCCGCGTCGCCGTCGAGCAGGTCGAGTCCGACCCGCACGTCCTCCAGCACCGGAACGCGCAGATACAGGCCGTACTCGGGTGCGGCGAACGTCTGCGACGTGCCGGTCTCGACCGGCTTGCCGCCGTAGGCCGAACCCGCCGCGTTGCCGACCGCGATCGTCGTGGCCAGCGTCGCGACGCCGATCTGCCGTTCCGCCTCGATCCCCCAGCGCGGCGTCGCCAGCGTCAGGTCGTCCAAGCCGAAGCGGGTCCCCTCGTAGCCGTAGGTCGTCAACGTGTCGTTGCGCTGCGCCGGCGAGTGGACCAACGGCAACTCGAAGAGACCCAACCGGAACAAGATCTTCGAGGGCTCGTCGCGGTAGGCGAGATAGCCCAAGAACAGTGAAGACGGGCCGCCCTCGCTGCCCAAGCTGTCGTGGAAGAACGCCTCGACCTCCCCGATCTCGGCCGCACCGAGGATCGCGCCGGCCGGGACGGTGCGTTCGCTGCCTTGCGCCGGCGTCTCGGTGTAGCCGA
This sequence comes from Vulcanimicrobiaceae bacterium, assembly GCA_050010375.1. Lineage (GTDB taxonomy): Bacteria > Vulcanimicrobiota > Vulcanimicrobiia > Vulcanimicrobiales > Vulcanimicrobiaceae > Vulcanimicrobium. The sequence goes on from JBEKLD010000023.1 coordinate 20,265, forward strand.
CCTGCTCGCGCAGCGCGAAGATCGTCGTGCCGTGCTTCGACAGTCCGGGTAGCCGATAGCCGTTGTCGCGGAACGCGTTGCCGAACGCGTTGAGCTCGGGCAACACCGAGTGGCAGACGCCGCACTGGAAACCGTAGCGCTGCGCGAAGATCGGGATCGCCTGGGCGGGACGCGGCGCGAGCGCGGCGCCGGCGAGGAGCGCCGACAGCGCGGTCACGACCGCGAGCTTACGGAACAACGATCGCGGCGCGCATCGGCGCACCGTAGTGGAAGAAGCAACCGTAGAGATAGGTGCCCGACTTGTCGGCCAGGATCGGCTGCGATGCGGTGCCGGCGGCGAGCGCCCCCGCGCTCCAACCGCCCGAGAGCGTCGAGCCGGACTGCGTCAGCGCCGCGGCGCTGAACGGCGAGGCGGCCGGAAAGCTCGTCGCGTTCATCGAGGTCGACGTGTGCGCGAACGAGTCCGTGTTCACGAAGCGGATCGACGAGCCGAGCACGACCGTCGCGACCGCCGGGGTGAAGCCGCCGCTCGTCCCGTAGGCGGTCGGCACGACGACCGAATCGGTCAGCGAGATGTCGATTGTGGTCGTCGCCGCGGTCGCCGCGGCACCGACCGTGCCGGACGCCGTCGCACCCGCGGTGCAACCGCCGAGCGCGACGAGCAGAGACAGCGATAGGACTCGCACCAGCGCAGCGTCGCGCGCGCGGATGAGGTCGCGATGAGGCGCGGCCCGCCGGCCGCTCAGACTTCCTTCAGGTCGAGCCGCGGCAACTGCGCGACGAAGCGATTCCGATCTTCGAGCACGACGTCGCCGCCGTGCGCGCGCGCGATCGCGCGGCAGATCGCCAGACCCAGACCCGTCCCGCCGCCGTCTTCGCGCGCGCGCACCAGGCGCTCGAAGATGCGCGGGCGCAGCTCAGCGGGGACACCCGGACCGTCGTCCTCGACGCTGAGCGCGGCGCGGTCGCCCTGCACGCGCACGCGCACGCGCACCAGCCCCGCGGCGTGGCGGCCGGCGTTCTCCAGCAGATTCTCGACCAGCCGGCGCAACCGGTGCGCGTCGCCGACGACCCACACGTCGTCGCTCGCGTCGAGCTCCCAGCGCACCCCATCGCGCAACGGGACGGTCAGCGCGGCGCGCGCCAGCGCGCCGAGTTCGACCGGCTCGGCCAATTGCGGCGCGACGCGTTCGGTGCGCACCAGTGCCAGCAAGTCGCCGACGCCGGCGGCGGCTTCGACGGCCAGCGCGGCGATGCGCTGCAGCGCCGCGTCGCGCTCCTCTGGCGCGCCGCCGTGCGCACCGGCGGCCAGGCTGGCGATCCGCGCTAGCGGCGTGCGCAGCTCGTGGGCCGCCTCGGCGGCGAAGCGCGCCTCGCGCTCGCGCGCCGCGACCAGCGGGCGCACCGAGATGCGCGCCAGCAGATACGCGGCCGCGCCGGCCAGGATCAGCAGCGGGACGTCGAGCAGCGCCAAGCCCAACGCGATCCGCCGCATCGCCGCGGCGTAGACCGCGCGCCCCTCGGGCGCGCCGAGCAGCGGTTCGAGCAGATCGTGCTGCTGCCGCGCCAGATACGCGTAGGCGGCCAGGTCGAGCGCGACCAACACGACCGCCAAGATCGCCAGATACGAAAGCGACAGGCGCGCGACTACGCGTGCAATGAGTACCCGACTCCCCACACGGTCGCGATGCGGTCGCGCGCGCCGACGGCGGCCAGTTTGCGGCGCACGGCGCTGATGTAGACGTCGACGACGTTGCTCGAACCTTCGAAGTCGTCGCCCCAGACGCGTTCGAGGATCTGCGCGCGGCTCAGCGCGAGTCCGGCGTTGGCGGCCAGATACTCCAGCAGCCGGAACTCGGTCGCGCCTAGCCGCACGTCGCGCCCGGCAACGTGCACCGCCCGCGCGCCGCGGTCGACGATCAGGTCGCCGACGGCGAGCGACGAACGGATCGGCAGCGGGCTGCGGCGCAGCAGCGCCCGCACGCGCGCCACCAGCTCGTCCTCGGCGAACGGCTTGACCAAGTAGTCGTCGGCGCCGGCGTCGAGGCCGCGCACGCGGTCCTCGACGGCGTCGCGCGCCGTCAAGAACAGCACCGGCGTCGCGATCCCTTCGCCGCGCGCGGCACGGCAGAGCGCGAACCCGTCGCGGCCGGGCAGCACGACGTCGACGATCGCGGCGTCGTACGTGCCGCGCAACAGCAGCTCGTAGCCCGTCTCACCGTCGGTCGCCACGTCGACCGCGTACGTACGGCGCTCGAGCATCGAACGCACGGCGTCGGCGATCTCCCGTTGATCCTCGATGACGAGAATGCGCACGCTGGTCCGTTTCGCCGGTGAGGCCGCTACAACTTGTCGCGCAGATCGGCCGCCAGCGCGCGCAGCGTCGGATCGGCCGCGTCGTGCGCGCAACGGTCGAAGGCGAGACGCGCGTCGGCGCGCCGGCCGTCCCGCAGCAGCACCGTCCCCAGTGCGAAGCGCGCCCGCGCGTAGGCGGGCGCGAGTGCCAGCGCGTGGATCAGCTCGGTCAGCGCCGCCTCGTCGCGCCCGGCCCGCAGCTCGACCAAGGCCAGATCGTAGTGGGCGACGGCGTAGGCCGGGTCGGCGTCGAGCAGGGCCCGGAAGTCGGTGCGGGCCTGCTCGAGATCGCCGCCGCGCAAGGCCACCAGGCCGCGCCCGTACCGCGCCAGCGCCGCCTGCGGATCGATCGCCACGAACTGGTCGCCGGCGGCGCGCGCCGCGGCCAGATCGCCACGGCGCAGCTCGACCGCAACGAGATTCGCCGCAGCAGCGGCGAAGGAGGGGTCGAGATGCAGCGCTTCCTGCAGATGTGCCGCCGCGGCGTCGTCGTGGCCAAGGTTTGCTTCGGCCAAAGCGAGGTCGTAGCGTGCGGTCGAGCCCTGCGGCTCGGGCGGACCGAGCGCGACGGCCTGCAGGAACTCCGCCTGGGCGGTACTCCAATCACCGCGTTCCTCGGCGGCGAAGCCGCGCACGAAGCGCTCGTGCAGCTCGCGCCGGCGGGCCAGCGCGGCGAGGGCGCCGGGATCGGTGGTCCGCGGCGCGACGGTCGGCGCGGCGTACGACTGCGCGCCGGCGTTCGCGAACGACGCAGCCGCGAGCAGCAGCGAGATGGTGAGGGCGCGCCGCAGCACGTCAGTCGCCGGGGAGTCCGGCCTTGGTGGCAGTCCGGGCGCGCGCTGCGCGCTCCGGCATGCAGCTCCAACCGACTCGGCCCGCCTCGGTGATCGGACCCAGCAGCCCCGGAGCCGCGCTCGGCACGAGCGTCGTCGGATCGCCGAGCACCAGCTCGGCGCCCATGGCCGTACCGGCGCACGCGGCAAGCGCGAGCGCGAGCGCGATCAGCCAGCGCCTCAGCCCCGTCATGCGCACACTGTACCCCCGGCTTGTGAACGAAACATGAGGAGCAGGCAAGCTCTCGGCCTCGCCCTGACCCTCGGGCTGGTCCTGGCCGTCCGCGCGCCGGTCCGGGCCGACGAACTGGTCGTCGGCGCGCTGCGCGATCAGGACGGCCAACCGGTCGTCGGCGCCCGGCTCGCCGCCCTCGACGCGGCCGGCGCCGTCATCGGGCGCGACCGGAGCGCCGCCGACGGGACCTTCGCCGTCGCCGTCCCGGCCCGGCCGGCGACGCTCGATGTCCAGGCGGACGATGCCGACGCACGGCGGGTCGCCGTTCCGCCGACGGGGCCGGTGATCGTGCTCCTCAACCATCACCGCGCCGCCGATGCGGTGCCCTCCGTTTCCGACGTCGCGGCCCTCCCCGCCGGCGACCTGGCCGCGCTGGCGTCGGTCGTCCCCGAGCGCTTCACCGGCTACGGGATCGACGACCGTGGCCTGGGCGGGTACGGGGCGGTGACGATCGCGGGGCTGCCCTTCTATCGCCGCGACGGCTCCGACGCCACCGACCTTCTCCCCGACCACGCCACCGGTGAACTGACGGTCACCGATCCGCTCGCCGCGCCGTGGTACGGCGACCGGGCCGGCGGCGGCGTCGTCGACGCCGGGCTGTTCGATCGCCAGGACGCCGTCCGCGCGACCGATCGCGACGCCGACCTCGCCGTCGGCAGCGATCCGACGGTGCTGCTGGCCGAATCGTGGGATCCCGACGGAGTGCGGCAACTCGTGGCGGCGCGCGCCGGCGAGATGCTCGGCCCGGTGCACGCGTCGCTGGTCGTGATCGACGGCAGCACGCCCGAGGCCGATTACGCCGGCGTCGGTCTCGATTTGAGCGGCGCGACGCCGGCACTCGACTTGGGCGCGCACCTCGCGCTCACGCGCGATGCCGCCGTGCCGTCGAGCTACACCTACGGCGCGCCCGACGTCGGCAGCGTCGGCGAGATCGACCTGGACGCGGCCGCCCGCGGCCCCGACGCGCTGCACGTGCGCCTGCGCTGGCTCGACGACCAGGATCTGTACGATTGGTCGAGTGAGGCGCACGACGACGCGGCGCTGGTCGTCGGGACCACGCGCGGCAGCGCCGTGCAGACGACCTTCGCGCTCGCCCTGGCCTACGGCGAAGACCGCTATAACGAGTACGGCAGCAGCGGCCTCGCGCTGCTGCCGTCGCTCTCCGTCGTCGCACCGCTCGACGCCGATTGGTCGCTGCACGCCGGGCTCGGCGACGCGACGATCGGGACGCCCGGGACGCCGATCGCGCGCTCGTCGCTGGGCGAGGCAGGCCTGACCTACGCCGATCATCAGCGGCTGCGCGCCGACGTCGTCGCCTACGCCGACGGCGACAGCGATCCGCGCGAGGTCGTCCGCGGCTTCGCGGCGTCGCTGGGCTGGGAGTTCGCGCCGCTGCTCTCGCTGCGCGGCTGGGCCGCCAGCGACGGCGAGCTGGCCTCAGAGTTCGTTCCCACCTATTACGGCGGACCGCTCGAGAACCAGACCGTCGCGAGCAACGTGCGCCGCCAACTGCTCTGGTTGACCTGGGACGCGCCGGTGCGCATCGACCTGCTGGTGCGCAACGGCGCGCTCGAAGGCGGCGTGCGTATCCCGGTGACCCGCCGCTACGCGCTGGCGGTCGGATCGTCGCGGCGCGGCACGACGCGCGTCCTCTCGATCGGCCTGGTCGGGCACTGACGGTGCTGCGCCGTGCGCTCGCGCTGACCGGCGCGCTGACCCTGCTGTGCGCCTGCACGCGGGTCGAGACCGCCGGCGCGCCGGGCGCGCGTCATCCGTGGACGCAAAGCCACGTGCTGCGGCTGGGCGACATCGCCGAGCCGGACAGCCTGGACCCCATGCTCTCGACGATGGATTTGAGCTACGACCTCTCCTCGCTGATCTTCTCGTACCTCGTCATCGCCGACGCCCAGGGCCGGTTGATCGGCGACCTGGTCACGGTCGTGCCGACCCGCGCGAACGGCGGGATCTCGGCTGATGGGCGGACCTACGTCTATCACCTGCGCGCGGGCGTCCGCTGGCACGACGGCGCGCCGTTCAGCGCGCGCGACGTCGCGTTCTCGTGGCGCGTAATCATGAACCCGCGCAATAACGTCCTGCACCGCGAAGGCTACCAGGAAGTCATCCGGATCGACACCCCCGACCCAACGACTGCGATCGTCCATCTGCGGCGGCGCTACCCGCCGTTCGTCACCCAGTTCTTCACCACGCTGCAGGAGGGCGCCAAGCCCGTCGTCCCGGCGCACCTGCTCGCGCGCTATCCCGAGATCAACGACGTCCCGTTCAACGCCGCACCGGTCGGGACCGGACCGTTTCGGTTCGTGCGCTGGGACCGGGGCCGCGACGTCGTCCTGGAGCGCAACGATGCGTACTTCCGCGGCCGGCCGGGGCTCGACCGCGTCGTCTTGAACGTGCTGCCGGACGCGAACACGGTCGCGACGAGCCTGCAGACGCACGCCATCGACTTGATCGTCAACGGCAACCCGGTGATGTACGTGCGCTTCCGTCAGGTTCCGGGGATCATCGACCGGCTCGCGCCGTGGAATGCCCTGCGGATGGTGATGTTCGACGACGCGCGCCCTGCGCTACGCGAACTCGCCGTGCGCCGCGCGCTGAGCCTGGCGATCGACGCGCGGACGCTGATCGCCAAGCTGAGCTATAGCACCGGGACGCCGACCGGCGAGCTCGGCGCGCCGACCTCGCTCGGCTACGCCCAGCTGCCACCGTACCCGTACGATCCGGCCGCCGCCCGCGCGCTGCTCGAACGCGCCGGCTGGCACCTGCGTCCCGACGGCGTGCGGGCGAAGAACGGCGTCCCGCTCGACTTGCTGTTCGTCGTCCCGGCAGCCGGCGACGAGCAGTCGTTCGCGGTCCAGATCCAAGCGATGCTGGCGCAGATCGGCGCGCGCGTCACGATCAAAACCTTTCCGTACAAGGGCATCTTCGCCTACGACGGGCCGATCGTGCAGGGGCGCTTCGACCTCTCGTTCTACGGCAACACGCTGAACTACGATCCCGACAGCACCAGCCTGCTGGGTTGTCACGAGTTCGTCCCGGTCGGCGAGAACGAGTCGCGCTTCTGCGATCCGCTCGTCGACCGGCTCGAGCGCGAGGGGCTCGCCACCGACGATCCGGCGCGGCGCGCGGCGATCTACCGCGCGATCGGCAGCCGCGTCCACGATGCGGTCCCGTACCTCCCTCTCTACCTGCGCCGTCGCATCACGATCTACAGCGACGACTTGCACGGGTACGCGCCGGCCCCGATCGCCGCGCCCTGGTGGAACGCCTGGCAGTGGACGATTTGAGGGCCGCTCAACTGCGCGGATCGACGAAGAGCGTTTGGGTCGCGACGCCGAGGTAGCCCTCGGCGTCGGCTAGCCGCGCGGTCGTGACGCCGCCGCCGTCGTCGGTCAGCGCGGTGCGCGCGTCCATGTAGGTCCACTCGCCGCGCGGCTCGCGCGCCAGCGCGATCGAGAGCGACGGCGGGACGACCAG
>JBEKLD010000024.1:0-26433 GCA_050010375.1 Vulcanimicrobiaceae bacterium
GAGGTCGCCCCGCAGCCGTGGATGTTCCTGGCTCGCAACGGGGTCATCGCCGCGCTGGCCGACGCGCTGGTCGTCGTCGAGGCGGCCGCCCGCAGCGGCGCGCTCAACACGGCCGGCCACGCGGCTGACCGCGGGATCCCGGTCTTGGCCTTCCCCGGCGACGTCGACCGCCCCAAGGCCGCCGGCTGCAACGCCCTCATCCGCGACGGCGCGACCCTGGTACGCGACCCCGACGACGTCCTGGCCGCCCTGCCGCACGTCGTCCCCGTCATCACCGCGCATGCGGCGCCGCCGCGCGACGGCACGCGCCCGGCCGACCCGCCGGCCGTGCGACACATCGTCGCCGCGCTCGCCGACGGCGCCCGCGACGCCGGCTCGCTCGCCGACCGCCTCGCGCTCCCACCCACCGAGCTGCTCCCACTCCTCACCGAACTCGAACTCGACGGCCGCATCATCACCGGCCCCGACGGCTACGCCCTCGCCCGCCGCTGAACTGACCTCGCCACGCGCGCGACGAACGCGCGACGAGATGCACATCCGGTTGATCGCCGTTGGGAAGGTGCGCGAGCGGTACGTTGCGGCGGCGGTCGATGATTTTCGGGTGCGCTTGCGGCCGTATCATCGGCTCGAGGAGATCGAGGTGCGCGCGGCCGATGGCGGTGACGCCGAGCGCGCGATGCGGACGGAGGGCGAGGCGATCCTCGCGTTGCTCGACCCCGCCGATCGCGTCTGGCTGCTGGAACGCACGGGCGAGTCGTTTTCGAGCGAGGAGCTGGCGCGGCGGATCGAGCGGTTACCGCACGAGGGGATCGCGCGGCTGACGCTCGTCGTCGCCGGCACCTACGGCGCCTCGGAGGCGCTGCGGCGGCGAGCCGATCTGCACTGGTCGCTCTCGCCGCTGACGCTGCTGCACGAGTGGGCCCGCGCGCTCGTGCTGGAGCAAGTGTACCGCGCGGCGAAGATCGCCCGGGATGAACCCTACCACCACTGAAGAGGACGCGCTGCTCTCGCTGGACGACCTCGCCGCCCGGTTCGTGCAGGCGGCGCGCGCGCTCTGGCCCGAGGGCGAGCCGGTGGTGCAATTCGAGGCGCCCCGCCGGGCCGAGTTCGGCGACGTTGCGACCAACGTCGCGTTCGGCCTGGCCCGGGTCGCGCGCTGCAAGCCGCAAGAGATCGCCGAGGCGCTGATCGCGCGCGCGCTGACCGACCCCGGCGTGCGCGCGACGGTCGCCGAGGCGAGCGCGACGGCCGGCTTCGTCAACCTGCGGCTCGTCCCGGCGTTCTGGCAGCGGGTCGTCGCCGCGATCCTGCGGGCCGGCAACGACTACGGCCGCGCCGCGCCCGTCGGCGAGCGGATCTCGCTCGAGTTCGGCAGCGCGAACCCGACCGGCCCGCTGGTCGTCGTGCAGGGGCGCACGCTCTCGATCGGCGACACGCTGGCCAAGACGATGCGCCACGCCGGCTACGACGTCTTCACCGAGTGGATCATCAACGACGCCGGCTCGCAGATCGAACTGCTCGGCCGCTCGCTCTACGCGCGCTACCGCCAGCTCTTCACGCCCGACTTCCCCTTCCCGGAGGACGGTTATCCGGGCGAGTACCTGACCGAGGTCGCCGAGGCGCTGCGCGCGCGCGACGGCGAGCGCTGGCTGCAGGTCGACGAAGCGACGGCTGCGCCGCAGCTGGCGACCTTCGCGCGCGACTATTTGGTCGCGCAGCAGCAGGCGGTCGCGCACCGTTTCGGGGTCGACTTCGATCTCTGGCAATCGGAACAAGCGCTGCACGCGGACGGCGCGATCGAGCGCGGGATCCAGCGGCTGCGCGACCTGGGCGTCCTCTACGAGAAGGACGGCGCGACCTGGCTGCGCACCCGCGACGCCGGCGACGACGAGGACCGGGTCGTGATCCGCGCCGACGGGCGGCCGACGTACTTCGCCAACGACGTCGCCTACCATTACGCGAAGCTGCAGCGCGCCGATCACGTCATCGACATCCTCGGCCCCGATCATCACGGCTACATCGCGCGCCTGCGCGCGCTGGCGAACGCCTACGGCCGACCCGGCGCGATCGAGGTGATCATCGCGCAGCAGATCACCCTCAAGCGCGGCGACGAGATCCTCTCGATGTCCAAGCGCGCCGGCACCGTCGTCACGCTCGAGGAGGTGATCGACGAGGTCGGGGTCGACGCGGCGCGCTTCTTCTTCGTCATGCTCTCGACCGACCAGCCCCTGACCTTTGACCTGCAGCTGGCGACGAAGCAGTCCAACGACAACCCCGTCTTCTACGTGCAGTACGGGCACGCGCGGATCGCCTCGGTGCTGCGCCGCGCGCGCGAGTCGCACGCCGACGCGCTGGCTGCGGCCGAGCGCGGGGCGGGCCTCGGGGCGCTGGTCGAGCCGGCGGAGCTGGCGCTGATCCGGCGGCTGGCGGAGTTCCCGGCGACCGTCGCCGGCGTCGCGCGCGCCCGCGCGCCGCATCGGCTGCCGAAATACGCCCGCGAGGTCGCTGCCGAGTTCCACCAGTTCTACGACGCCTGCCGCGTCCTGACCGAGGACGCGGACCGCACGACGGCCCGGCTCGGGCTGGTCCTCGCGACGCAGACCGTGCTCGCCCTGACGCTGGCGCTGTGCGGCGTGAGTGCACCCGATCAGATGTAGCCGCGGTTAGGGGCTCTGTGAGCTCCGTGCGCCTGCCCCGTTCCTCCGGTTGGTATCTGGCTGTCCCCGCCGTCACCTTCGTCGTCACGGTCGCGGCGGCCGGCGTCCGTTCGACCCCGACGATGTTCATCCAGTCGCTCGAGTTCGAGTTCGGTTGGAGCGCCGCGACGATCGCGGTGGCGATTGCGCTGGGGATCGCGCTGTTCGGTTTGATGGGACCGTTCGCGGCCTCGCTGATGAACCGCTACGGCGTGCGGCGCGTCGTCGCGGTGGCGCTGGCGCTGCTGGCCGTCTCGTCGTTCGCTTCGATCCGCATGACGGCGGCCTGGCAGCTCATCCTGCTGTGGGGTCTGGCCTCGGGGATCGGCACCGGAGCGATCGGCCTCGCGCTCGGTGCGACGATCGCCAATCGCTGGTTCGAACGGCGCCGCGGGATGGTGATGGGCATCTTCTCGGCCGCCAACGCGACGGGGCAGCTCGTCTTCTTGCCGCTCTTCGCGCACATCATCAAGACCGATGGCTGGCGGCCCTGCGCGGCGATCGTCGGCGCGCTCTGCCTGGCGCTGATCCCGCTCTTCGTGAGCGTGGCGCGCGAGCGGCCGCGCGACCTCGGCTTGCCGCGCTTCGGCGCGACCGCGGTCGAGCCGCCCGTGGCGCCGCCGAAGAACCCGTTCGCGAGCGCGCTGCGGAATCTGCGCGACGGGACGCGCTCGCGCGACTTCTGGCTGCTCGCCGGGACGTTCGCGATCTGCGGCGCGAGCACCAACGGTCTGGTCGGCACCGCGCTCGTCCCAGCCTGCGGCGATCACGGCATCCCGATCACGACGGCGGCGAACCTGCTCGCCGCGATGGGCATCTTCGACCTGATCGGGACGACCGCATCGGGCTGGCTCTCCGATCGCTACGACAGCCGCCTGTTGCTCTTCGCCTACTACGGACTGCGCGGTCTCTCGCTGTTGGCGCTGCCGCTCGCGTTCAGCGCGCAGGCGTTCGGGTTGCCGGTGTTCGCGGTCTTCTACGGGCTGGACTGGATCGCGACCGTCCCGCCGACCCTCAAGCTCGCCAACGCGGCGTTCGGCGTCGAGCGCGGCGCGGTGATGTTCGCCTGGATCGCCGCCGCGCATCAGCTCGGCGCGAGCGTCGCGGCCTTCGGTGCGGGCTGGGTCCGCACGGCACTGGGCACCTACGACTCGGCCTTCGTCGTCTCCGGCGTGCTGTGCTTGTTCGCGGCGGTGTTGGCGCTGCTGGTGGCCCGTGGCCGCAGCGCCGCCGTCATCCCCGCGACCGTCGGCTGAAGCGCGCCGAGTTCGTCAGCGTTCGCCGCTCGCCGGTCCGACCGTCACGACGACGGTCTCGGCCAGCGCCGGGGCGCCGGGCGGCTCGTCGACCCGCACGTCGACGTGCACGCCCTCGGGCGTGGCGGGCTGCGCCGCCTGCGTCTGGATCCGCACGACGTACGGCTGCACGAAGTAGCCGAACAGGACGCGCAGCAACGCGGCCGCGGGGATGCCCAGGATCAACCCCGGGATGCCGAACAGCTCGCCGCCGGCGAAGACGGCGAACATCACCGTGATCGGCGAGACGCCGAGCGAGTCGGCCATGATCTTCGGCACGAGCAGGTTGTCGGCGATGCGCGCGACGACGAAGATCGCGATCGTCACCCAGACGACCATCCCGGTCCCCTGCGGGATCGCGAGCAGCGCGGCGACCAGCTGCGCCACCAACATCCCGACGAACGGCACCGCGTAGCCGACGGCGCAGACCAGCGCGACGAGCAGCGCGAAGGCGAAGTGCGCCGGCGCCAACAGCACCCAGACGGCGACGCCGACGATCGCGCACAAGAGCGCCTGACCGGCGACGAAGTGGCCGAACACTTCGGCCAGCTCGTGCAGCAGCGCACCGACGCCGGCTTGCCGCGCCGGCGGGACGAAGGCCAGGATCCCGTCGCGCACTTCGCGGCCTTGCAACAGGAAGAACACCGAGAGGACCAGCGCCGAGGTTCCGACGACGAGCGCGCCGACCGCGCCGACGACGATCGTCCCCAGCTGCGCGATCGTCCCGCTCAGCAGGCCCGCGACCTGGTTGCCCACCTCGGCCTCGATCTGTGCGTACGACGGCAGCGAGACGCGGTCGCCGAGCAGTTGGCGCAACGCCTGTTCGGTGGCGACGACGAGCCCTTCGGCCGCGACGACGTACTGCGGCGCGTGGACGACCAACACCAGGATCTGGCCGTAGCCGATCGGGACGATCACCAACGCCAGCAGCAGCAGCGCGCCGAGCAGCCCGGCGTAGACGAGCGCAATCGCGGCCGGTCGCGGCATCCGGCGCTCGAGCCGCTTGACCAGTGGATGCGCGCCGAACGCGACGAAGGCGCCGATCAAGAAGATCGTGATCGTGCGTGGGATGTGAGCGGCGAAGTAGGCGGCGGCGACGATGGCCAGCGCGGCGACCAGCACGACGCCGGTGCGGCGCAGCAGCGCCGCCGTCATAGGTGCTTGGTCATCATGCGGCGCTCGGTGGCGTAGCCGGCGCCTGCGTAGAGCCGGCGGGCCGGGTCGTTCTCCTCCGTCACCATCAGGCTGACGTACTGCAATCCGGCGCTGCGCGCCAACTCCTCGGCGCGGTCGAGCAACGCGCGCCCGACGCCGCGCCCGCGCGCCCGCGGCTCGACCGCGGTGTAGGCCACGAAGGCCTGATCGCTCAGCGTCACCTCGTCGGGGACGTCGTAGAGCAACAGCAGGAAGCCGACCCGCTCGCCGTCCTCTTCGGCGATCAGCGCTTCATGGTGCCGTTCGTAGACGAAGGCGGTCAGCCGGTCGAAGGCGATCACGACGTTGTCGATGCGCGCGTCGCGCACCGCCGAGACGCTGCTGGCCGCACTGCGGCGTCCCAGATCGCGGACGAAGTCGCGGTCCGCGCGGTCGCCCCGCCGCACCGCGATCGCCGCGTTCATGCCGGGGTGGCGACCAGCGTCGCGAGCGCCGCGACGACCAGCGCGTTCTGCTCCGGCGTCGCGATCGTGATGCGCAGGCGCCCCGGCATCCCGAGCGCGTCGCCGCTGCGCGTCACGATCCCCTGGCGCAGCAGCGCCTGGTAGGCCTCGTTGGCGCTGCCCGGGACGCCGACGGCGACGAAGTTCGCCGCCGTCGGGTAGACGGGCAGACCCAGGCGCGCGAGCTGCTCCTCGTAGTAGGCCTTGCCGGCGACGTTCATCTCCTGCGAGCGGCGCACGAAGGCGAGGTCGTCGAGCGCGGCCAAGGCGGCGACCGCCGCCGGCAGCGAGACGTTGAACGGCAACCGGACGCGCTGCGCGTAGCCGAGCAGCGTCGGATCGCCGAGCGCGTAGCCGAAACGCAGCGCGGCCAGACCGTAGATCTTCGAATGCGTGCGCAGGACGATCGTCGCCGGTCGCCGCGCGACGTAATCGACCGCTTCGAGCGAGCCCGGCGGCATGTACTCACGATAGGCCTGGTCGACGATCAGGATCACCCGACCGGGCAGCGCGCGCGCGAAGCGGTCGAACGCCGCCGGCTCGACGCGGGTCGAGGTCGGGTTGTTCGGGTCGCAGACGACGACCATCTTCGTGCGCGGCGTGATCGCCGCCAGCATCGCGTCCAAGTCGTGGACGCCCTCGCGCAGCGGCACCCCGACCGGCCGCGCGTCGAAGAGCGCAGCATCCTTGGGGAAGAGCTGGAAGGTCGGATCGGCCAGCACGACCTCGTCGCCCGGCGCCAGAAAGGCGGTGAAGAGCGTGCGCACGACGTCGTTCGAACCATGGCCGACCAGCACGTGCTCGACACGCAGACCGTACGGCTCGGCCAGCCGGCGGCGCAGCTCGGTGTGGTCGTCGTCGACGTAGATCTGCAGCTCGCCCAGGCCAGCCAGCGCGGCCTGAGCCTTGGGCGAGGTTCCCAGCGGGTTCTCGTTCTGCGAGACCTTGACGAACCGCTCGGTGGCGTAGGCCGCCCGCGCCTGCGAGACGGTCGTCCCCGCCGAGTACGGCTTGAGCGCGGCGACCTGGGGGCGAACGAGATCGTTGTAGTTCATACTGCTCCGGATCGTGCTTCTTGGCGAGGGCGGGCTGCGGGCCCCGCCGCGACGCGCGTTCGCCTACGGCGCGGCGCCGTGCGACAAGAAGCGCGAGCCGGGTTCGACCAGCGGCTCGCCGGCGGCGCACTGCGGACACGCCTCGGGGTCGTACGATTCCATCGGCAAGTCGAGCAACGCGGCGGTCGGGAGGCCGAAGTCGGTCGGCGCGCGGCGGACGATGACGCCGATGCCGACCGGTTCGGCGCCGCGCGCGCGCACGACGTCGAGGACCTCGCGTACGGAGCCGCCGGTCGTCACCACGTCCTCGACGACGTAGGCGCGGTCGCCCGGACCGAGGACGAAACCGCGCCGCAGCGCCGGCACGCCGGCCTCCTTCTCGACGAAGATGGAGAGTGTCCCGAGCTGGCGCGCGGTCTCGTAGCCGAGCACGATCCCGCCGACGGCGGCGCTGACGACGACGGTCGGCGCGACCGCCAGCGCGCACTCGGCCAGCGGCTGCGCGATGCGCTCGACCAGGCGCGGATCCTCGAGGATGCGGAACTTCTGGACGAAGCGGTTCGAGTGGCGGCCCGAGGAGAGCCGGAAGTGGCCGGCGAGGATCGCCCCGCGCGCTTCGAGCTCGTGCAGCAGTGCCTCGTCGACGCTCATGGGGCCAAGTCCGCCAGGATCGCGCGCGCCGCACCGACCGGATCGGCGTCCTCGACGATCGGGCGTCCGACCACCGCGTAGTCGGCGCCGGCGTCACGCGCCTCGCGTGGCGTGGCCGCGCGCTTCTGGTCGCCGTGCGCACTGCCCGCCGGTCGAATCCCCGGGCACAGCGTCCCGAACCGATTGCCGAAGAACGCGCGCAGGTCGGCGACCTCGTGGACGCTGCAGACGACGCCGGCGCAGCGCGCGTCGCGCGCCAGGGCGGCGAGCCGGATCGCGTTCTCGCCCGGACCGCCGATCAGACCCAGTTCGCCCAGATCCTCGGCGCCGATGCTGGTCAGGATCGTGACCGCGTAGACGTCGGGGACGGGGATCCCCAGCTCGGCGGCGCGTTCCTGGGCCGCCGCGACGGCCGCCTCGAGCATCACCGCGCCGCCGAGCGCGTGGACGGTCAGCAGCCGGACGCCGGGCGCGACGACCGCCCGGACGGCTGCGGCGACCGAGCGCGGGATGTCGTGGAGCTTGAGGTCCAGGACGTACTCGGCGCCGTACTGCTCGAACGCACTTTTTATACTTGCCCCGTACGCGTAATAGGCTTCGTAGCCGATCTTAAAAAGGACCCCTAGCGGAACGAGGCGCTCGACCAGCGTCGCGGCACGCTCAGGGTCAGGGACGTCGAGAGCGACGACCAGTCGTGAAGCCGGCATGAGAACGTATTTCGCGAGAACTGCCGGCAAGTTCATTTCGTTAACCCAGTAGGAAAACAACGCCCGCACCGCTGAGGCGGCGAGGGCGAGGGAAGAAGGAGGAACGAGATGCCAGGGATTCAGGTCTTCAAGACGCTAGCCGACGCCCTCCGAGCGGGCTTTACTGTCTACGACCGCACGCCTGACGGTTATCTCGTCCGTATGCGCACGGCCCACGGCTGGGCGATGGCGATCGTCACCTGCCAAGGACCCGCATAGCGCCCAAGACGCGCGCCAGATGACGTAGGGGGTGGACCGCTCAGGCGGACCGCCCCCTTCGTTTTGGGCCGGCCGGCCGGCTCAGCGCCGGTCGGGCGGCGGAGCGGGCTTCGAGAGCTCCTCGAGGTGCGGTCGGCCGGGCTGCTGCCAGGCGCCGCCGGGCTGCCAGGGCGCGCCGGGCTGTTGCGGCCCGTGGCCGGGAGCCTGACCCGACGGCGGTGGCGGGGGCGGGGGGATCAGCGTCGTGCGACCGACGCCGGGGAGCTGCGCCCCCGAGAGGACCGCGATGATGATCTGCGCGATCCCGACGAACATCGGGACCAGGCCGAACAGCAGCCAGGGTCCGCCGTGGAAGTCTGCCGTTCCCCAGGTACCGCCGAAGAACGAGACCCCGACCAGGATTCCGAGGCCGATGATCGCCGTCCGAATCCCCTTGAAGAGGGCTTGCTGCGGGTCGTCGCCGGGCGGATAGTAGGGCATCTGCGGCGGGGTGACCGGCGTCGTCGCAAACGGCGGCGGGGGCGCGCCCGCCGCACCGGTGCGGTTCATCTCGCGGTACCAGCGCCGGAAGGCGCGGCCGCTGACGTGGGGTGGCGGGACCATCCCCCGGCGCAGGTACTCCATCTGTTCCTGATGGCGCAGCACGCGCGAGATGATCCAGGCCGCGACCGGTGCGCCGAAGATCAGGATGACGGCGATGGTTCCGGTGATGTCTTCCATGGGTGAACCTAGGCTCCCTGAGTGACCGTGATGGAACCGTCGCCGGTCGAGACCGCGAAGTGACCGCGGCCCGAACCGAGTTGGACGGTCTGCGTGTGGTCGCCGTCGTCGTCGGTGCGTGCGACACCGTTGACGGTGATCTTGCCGTCGGCCGTGTGGAGCGTGACGAGCGCGCTACTGCCGTCGGCGAAGCCCATCATCACGCGCCCGTCCTTGGTCGAGACCCCGCCGTCCACCGCGCGAATGTCGTGGGCGACGATGCGGCCGTCGTCGGTGGACGCATCCAGCTGGTCGGCGACGATCTGGGTGAGCACCAGGCGGCCGTCGTTCGTGCTCGCCTGGATCCTTCCGCCCTGCACGTCGGTCAACTCGATCCGCCCGTCGTTCGTGCTGACGTCGAGGTCCCCGCGCTGATCGCGCACCGAGATGGCGTCGTCGGCGACATGGGCGACGAACGGCGCGCGCAGGCCGCTGGCATCGATCGACCCGCCGCTGAGGACGCGGACCTGGGCCGTCGGTGGGACGATCAGGTGCAACCGGCGGCTCCAGCCGCCGAACGCGATCCGCACCGAGCCGGCCGCATCCGGAGCGCTCACCCGCACGCCGTCCGGGGTCCGCTCGACGGTCACCGGCGGCAGCGGATCGCCGCCGACGAAGCCCCAGTGCTGGGTCGTGTCGTAGGCGCGGACGCTCGGCCCGGCGGCGGTCTCGATCGTGACGTCGACGTCGTGGACGTCGACCACGACGACCGGCGTGGGTCCGGTCAGGAGCGTTCGGTCGAGGAGGATCGACGTGTTGCCGTTACCCCAGGCGATGTTCCCGGCCGGGGCGGTCAAGGTCGGGGGCCCAACGCCGGCGCCGAGGGCCCGGGCGGCCAAGCCGACGATGGCAAGCTCGACGACGACCAAGGCGCCGATGAGGGTCGAGCGGGAAATCATGTCCCATGTACGACCCTGGCGATGGCGAGTTTCGCCGCCGGCGAAACCACCCCGTCGGGCGCGCGTACATGCGGGCAGTATGGGGCTCGCGCTGGCGGTGGAACCTCCCCCGGTAGCCGCCGCGCCGGTCGAGGACCAGGCGCTGATTGCGGCTACCTTGGCGGGCAACGGCGAGGCTTTCGGCGAGCTGGTCGGGCGCTATCAACGCGCCGTCTATCACCTCGCCGCCCGGACGCTGCGGGATTCGACCGAGGCCGAGGACGCGACCCAGGAGGCGTTCTTCAAAGCCTACCGGGCGCTCCACAGCTTCCGGCCGGGGGCGAAGTTCTCGACCTGGATCTTCACCATCTGCTACCGGCTCTGCTGCGATCGGCTGGCCCGGCGCAAGCGGCTCTCCGGCGACGAACTCCCCGACCGGGCCGACCCCGGTGCCGGACCGGCGCTGTTGGCCGAGCGCAACGACGAGGCCCGGCGCCTCCGAGCGGCGATCGACCAACTGCCCGAGAAGTACCGAACGGTCATCACCCTGTACCACCTGCAAGGGAAGCAGTACGACGAGATTGCAACCGTGTTAAACCTTCCGCTGGGAACAGTGAAAACGCACCTGTTTCGGGCGAAAGAACAACTCCGGAAGGCCCTGACGACATGATGATGGACGACGACGCCCTCGACCGCGCCCTGGCGGCGCTCCCCTTGGACGAGCCCCCGGCCGATCTGCAGCAGCGGATCCTGGCCCGGACGGTCTATGCTCCGCGCGCCGCCTTGCGCGGCTGGGAGCTGTGGGTGATCGCGATCGCCGCCGCGCTCGTCGGCTGGTTCGGCTGGGTGTTGCTCTCGGCGCCGCACGCGCAGGAACGGATCACCGACACGCTCGCTCGGGTGATCGCCGTCAGTGGTTTGGACTCGATGAACACCGTGTTGTGGCTGGCCGCCGGCGTCTCGGCGACCTGGTGGATCGTGCAGCTCAGCGTGCCGGACCGGCGGCGCCGGATCGAGGTGCGGTGAACCGGTGAGCGCCGCGACCCCGGCGGTCCCCGAAGAGGGCCGGAAGTACAAGATCCTGTTGGTCGAGGACGACGCGCAGATTCTGCGCGTGCTCAAGCTCGAACTCGAGCACGAAGGCTACGAGGTCGACACCGCCGCCGACGGACTGGCCGGCCTCGAGAAGGCGCTCAAGGAGCCGGATCTGGTCGTGCTCGATCTGATGCTGCCCAAGCTCGACGGGCTCGAGGTCGCCGGTCGGGTGCGCGCCAAATCGCGCGTCCCGATCATCATGCTGACCGCCAAGGACCGCATCCCGGATCGCATCGCCGGCCTCGACCGCGGCGCCGACGACTACATCGTCAAACCGTTCTCGATCGAGGAGCTGTTGGCGCGCATCCGCGCCCGGCTGCGCGACAGAGCGCCGCAGGCGAACTTGTTGACCGCCTGGGATCTGGTCATGGACCGTGACCGTCACGAAGTCGTGCGCGGTGGCCAGCCGATCCACCTGACCGCCAAGGAGTACGCGCTGCTCGAGTACCTGTTGCTGCACCGCAACAAGGTCCACACGCGCGACGAGCTGTTCAACGGCGTGTGGGGCAGCGATTTCCTGGGCGACTCGAACCTGATCGACGTCTACATCCGCTACCTGCGCGGGAAGATCGACGACCCGTTCCCCGACAAGCTGATCCAGACCGTCCGCGGCGTCGGCTACGCCCTCAAGGACTCCTGAACAGCCTTCGCATCCGGATCGCGGCGCTCTACGCCGCGCTGATCGTCGTGGTGATCGTGGTCGGTGCGCTGGCGATCGACTTCGCGTTGCGCTCGGTCCTGCTCGATCAGGCGAAGCTGCAACTCACCGAGACCGCCGACCAGATCGAGCAGACCGCGCGTGAGGAATCGAGCTACGGTTTTGCCGACGAAGAGCCGCTGACGCTCTACCTCTCCGATCGCGTCGCGCTCGACCGCTGGGCGTCTTCGAACCAATACATTCAAATCGATACGCCGACCGGTCAGACACTCGGCAAGAGCTCCGACCTGGGCGGGATCACCTTGCCGCCCTTTGCGCCGAGCAAGACCGACAGCTTCATCGCGCTGCACCTGGCCGGCAACCGGCCCGGCACGATGCTCGTGCTGGATCGCGTCGTCACCAACGCCGAGGGCCGGCCGATCGTTCTGGCGCAGATCGGCGAACGGCTCGACAGCGTCGACCAACTGATCGCGCGCGCGCGCACGATCCTGTTCATGGTCGCGCTGGCGGCGGCGATCGCGGTGGCGATCGTGGCCTACTTCGTCGCCGCCTCGGCGATCGATCCGATCGAACGGCTGACGGCCGAGGTCGCCGCGATCGGCTCGGAACACCTCAACCGGCGGCTGCGCTGGCGGCGGCGGGACGAAGTCGGCCGGCTGGCGGCAGCGTTCGACGCGATGCTCGACCGCTTGCAGTCGGCGTTCGCGCGCGAGCGGCAGTTCATCAGCGACGCGTCGCACGAACTGCGCACGCCGCTGACCGTCATCAACGCGAACGCGCAGATGCTGCGGCGCTGGGGTCAGCGTGAACCCGAGGTCCTGAGCAGTTCGCTCGAGGCGATCGCCGAGGAGAGCGGCCGGCTCGCCGCGATGGTCTCCGGGATGCTGACGCTGGCCAAAGCCGAGTCGGGCGACGAGATCCCCAAGGAGCCCGTCGTCCTCGAACGGCTCGCCGGCGACGTCGTCGCGCACGCCGCCGAGCGCGCCGGCGCCAAGGGGCTGCGCCTGAGTTTCCACCACCCGGAGGGCTCGCGGACGATCGTGCTCGGCGACGCCGGCTTGCTGCGCCAATTGACCGGCAACCTGATCGACAACGCGATCAAGTTCACCGATCGCGGCACGATCGAGGTCGAGGTCCACGCCGAGCCCGGCCAAGCGATCCTCGAAGTCCGCGACACCGGTCCCGGGATCGACCAGTCGCTCTCCGACCGACTGTTCGACCGCTTCTTCCGCGGCGACCCGGCGCGGGCGCGCAACGTCGAAGGGACGGGGCTGGGCTTGGCGATCGTCCGCTCGATCGCTCGCATCCACGGTGGGTCGGTGACGGCCGAATCCCGGCCCGAGGGCGGCTCGCTCTTCCGCGTGCGCTTGCCGGCCGAACCGGAATCCTTCACCGCCGGTTCATGACGGGTCCCGGCCGGCGCCGCTACCATGGGTCGGTGGACGTCCTCCGAACCCTAGCCACGCGGTGGATCGCCGCGGGGCTAGGGCTGCTGCTGTTCGGGCTCGTATCGGCCGCCCCCGGCGTCGCCGATTCGACGTCGATGCTGCTGGCCGACCAGCCGGTCATTCGGATCCTCGTCCGCGGCGCCGGGAACGACGTGCTCGTGCGCACCTGGGACCGTCCCTTCTTGCAGGTCGACTCACCGGACGTCACGCCGACGGTGACCCGGGAGGCGGCGACCTGGGGGACGCCGGCCCGGCCGCTGGTCGCGCGCCTGCCGCCCTTCGCCTACGTCGACCGCCTGGACGGTCAGGTCATCGGGACCGGCCTGCTCCCGCCGGAGGACTTCCCGTTCTCCGGCTTCCGCGCCGGCCCGCACGACGTCGTGACCGTCGCCGCACCGGCCGGCTCGCATCTGGTCGTGACCGTCCCGGCTGGGACCGGGATCCTCGAGGTCCGTTCGGGCGGCGGTCAGACCACGATCGACGGCTACCGTGGCGCGAACCTGTTCATGCTGCAGGGCAACGGGCGCGTGCGCCTCGAGGACGCCGATACGACGGCCTTCCTGCAACAGCAGAACGGGCAGCTGACGCTGACCGACGACGACTTCGAGCGGGTCCGGGTGCGGGTGAACGCCGCCGGCGTCGAGTTCGAGCGCTGTCGCACGACCCAGATCGAAGCCTCGACGATCAGCGGCTCGATCGTCTACGACGGCGGGACCTTCGAGCCGGGACTGGCGCGCTTCGAGTCGGAGAGCGGGTCGATCGCGCTCGGCGTCAACGCCGGCGCCGAACTGGTCGCGCACTCGCAGAGCGGCCGCGTCTTCACCCAGTTCGACGCGCCGACCACGATCGCGCAGCAGGGTGACGGCGACGCGCGCGCGACGCTCGGCGGCGGCGGCGCGCTGGTCAACGCGATCAGCCAGCGCGGGAACGTCTACCTCTACGACGGTGCGTTCGCGGACCATCGTGGACTGGGCCCCGAATGGCGGCCGGTCCATGAGTTCTTCAATCGCCGCCGGCCTCCGCGCGAGCGGCTGCGCCGTCAGGCGCCATCCTTTAGAGCAGGAACTTTCTCAGCACCGCGACGTCGAGTTTGAAGGTGTGCTGCGGCAGGACCGCCTCGAGGTGGTAGCCGCAGGCCGCGAAGAACCGCTGCGCATCGTGCTCGCGCAGCACGGCGACGGTCATCTTGTGGCAGTTGTAGTAGTTCGCCAGTTCCTCGGCCCGCGCGAGCAGCGAGCGGCCGACGCCGCGCCGGCGCCGGTCCGGCAGCACGTAGAGCGCAGCGATCGTGCCCAGCGAGGCCGCGACGTGCAGCCGCAGCGCGCCGGCGATCGTCTCGCCCTCACGGGCCAGGACGTCGTGCGTCTGCTCGTGCCAGACGACGCGGAAGTTCCACAGCTCGCTACGCCAGTCGCGATCGTGTGCCGCCCAGAAGGGATCCGCCTCGCCCGGCCGCGCGCTCTCGATCTCAAGCGACATCGTACGTCCAGCCGTCGTAGGCTGCGTACGTCTTGACGCCGGTCGCGTCCTCGAGCTCGTAGGCGAGCCGGCGCGGATCGCGCTCGAGCATCCGCGTCCCGAAGTGCGACATGATCGCGACCTCCGGCCGGATCCCCTCGACCAGCGTCCGCGCGTCGTCGTAGGTCAGGTGGTCGACGTCCATCGTGTCGCGGAAGCGCAGCACGTTCATCACCAGCACCGCCGGCGCATGCGCGCGGTAGTCCTCGACGATCGCATCGAAGTAGCGCGTGCAGGGCAGGTAGGAGACCGTCCCAGCCGGGGTGCGGAAGTGCAACCCGTACACCTCGACCGGGTGCTGCAAGCGCAACGACGCGCGCACGTCGACGCTGCCGACCACGAACGGACCGCCGTTCGCCTCGACGATCCACTCGCGCGGCACGAAGCGCCGCGCGTACGGCAGGACGACCGGCTCGCTGGCGGCGTCCAGCGCATCGAACGGCGCGCAGATCGCACCGCGCGGCCGCCAACCGCCCTGGCACATCGCCTCGATCATCGCGTTGACGTCGCCGCTGTGGTCGAGGTGCTTGTGCGAGAGCACGATCGCGTCCAGCGTCGCCGGGTCGCACGGGGGCAGGTGGCCCAGCGCGCGCACGAGCGCCCCCGGCCCGGGGTCGACGTGGACGTTCGTCCCGTCGGCGTGCAGCCAGAACCCGCCTGAGGCGCGGATCTGCTTGGCGACGACCCAGCGGGCACCACCCGTGCCGAGAAAGCGCAGCGAAACCACGCTCCGCCGTTCGGGGGCGCGTCCGCGGCTTCCGGCGCGTCGCCTGCCCACCGGTGTGGCAGCCGGCAGGGAGGAGCACCTCATGGGGCGATTTAGGCTTTCCTAACACTTGCGTTCGGAGGGCCTATGTTCGTCCCGCGCCGGGCCCTCGTCGTGGCTCTGGTCCTCGCTTCGTCGGCGCTCCCCGTTCCGGCCGGGGCGATCCCGGTGTTCGCGCACCGGTACGGGCTGACGTGTCAGGTCTGCCACACGGTGGTGCCGCACCTGACGGCCTTCGGGCAGCTCTTCTTGGCGAACGGCTATCGGATGCCGGGGCTCAAGCCGAAGGCCGTCTTTCCGATCGCGGTGCGGATGGAGGACAGCTACGCCAGCTCCGGCGCCGCCGATCCGGACGACGTCGGCCACGGGCCGCTGCCCAAGGCGATCGTCGACGAGATCGAGTTCCTGACCGGCGGGTCGGTCGGGCCGCGCGGGTCGTACTGGGCCGAGGTCTACGCGGTCGACGGCGGCGAGCCGGGACGGCCGCGCGACGTCTGGTACGCCTACCGCGCGACCAACGACGGCGCGCCGACGCCGATCACGCTGCGTGGCGGCGAGTTCACCTTGCCGCTCCCGCTCGATCCCGAGACGTTCCGCGAGACGACGCAGCCGTACGCGATCTGGCAGCAGACGGCGGGGATCGATCCGTTCGACTTCTTCGACGTCAAGATCGGCGGGCAGGTCGCGGTCGGCGACCCGGCGCGGGAGCTGGCCGGGACGGTGAACGTGCTGCAAGGGCACGACACGGCCTCCGGTCTGCCGGCGCACGGCGCCGACACGATGCTCACGCTGCAACGCGACCTGGGCGACTTCGAACTCGAAGCGTACCGGTACGACGGGACGCGCGACGTGGCCGGCTTCGGCTTCAACGGGATGCAGTTCTTCAGCGGTATCCCCGACCGGTTCTGGCGCACCGGCTACGGGATCGGTTGGACGCGCGGGGCGACCGAGGTCAACCTCGTCTACCAGACCGGCAACGACACCGCCGCCGACGTCTATCGCGACGACTTGCTGAGCAGCGGCGGTTTCCTCCAGGTCCGCCAAGCGCTCTTCGGCAACCGCGCCTTCGCCATCGCTCGCTGGGATGCGACGCGTGACGCCACCTTCGCGCGCACCTACACCGGCGGCTTCGGCTACCGGTTGACGCGCAACACGCGCTTGACGCTGTTCGAGACGGCCGAGCACAACTATCTCGGCCAGCTCGTCCACGTGCTCTCCTCGTCGTTCTTGGTGGCCTACTGATGCACGCGTCACGGGTGCGCAGGGTCGGCGCGCTGCTGATCGCGCTCGCGCTCGTCGCCTGCGGAGGCGGCGGCGGCCATACCGCGACTCCGCCGTTGGCCGGCACGAGCGCGGCGGCGGGTCCGCCGCCGCTGCCGGTCCTGCCGGAGGTCGCCAGCGTCAACGGCGTCGCCGCGCTGACGCTGACCGCGCAGTTCGACGCCGACGCGCGGCCGGCGTTCTTCTTCGACGGCGTCGAGGTCGCGCCGACGATCCGCGTCTCGCCCGGCGACACGATCACGATCCATTTCGTGAACGACCTGCCGGCGTTCTGCGCGCCGGGCGTCGCGACCGACTCGAACCTGCACTTTCACGGCTTCACCTCCTCGCCGAACGCCCCCGGCGACAACGTGATCACCACGCTCGCCGCGCCCGGCGGGACGCTCGACTACACGATCCAAGTCAACCCCGATCAACCGCCGGGATTGTATTGGTACCACGTGCATCCGCACGGGCTCTCGTCCTGGGAGGTCGGGAACGGGATGGCCGGCGCGATCGTGATCCAAGGGATCGCGAACTACGTCCCGTCGACGGCCGGGCTGCGCGAGCGTGTGATCGTCCTGCGCGACATCCCCAACGACAACTCGTTCGCCGCCGGCGAATCCGCGCACGCGCGCCGGCTGGCCGCGGCGGCACGCTCGCCGCGCGACGACGAGGGGGGCGGCAACGCGTGCGCGCCGGAGACCGACGCCACGCCGACGATCAACGGTCTACCCCAGGCCTCGATCGGGATTCGGCCCGGCGAGACCGAGTTGTTTCGCGTCCTCAACGCCTCTGGGCACCGGCACTTCGACCTCTCGCTGGGCGGCGAGCCGATGACGATCGTCGCGCAAGACGGCGTCCCGCTCTCGATCTACCCCGGCGCGCCGAGCACGATCGTGCAGACCGACATCCTGATCCCGCCGGCCGGCCGGGTCGAGTTCTTGGTCACCGGGACCGCCGCGCCGACCCCGTTGATCTCGAAGTGCTTCCAGTCGGGACCGGTCGGCGATACCGATCCGCAGATCACCCTCGGCCAGCTCGCCGACGACGCGACCTGGTCGAACCCCGACAACGGCGTCACCCAGACGCGGGTGCGCAAGCCGTTTGCCTCGCTGCGCCGCTCGCAGTACTATGCGAGCACGATGCCGCCGCCCAGCGCCGAGCACACGATCCAGTTCGAAGAGGACGCCAACGGCTTCTACCTCAACGGCGCGCAGTACAGCGCGACGGCCGCGCCGGCGATCGTCTCGCAGCACGGGACGACCGAGGAGTGGACGCTCGAGAACGACACCCAAGAGGTGCACGACTTTCATATCCATCAGGTCCACTTCATCGTCGAGAGCGTCAACGGCGTCCCGGTCCCGCAACCGCACTGGGTCGACACGCTGGTGCTCCCGCCCGAGGGCGTCGGGGTGCAGGGCCAGCTCATCCCCTCGCTGACCAAAGTGCTGCTCGACTTCCGCGACCCGGTCATCGTCGGGACGTTCGTCTATCACTGCCACATCCTCGATCACGAAGACGGCGGGATGATGGCGAAGATCGAGGTCCAGTGAAGCGGACGCTGCGCCTCGCGTCGGCGGCGCTGCTGCTCGTCGGCGCGCTCGTCATCTGCGCGGTGGCCCCGCGCTTCACCGGTATCACCCTGCCGGGCCAGCCGGCCTGGGACTTCACGCTGACCGATCAGCACGGCGCGCCGTTTCACCTGGCCGCGCAGCGCGGCCGGGTCGTCGTGCTCTTCTTCGGCTACACCCACTGCCCCGACGTCTGCCCGGCGACGATGGCGCAGCTCGCCCGCGTCTACCGCACCCTGACGCCGGCCGAGCGCGCGCGGGTCAGCGTCGCCTTCGTGACGATCGACCCGGTGCGCGACACGCCGGCCGTGCTCACCCGCTGGGTCGGGCTGTTCAACCCGCACTTCGTCGCGCTGACGGGCAGCGCCGGAGAGCTGATCCCGGTCTACTACGCCTACCACGTCGACCACAGCCGGATCCCCGACCCTCACGGGAGCGGCTATTTGTTGGAGCACACCAGCGCGATCTTCCTGATCGATCCCAACGGGCGCTTGCGCGTGCTGCACGGCTGGCAGGACACGGCCGGCGCGATCGCCGCCGACGTGCGCACGCTGCTGGACTTAGGCGAGCAAGGGTAGCGTCGAGAAGTTTCCGTTGACGATCGCGGTCGCGGGCCGGCCCAGCCAGCGCTCGATGACGGTCGTGTAGACGGTTCGGAAGTCGGTCGAGAAGGGGAGGTTCCCCATGCTGAGCTGCGCCAGGTCGGGGTGCGAGCCGTAGAGGCCGCCCTTGATCCCGCCGCCGATCAGGAACACCGGCGCCGCCTCGCCGTGGTCGGTGCCGCGGCTGGCGTTCTCCGCGACGCGGCGCCCGAACTCGCTGAAGGTCATCGTCAGGACGCGCTTGTCGTTGCCGTGCGCGGCCAGATCGGCGTAGAACGCGGCGAGCGCGTTGGCGAGGTCGGCGAGTAACCGGTCCTGCGTCTGCTGCTGCGTCGTGTGCGTGTCGAACGAGCCGTGCTGCACGTAGAGCACGCGCGTGCCGAGCTTCGAGCCGACGATCTGCGCGGCCAGCGCGAGGCTGCGGCCCAGCGGCGTCGCCGGATAGGTGGCGTCGGTCTTGTAGCCGGCGACCAGCTTGGGCAGCTCCTGCGCGCCGCGCTGCGCGTGATCTTCGATCTCGGCGACCTGCGCCAAGAACGGCGAGTCGAACGGCACCTGCGCGTCCTGCGCGAACTCGTGGAAGGCGTCACGGTTGACGGCGACCCGGTCGCTGGTCAGGCCGTAGCCGCGCAGCGCGTCGATCGCCTGCACGTCGGTCCGCCGGGCGACCAGCACCTCGGGCAAGATGTTGCTCAGCGCGACCGCGTTGAAGAGGTTGTCGCTCGGCAAACCCGCGTCGTCGAGGTAGCGGCCGAGCCAGCCGGTCGAGACGTACGTCTCGGGCGCCGCCGTCTGCCAGATCTCGGTCGAGCGGAAGTGCGAGTGGTCGGGGTTGGGATAGCCGACGCCTTGCACGACCGCGACCTGCCCGGCGTCGTACATCTTCTTGAGCGGCGCGAGCGCGGGGTTGAAGCCGACGACGTCGTCGAGCCGCAGCACGTTCGCGGCGGGGATGCCCAGCGTGGGCCGGTAGCGGTAGTAGTCCGGCGAGCCGAACGGGACGACGGTGTTGAGCCCGTCGTTGCCGCCCTGCAGGTTGACGACGACCAGCACGCGGTCGTCGAGCGCCCCCGGCAACGGCGCATCCGCCAAGGCGCGCGCGAAGAAGTGATCGTTCCGGCCGACGACGGCTAGCCCGGAGACCGCACCGAGGAGAAATGACGTGCGTGACAGAGGCATGATGGCGAGTCCTTACGCGAGCTGGTAGGCCGGCATGGCC
This sequence comes from Vulcanimicrobiaceae bacterium, assembly GCA_050010375.1. Taxonomy (GTDB): domain Bacteria; phylum Vulcanimicrobiota; class Vulcanimicrobiia; order Vulcanimicrobiales; family Vulcanimicrobiaceae; genus Vulcanimicrobium. Next base: position 20,098 of record JBEKLD010000024.1, read on the forward strand.
ATGGTGAGGTAGGCGGCGCCCCGGACGCGCTCGTCGATGTTCTCGACCGAGAGTTGCGCCAGTGCCGTTTGCCCGACGCCGGAGAGGTAGGCGATCAGTTGGCCCTGGGCGGCCCGCGAGCAGTCGCCCTGCAACATCGTGTCGGTCAGGATGAAGGCGACTTGCTGCGGGTCCATGGTGCGCATCGTCGGCTGGATCCAGGTCGCGTCGGCGGTCATCTTCGGGTTCTGCGCGATCGCGTTGGCGAAGTTCTCGCGGGTCAGGACGGTCTGGCTGTTGAGCCAGGCCGCGCCGCCGTCCCAGCCCTTGACGTTGGGCGGGTAGAACAGGATCTGCCCCATCGCGCGCAGCGCGCCCAGCTCGACCGCCGCCACCGTCGGGACGCCGAACAGCTGATGCGTGCCGACGACGAACTCGACCGGACTCTTGACCAGCGCGCGGTACGCGCGCTCGCTGTAGAAGACGTTGCTGGCCAGCAGGGTCGCCATCACCGGGCGCAGCTCGAAGTCGTGGCGCACGAGCAGCGCGGCGACTTGGTCGACCAGCCCCGGTTCGGGATCCTCGTAGACGTAGAACGCCAGCAGCTTGGTGGCGAAGAAATGCGCGCAGGCGGGCTGCGCGAAGATGATCCGCACGATGTCGGCGCCGTCGAAGTTGCCGGTCTGGTGCAAGAAGGTCTTCGGATCGTCGTCGTGCTGACGCGGTCTAGCGAAGAACGCGCCGGTGTCGTCGGGGTTGCGCTGGAACGTCCAGCCGGTGAAGGCCCGGGCCGACTCGCGCACGTCCTGCTCGGTGTAGTTGCCGATCCCCAGCGTGAAGAGCTCCATCAGCTCGCGGGCATAGTTCTCGTTCGGGTGCGCCTTGACGTTGACGTTGTTGTCCAAGTAGCGCAGCATCGCCGGGTCCTGCGAGACGCGCTGGGTCAGCTCGCGGACGTTGCCCAACGCAAAGGTGCGGAAGAGCTGATTCTGCGCGAGCAGCTCTTGTTCGGTCGTCCCCTTCTCCGGCGAGCTGGTGAAGTGGCCGTGCCAGAACAGCGTCATCTTCTCTTGCAGCGGGTTCGGCGCCGCGATCATGCGCTGGAGCCACCAGGTCTGCAACGCGATGAGGTTGTCGCGCCGGATGGCGTTGTTCTGCATCTGGAAGGCCTTGCGCGCCTGGACCGAGACATCGTCCATCGGCGCGTCTTTGGCGTACATGCCCAGCGGCGGGACGAGCTGCGGCTGCAGCAGCGGCGTTTCGGCCGGCGCGTCGTCGAAGCGCACCAACGCGAGGGCCGCGTTGGCGGCCGAGAGCGAGGTGAAGCGATCGACGTCGGCCGGCGAGCCACCGAACCCGGCACGCCGGAGCAGGTGGGCAGCGAGCCGTCGGTTCCAGGGACCGGCGTACGGACGCAGCGCCGCCGCGGCATCGAGCGAGCCGGTCGGACGATAGGAGGCGGGAGTCGTCGTTGGGACAGCCACGGCACTCAGCATATGCTCAAAAAAGCACTCCGCCCGCCGCGGCATGGATATTCTCACCCCGTCCTTAAAATCGTCGGCGTGAGCCTGCTTGCGACCCGGATCGACGCCCGCGACCCCGCCTTCGAGCGCAACGCCGCCGCGATGACGGCCTCGGTCGAGGAGTTGCGCGCCGAGCTGGCGCGCGCGCGGGACGGCGGCGGCGTCGCCGCGGTCGAGCGCCATCGCAAACGCGGCAAGCTGACCGCGCGCGACCGCATCGACCGGCTGGTCGATCCGGGCACCGCCTTCTTGGAGTTCTCGGCGCTCGCCGCGCACGGGATGTACCGCGACGAAGCGCCCGCCGCGGGGATCGTCACCGGGATCGGCACGATCGCCGGCACCGACTGCGTGCTGGTCGCCAACGACGCGACGGTCAAAGGCGGGACCTACTACCCGATGACCGTCAAGAAGCATCTGCGCGCACAGGAGATCGCCGAGCAGAACGGCTTGGCGTGCGTCTACCTCGTCGACTCCGGCGGCGCGTTTCTTCCGTTGCAGGCCGAGGTCTTCCCCGACCGCGAGCACTTCGGGCGCATCTTCTACAATCAAGCGCGCATGTCGGCGCAGGGGATCCCGCAGATCGCGGCCGTGATGGGCTCGTGCACGGCCGGCGGCGCCTACGTGCCGGCGATGTCCGACGAGGCCGTGATCGTCAAAGGCGAGGGGACGATCTTCCTCGGCGGTCCGCCGCTGGTGCAGGCGGCGACCGGCGAGATCGTGACTGCCGAAGAGCTGGGCGGTGCCGACGTCCACACGCGCCTGAGCGGCGTCGCCGACCACTACGCGGTCGACGACGAGCACGCGCTCGGGATCGTGCGCCAGATCGTCGCCCATCTCGACCGCCGGCCGTACGACCCCTGGCCGATCCGCGAGCCGCGGCCGCCGGCCCGCGATCCGCGCGAGATCTACGGGATCATCCCGGCCGATGCGCGTCAGAGCTACGACGTGCGCGAGGTGATCGCGCGCATCGTCGACGGTTCTGACCTGGCCGAGTTCAAGGCGCGCTACGGCACGACGCTCGTCTGCGGTTTCGCGCACATCGAGGGCCACCCGATCGGCGTGCTGGCCAACAACGGCATCCTCTTCAGCGAGTCGGCGCTCAAGGGCGCGCACTTCATCGAGCTGTGCTGCAAGCGCGGCATCCCGCTCTTGTTCTTGCAGAACATCACCGGCTTCATGATCGGGCGCGAGTACGAGCACCGCGGCATCGCCAAGGACGGCGCGAAGCTCGTCACCGCGGTCGCGTGCGCCGAGGTCCCGAAGTTCACCGTCGTGATCGGCGGCAGTTTCGGCGCCGGCAACTACGGGATGGGCGGGCGGGCCTACTCGCCGCGCCAGCTCTGGATGTGGCCCAACGCGCGGATCAGCGTGATGGGCGGCCAGCAGGCCGCCGCGACGCTGCTGACCGTGCGCCTGAACGCCGACGCCGCGGCGCACAAGCCCGACCTCACCCCGGCCGAGCGGGAGGCGATCACGGCGCCGATCCTCGAGAAGTACGAGCGCGAAGGTCACCCGTTCTACGCGAGCGCCCGCCTGTGGGACGACGGGATCATCGACCCGCTCGACACCCGCCGCGTGCTGGGTATCGGGCTGAACGCCGCGCGCTACGCGCCGGCGCGGCCGACCACGTTCGGCGTCTTCCGGATGTAAACGGTCCCGCTCGAAGCGAGCGAGCCCTCGACGAGCCGGTCGGTGTGCCAAAAAAATAGCGGGCCGGGAATTGTTAAGAAGGCTAAATCGCCTCGCCCCCTTCGCCGACGCCCTTGGTATGAGGTTGCGGATCGGGACGCAGATCGCGGCCGGTTTCGCCGTGCCGATCATTTTATTGGCATTCGGCGTCGCCGCGGTCATCGTCGGCTTCGAAGCGACGAAGGCCGCCAAGAACGACGTCCTTTTGAAGACGAGTCTGCGGGCGAAGATCCGCGACATCCACTTGCAGAACGAGACGCAACGCGAGGCGCTGGGCCGCTTCGCGCTGACCCGCGTCCCGATGGCGCTGAGCGAGTACCAGGACGCCGGCGCCGCCAGCCTCGACGACCTCAAGTTCGTCACCGCCCATGCCAACGTGGTCCCGGCCATCAAGGACGCCGCGCCGGGGATCACCTCGTACCTCGACGCGATCCAGCAGAAGAACAAGATCGTCATCGAGTCGGTGAGGAAAGACCCGAAGGCCGTCGTCGCCGCCTACGGCGGACAGCAGACCGGCGCCGCCGCGCCGATCGCGGCCGCGCTCTCGGAGAGCAGCAACGATCAGGCGGAACTCGACTCGGCGCTCGACGATCTGGTCAAGGTGGCCAACACGGCCGCCGTCGCCTCCAGCCAGTCCTTCGACGACCGCACGCGCGCGGTCGAGTATTTCATGGTCGGCCTGGCCGTGGTGGCGCTGGCGATCTCGGCGTTGCTCGCGGTCTGGCTCGGCCGCCGCATCCGGCACCGTCTGGCCGACGTCTCGCAGCGCCTCGACACGGTCGTCAGCGACGACTTCGCGCGGCTCGCCTCGACGCTCGACCGCCTCGCCGACGGCGATCTGCGGATCGCGTTCAGCTCCGAGCGCGCGACGATCCGCGACGCCAGCCGCGACGAGATCGCCGACCTCGGGCACGCCTACGACGCATTGGTCGACGGTTTCGCGACGATCGGCGAACGCCTCACCGCGGCGGCCGAACGGCTCGGCAGCGCGATCGGCAGCGTCGCGCGCGCCTCGCGCGGCGTCGCGCTGGCGAGCGACCAGGCCTCCTCGTCGGCGGCGCAGGCCTCGCAAGCGGTCGAGTCGATCGCGCGCACCGTCGATCAAGTCGCCAGCGGCTCGCGCGACCAAGCCGGCAAGATCTCCCAAGCCAGCGCCGCGATCGAGGAGCTGGCGCGCGCCGCGGCAGCGATCGCCGACGGCGCGAACGCGCAGTCGACCGGGATCCAGGAAGCGGCCCTCGCGATCGAGTCGCTCGACCGCGAGATCACGACCCTCTCGGAGGCCGGCGTCTCACTCGCCGGTGCCGCGCGCGGCGCCTCGAGTGAGGCCAGTGCCGGCGAGACCGCGGTCGAGGCGACCCAGCGCGCGATGCGCGATCTCGGCGAGGTTTCGAAGAAGGCCGCCAACGCGATGGTCGCGCTCGAAGGCCGGTCGAGCGCGGTCAGCGAGATCGTCTCGACGATCGAGGAGATCGCCGATCAAACGAACCTGCTCGCGCTCAACGCTGCGATCGAGGCCGCCCGCGCCGGCGAGCACGGCCGCGGCTTCGCGGTCGTCGCCGACGAGGTCCGCAAGCTCGCCGAGCGCAGCACCGCCGCAACGAAAGAGATCTCGTCGATTCTCCAGGCGATTCGGCGCGAGACGCTGACGGCCGCCGAGGCGATGCGCGGCTCGAGCAGCTCGATGTCCGAAGGGATCGCCGTCTCCGAGCGCGCCTCGACCGCGTTGACCGCCGTCGCGCAAGCGATCCGCACGACGACCGAGTTTGCCGACGACCTCGCCCGCCGCGCCGGCTCGATGCGCAACTCCTCGCAGAAGCTGACCGAGAACATCGCCAGCGTCGCCGCCGCGATCGGCGAGAACGCCGCCGCGGCCGGTGAGATGCGGCTGACCACGCAGAGCGTGACCGATCTGATGTATCCCGTCGCGCGTACGGCCGAGGAACAGTCGAACGCGTCTTCGCACGCGGCGAACGCGACCAGCGAGCTCGCCACGGGCGTCCAGCAGATCGACGCGACGGCCCGCGCGCTGCGCGAGCAGACGGAGGCGCTCGACAATCTGGTCGATCAGTTCCAACTCGCCGACGCGCTCCCCGCGCCCGAACCGACCTTCGCGCTGCGCGGTTAGCCGCGCGCGCGTCGCGGCGTCAGATGCCGGCGTACCAGGCGTAGCCCTGGTCTTCCCAGTAGCCGCCGGTCCCGGGCAGCGCCGCGACCAGCTCGATGCGCGCGACCCACTTGGCACTCTTGTAGCCGAGCTGGATCGGGATCTTCAGCCGCACGGGGGCGCCGTGATCGGCCGGTAGCGGCCCGCCGTTGAGATCGGTGGCGAGCAACGTCTGCGGATGCGCGGCCTGCACCAGATCGAGCGATTCGTAGTATGGGTTGCCGAGCTGGTCGCGATCGAGGCAGTGGAAGACGACGTTGCGCGCGTGCTGCGCCGGCTGCACGAGCGCGAGCACGGTCGCGAGCGGGACGCCGCTCCACTTCCCGATCGCGCTCCAGCCTTCGACGCAATCGTGGCGGGTGATCTGAGTCGTCGTGCCGAGCGCGCGCAGCTCGGCCAGCGACAACCGCTGCGGTCGCGCGACCAGCCCGTCGACGATCAGCCGGAACGGAGCGAAGCGCTGGCGCTGCATGGCGACGTAGCTCGGATCGCTCGGCGTGTCGAGGCTGTCGAGCGGGAAGTCGGCGGTGATCGCGCTCTCGGGATACTCGCGCGCCAGCCCGTGCGTCCCGATGACGGCCAGGTCCCAGTTCTGGGCCGCGCCGAGCACCTTGGTGAACGGACCCTCCGTCAGCGCGTCCTTCACGCCGCACCCCGTCAATCCCAGCGTCGCCAGCGAGGAGGCGAGGAAGAGCCGGCGCCTCACGGTCCGACCCCGTCGTTCCGACCGAGCACGTACCAACCGGTCACCATCGAGCGCACGTTGTTCCACGCACCGGTCGTCGCCACGAGCAACAGGTGACCGAAGGTGTACGCCACCAGGATCCCCATGAAGACGAAGTGCCACAGCCGCGCGAACTGGCGGCCTCCGAAGAGCGACGTCAGCCAAGGCCAGGCCGCGTCGATCCCCGGCGAGAGCGCCATCCCGGTCAGCACGACCAGCGGGAAGAGCACGAACAGCACCAGCGTGTAGGCCGC
>JBEKLD010000025.1:0-26044 GCA_050010375.1 Vulcanimicrobiaceae bacterium
AGATCGGAGGGCCGCAGCAGCAGCTCGGACAGCGAGCCGCGCGCCACCGCGCTGACCAGGTAGACGAACATCGCCAGCACGAGCATCCAGGCGAAGAAGAAATGCCACAGCCGGCCACCGGCCAGGTCCTGCGGCCCGGGGATCGTCATCCAGCCGGGAAACGCGCGCGCCGCCGCGCCGCCCGCGCCGTCGTCGGTGTAGCCGAAGAAGTTGGTCGTCACCACGGTGTGGCCGAAGACCGTCGTCGTGCCTTGCGGACGGCCGTCGACCAGCGCGGCGCGGAACCACAGCACCCGGTGGGTGACGTCGCTCTTGTCGGAGGCGTCCAGATACGGTGCGGCGTTGAAGATCTGCAATCCGCTCATCACCAATACCAAGATCGCCAGCGCCCACAGCCAGTGGCTGAAGCGCGCCGCGACCGAGTGGCGGTAGACGTTGCGGCCCGGCGTCACGCGTGCTCGCCGACCAGCTCGCGCACGACCCGCTCGAGCTCGCGGTCGTAGCCTTCACCGACGATCGTCGCTCGCAGCCGGCCGTGCCGGTCGAAGACGAGCTGCGTCGGCCAGGCGTTGACGCCGAAGGCGTTCCATAGCCGCTGGTCGTCGTCGTAGACCACCGGCCAGGTGACGCTCTGCGTACGCAAGGCGGCGACGACGTTGGGGTGAACGCGCTCCTCGGGCAGCTCCGGGGTGTGGACGCCGATGACGGCCAGGTCGCTCGGCGCGTACGCCGCCCGCAGCCGTCGCAGCTCGGGCGTGACGTGCTGGCAGTTGATGCAGGCGAAGGTGAAGACGTCGACGATCGTGACGCGGCCCTGCGTCGGCGGCGGTCCGGCGGCGTTCGCCCAGGTACCGCCGCTCAACAGCGGGGCGAGACCGATCGCGAGCAGCGCGGCGATCATGCCGGTATCTGCGCCGGCACGATCACCGAGCGCCCTTCGAGGCGCAGCCGGCCCGCGTCGACGAGCTTGGCGATCTCGAGGCTGACCGTCTCGCGCGTGCTGCCGACCAGCGAGGCGACGTCGGCGTGGGTCAGCCGCAGCGCGATCTTCGTCCCACCGCGCACCGGGACGCCGTGCTCCAGGGCCAGCTTGCGGTAGAGGTGCTCGATGCGGTCGGCGATCCGCGCGTAGGCCAGGTCTTCCATCGTCGAGCGCGCGGCGTCGAGCTTGTCGCTGAGCAGCCGCGCGACGTTGAGCGCGAGCGCCGGGTCGCGCGTCATCAACGCGAAGACGTCCTCAGCCCGCGAGGTGCAGAGCAGCGCATCCTCGACGACGACGGCGACCGTCGTGCGCGGCTGGTCGCCGAACAGCACTTCCTCGCCGAACAGGTCGCCGGGGCCGAGCAGGGCGACGGTGACGTCCTTGCCGTCCTCGGTCAGCCGCGCGATCCGCACCGCGCCACGCTTGACGAAGTAGACGATGCGGGTCGTATCGCCCTGGTCGAAGACGTGCGTGCCGCGCGGCATCTCACACATGGTGAACAGGTGCTCGGCCTGCGCGACGCCGTCGTCGGTGCTCTGGGCGAAAAGCCGGTTCTGCCGCAGGTACCAGACCTTGTTGGCATCCGTCATGACGGTATGCTACCACGCCCTGCGGGAGACGGGCAGTAAGCGCGCTTACGCACGGGCTAGCGGCCGCCCGGCGGGCCCTGCACGACCTGCACGAAGTCGTTCGGGCGGATCCAGCGCGCCATCGCCGCTCGAACCTGCTCCGGGCTCGCCGCGACCTGCGCCTGCGCTTCGCGACGGTCCTCGTCCAACGGTTGGCCGATCGAGGCGTACTCCATCAGCGCGTCGGCGACGGACTCGTACGACTCGTGGGCGACCGGGAACGCGCCGACGACCAGCGCTTTGGCGCGCTGCAACCGGCTCGGATCGAGCGCGTGGCGCTGCAGCGCGGTCAGATCGTGCACGACCAGGCGCGCCGCCGGCGCGACGTTCTGCGGGTCGGCGCCGTAGGCGATGGTGAAGCGGCTGCGATTGCGTCCGGGTGACAACACCGACTCAACGGTGTAGGCGTAGCCGTGGATTTCCCGCAGGTCGTGGTAGAGCAGCGAGGCGTAGAAGCCGCCGGTCAGAACGGTGTTCGCGAGCTGGAGCAGCGGGACGTCCGGATCGCGGAAGGTGAGCCCGAGCGTCTCGCCGAGCGTCACGTCGGCTTGGATGCGGCCGGTCGCCGGGATGTAGGCGGTCGAACGCCGGTTCGGCGGGATCGCCGGCGGGAAGACACTGGGCGTCGGCCCGGTCGCCTGCCAGGCGCCGAAGTATCGCTCGACCGTCGCGCGCGCCGCCTCGGGGGTGACGTCGCCGATCACGACGATCGTGGTCAGGTCGGGCCGGTACGACGCGGCGTAGTACGCGCGCACGTCGTCGAGCGTCACCGTGCTCGCCGTCTGCGGCGTCGCGCTGCGGCGCGCGGGATCGCCGGGTGGATAGAGCGCATCGGCCAGCGCGCGGCCGGCCAGATAGCCGGGGCTGGCGACGGTCCCGGTCAACTCGCCGACGACCTGCTGCTTGACGATCTCGAACGCGTCGGCCGGGAGGCGCGGATGCAACTCGTCGTCGGCGAGCAGCTGGACCCCGCGATCGAAGTCGCTGGCCAGCACGTCGAGACCGAAGTTGGTGCCGGCCGAGACGTCGGCCGCGATCGCGTCGAGCTTTGACTGGTAGGCCAGCCGGTCATCGGTCAACGTACCGTACTCGAACAGATTGTCGGTGATCTCGTCGATCCCGTCTTTGCCCGGCGGGTCCTGCGTCCCCGGATTGTGCAGCACCATGCCGCGCAAGACGACGGTCTTCGAGATCTGCGAGGGGACGACGACCAGCCGCAGCCCGTTGGGCAGCGTCTGGAGCGTCGGCGTGATGGTCGCGGGCGGGACGCTCAGGTGCGCGAGCACGTCGCGGGCGAACGCCGGCAGCGGCGTGTTCGGCTTGGGGATGACGGTGTTGTTCTCGCCCTCGCGCCCGCCGAACGCCGAGCCGGCCGCCGCCTCCTTCGGCGTCGCGATGGCGACGGTCGCCGTCGCGTTGTCGTAATACGTGCGCAGCACGCGGTTCACGTCGGCGACGCTGACCTGCGCCAACCCGGCCAGGTCGTCGTCGGGGGTGCGGTGCTCGACGGCCAGCGTCTGGCTCCAGGTCGAGGCCAAGCCGCTGATCGAGTTGACGCCGAACTGCGCCTGCGCCAGCTCGCGGCGCTTGGCGACCTCGACCAGTTCGGCCGGCACGCCGCTCGCTTTGTACTGGTCGATCACGGCTTCGACTTCGGCGACCGCGTCGTCGCCTTTCGTGCTCACCGGCACCGCCGCGCCGACCAACGAGACGCCGGCCGCCGGATACGTCTGCGCCTGTGCAAACGTCTGCAGCGCCTTCCCCGACGCTTGCAGATCGTAGAGCGCGCCGCGCGGACTGTTGAACACGTCCGCGAGGATCTCGGACGCGTAGTAATCCGGGTTCGCGTAGCCCGGGACGCGATAGGCGATGAAGGCCAGCGTGATCGGGTCGGAGCTGGAGTCGCGCAGCGTCTCGGGGACGAGCGGCCCCAAGCTGACCGCCGGCTGCGGCGGCACCGGGACGGCGGGATCGTCGGCCCAGAGCGCCTTCACCTTGGCGATCGTCGCCTGCGGATCGACGTCGCCGGCGATCACGTAGAGGGCGTTGTTGGGGTGGTACCAGCGGTCGTAGAAGCGCCGCAGATCGGGCGCCTGGAGCGCCTTGAAGCTCGCCACCGTCCCCAGACCCGTGTCGGCGTACGGCGTGCCGGCGAAGAGGTGCTCGATCACCTTGGTGTAGAGCCGGTAGCTGGCGCTGGAGTTGTCGCGGGTCACTTCTTGGGTGATCGCGCCGCGCTCTTGGTCCCAGCCGGTCTGCGAGTCGAGGATGCCGGTCGCGCGCGAGCGCTCGAGCCGCAGCGCGATGTCGAGATCGCGCACCGGGACCTCGAAGAAGAACTGGGTGACCTCGTTCTCGGTGTCGGCGTTGAGCGTCCCGCCGGTCACCGCGGTCGTCTCCGCGAACTGCGACGCGCCGAGCGTTCGGCTGCCACGGAACAGCATGTGCTCCTGCGCGTGCGCCGTCCCGGTCACCGTCTCGTCGTCGGCGCCGGCCAGGTAGTTCATCCAGGTCGAGACGACCGGCGCGAGCGTGTCGCGCAGGACGACGACCTGCATCCCGTCGGGGAGCGTCGCGCGGACGACCTCGACGCTGGGCGCCTGCGGCTGCGCGCCGGCCGGCGCGAGCGGACCGAGGAGTGCGGCGCCGAGCGCCACGGCGACGAGGGGACGGACGCGAACCATAACGACCAAGAAGGTTCCCACCGCACGAGGCCGCCCCTTGCGAATCGTGGAACGCGGGCTCGTGCCCGAAGCCGTCCTCCGACTTATCCGGCAGGCGGGGCGCGTCCGCGTGACGCTGACCCGGCCCGACGTGCGCAACGCCTTCGACGCCGCGTTGATCGCCGAGCTGCGCGACACGTTCCTCGCCCTCGGAGACGACCCGAGCGTGCGCGTCGTGATCTTGGCCGGCGAGGGGAAAGCGTTCTGCGGCGGCGCCGACGTCAACTGGATGCGTGCCTCGCTCGACCTCTCCGAGGCGGAGAACGTGCGCGACGCCGAGGCGATGTCGGACATGTATCGCGCGATCGACCGCTGCCCGAAACCGGTCATCGCGCGCGTCCATGGCGCGGCGCTCGGCGGCGGCGCCGGACTCTGCGCGGTCGCCGACGCGGTCGTCGCCGAGGGCGAGACGATCTTCGGCTTCACCGAGACGAAGCTCGGCCTCATCCCGGCCGTCATCTCGCCGTTCGTGTTGGCGAAGATCGGCGTCGGCAACGCGCGGCGGCTGTTCCTGAGCGGCGAGCGCTTCGACGCGCACACGGCGCTGGCGATCGGGCTGGTCCACGAGGTCGCCTCGGGCGACGCGCTCGATGGTACCGTCGACGCGATCGCCGCCGAGCTCGAGAGCGCGAGCCCGGCCGCCGTCGCGGCCGCCAAGGCACTGATCCCGCTGGTCGCCGCGGCAAGCTACGAAGAGAGCCGCGCGCTGACGGCGCGCGCGATCGCGCGCCTGCGCACCAGCGCCGAGGGTCAGGAGGGACTGCGCGCCTTCCTCGAACGCCGCGCGCCCGGCTGGACCGCGCGATGATCCGGCGCCTGCTCATCGCCAACCGCGGCGAGATCGCGATCCGCATCGCGCGCGGCGCGCGCGAACTGGGGATCGCGCCGGTCGGCGTCTTCTCCGACGCCGACGAGCACGCACTCTTCCGGACGGCGATGGACGAGACGCTGCGCATCGGGCCCGGCCCGGCGAGCGAGTCGTATCTCGACGGCGAGCGAATCGTCGCCGCGGCGATCGCGCTGGGCGCCGACGCGGTCCATCCGGGGTACGGCTTCCTCTCCGAGCGCGCGCCGTTCGCGCAACTCGTCCGCGACGCCGGGCTGATCTTCGTCGGTCCGACGCCTGAGGCGATCGCGGCGATGGGCTCGAAGATCGACGCCAAGCGGCGGGTGCGCGCGCGCGGCGTCCCGGTCGTCCCCGGGTACGACGGCGACGATCAGGCCGACGCCGTGCTGCGCGCGCAGGCCGCCCTGATCGGGCCGCCGGTTTTGATCAAAGCCTCGGCCGGCGGCGGCGGGCGCGGCATGCGCGTCGTCGAGGACCTGGCGCAGTTCGATCAGGCGCTCGCGAGCGCGCGGCGCGAGGCGCAGGCGGCCTTCGGCGACGACGCGGTCCTGCTCGAACGCTACCTCGCGCGGCCGCGGCACATCGAGTTCCAGATCTTGGCCGACACGCACGGCACGACCGTCCATCTCGGCGAGCGCGAGTGCTCGATCCAGCGCCGTCACCAGAAAGTGATCGAGGAGGCGCCCAGCGGCGCGCTCGACCCCGCGCTCCGCGCGCGGATGGGCGAGGCGGCGCTCGAGGCGGCACGCAGCGTCGGCTACACCAACGCCGGCACGGTCGAGTTCATGCTCGACGCCGACGGCGCGTTCTACTTCTTGGAGATGAACGCGCGGCTGCAGGTCGAGCACCCGGTGACCGAGCTCGTCTACGGCGTCGACCTCGTCCACGAACAGCTGCGGATCGCGAGCGGGGAGCGGCTGCGCTTCGCGCAAGCGGACTTGGTCCCGCGCGGATGGGCGATCGAGGCGCGGCTCAACGCCGAGGATCCGGCGCACGACTTCCTGCCGCAAGCCGGGACGATCGCCACCTTCGACGTCCCGCGCGCGCCGGGCGTCCGGCTCGACAGCGGCGTCGCCGCCGGCAGCGAGGTCCCGGTCTTCTACGACTCGCTGCTGGCCAAGGTCATCGTGTGGGACACCGATCGCGCCGCCGCGATCGCGCGGCTCGAGGCGACGCTGCGCGAGACGACCGTCACCGGCATCGCGACGAACCTGCCGCTGCTGCGCGCGATCGCCGGCGACGACGTCTTTCGAGCGGGGACGACGACGACGCGCTTCCTCGAGGAACGCTTACCGAGCTACGCGCTGGCGACGCCGCGCGCCGACGCGGCGGCGAAGCGTCGCGTCGCTGCGGCACTGCTCGCGCAGGGCGACGACTGGCGGCTGGGCGGCATCGGGTTGCCGCTCGCGTTCGTCCTCGACGGCGAGACCGTACGCGCGCGCGCCAACTACGATGGGACGGACTGGACGCTCGAGGGCGACCTGCAGGGGACGCTCGCGCCCGACGCGCGCGGCGCCAGCGTCGGGCCGGACGGCGGCTCCGTCGCACTCGACGGGCGGCTCGTGCGCTGGACCTGGCCGGCGCCGCCGAGCGCCGACGCCGAGCACGCGGCGTACGCGTCGGCCTCGGGCGACGTGACGGCGCCGATGCCCGGGAAGATCGTCAGCGTCGCGGTCGAGCCGGGCGCCCAGGTCGAGCCGCGCGCGCTGCTGATCGTCTTGGAAGCGATGAAGATGGAGCACCGCATCGAAGCCCCGTCGGCCGGGACGGTGCGTGAGGTGCGGGTCAAGCCGGGCGACGTCGTCGCCGGCGGCGCGTTGCTGGTCACGCTGGGCACCTAGGGTCGATGCGCGTCATCTTGCTCGCCGGATGGAACGAAGCCGCAGCGCGGATGCAGGCCTTCGCCGATGGGCGGCACGGCATCGGCGGCCTGAGCTCGTTCGGCTTCGACTGCACGCTCTTCCCGAGCGACGGCGACGATCCGCTGCGCCCGCGCGTCGACCGCTTCGCTGCGTTTATCGACCGCCTGCGCGATCGCGAAGGCGACGATGTCTTTCCCATCGCGACGGTCGGGTACAGCATGGGCGGCCTGGTCAACCGTGGCTTTCTGCGCGCCTACCCGGAACGCGCGCACGAGATCGCGGCGAGCGTGCAGATCGCCGCGCCGAACGGCGGTCTGATCACGAACTACGCCGCGCACACGCTGCGGATCGCCCGCGTGCCCTCGCAGGTGCTGGCCGACCTCGACGTCGCTTCGCCGTTCCTCACTTGGCTCAACGCGACGACCGGGCACTGGGTCCCCGACCCGGACAACCCCCGCAAGCAGCGCTGGAAGCTGGACGGTCCGCCCTGGATCGCACCGGCCGGGCACCGGCTGCTCTCCATCGCCGGCCGCATGCCGAAGTACGAGTTGCAGAGCGACGGCGTCGTGATGATCGAGTCCGCGTCGCTCGACGGCGCGTTGCCCTGCACGACGATCGACGACGACGGCGCGAACCACTTGAACCTGGGCGCGACCTCGAACTCGTTCGCGACGATCTTCCGCCGCTTTCGGCACGATGACTCGGTCTGGCCGCGCTGCGTCGCGCTGATCGCGAAGTTTCTGCGCGGCGAGCCGGTCGACTCCGGGAGCGCCGCCGCCGGGCCGACAACAAGTAGTCCGGCCGCGGAGCGGGAAGACCGGGCCGGATGAATCCCCGAGGCCCCGCGTGACGACCGCGATCCGGACCGGTACCCTGTGCGATGGAACCGAGGCGCCACCGCGCACGAACGTCACCCTGTTGCTGGACGGCGACCGGATCGCCGGCATCCTGCCGGGCGACGTGCAGTTCGAGGCCGAGCGGACGCTGGAGGCGGCCTGCGTCGTCCCCGGCCTGATCAACTGCCACGCGCACCTCGAGGTCAACGGCGAGCCGGACATCCAGCTCCCCTACCTGATCCGCACGCCGCTCGACCGCGTGCTCTACGCCGCGCAGAACGCCCGGCTCGCCCTGCGCGCCGGCGTGACCACCGTGCGCGATCTCGGTGCGGCGGACGGCACGGCGATCGCGGTCCGCGACGCGATCGCACGCGGCGAGCACGTCGGGCCGACGATCTTGCCGGCCGGACGCGCGCTGTGCATGACCGGCGGCCACGGCTTCTTCATCGGCCGCGAGACCGACGGCCCGTGGGACGCGCGCAAGGGCGTGCGCGAGCAGCGCAAGGCCGGCGCCGCCTGCATCAAGCTGGTCGCGACCGGTGGTGTGCTGACCAAAGGCGCCGTCCCCGGACAAGATCAGTTGAGCGAAGAGGAGATGCGGGCCGCGGTCGACGAGGCGCATACGCACGGCCTGCGCGTCGCCGCGCACGCGATCGGGACGAGCGGGATCAAGAACGCGCTGCGGGCCGGGGTCGACTCGATCGAGCACGGGCATCTGCTCGACGACGAGGCGATCGCCCTGTTCCGGCAGCGCGACACCGCGCTGGTGCCGACGCTCGCGGCCGTCGTCTGCATCTACGAGAACGCGGCCTCCGGCGCACAGCCGGATTTCGTCGTGCGCAAGGCGACCGAACTCTATCAGCGCGCCGGCACGAACATCGCCCGGGCCTGGCGGTCCGGCGTGCGCATCGCCGGCGGTTCCGACGCCGGCACGCCGTACAACTACCATCAGAACTACGCCTACGAAGTCGAGCTGATGGTCACGATGCTCGGGATGACGCCGCTGCAGGCGCTCGGGGCGGCGACCGCGAGCGCGGGCACGCTGCTGGGCGTCGAGGCGGGCGTCCTCGCCGTGGGACGCCCGGCCGATCTGCTGCTGCTCGAGCGCGACGCGAGCGCCGACGTGCGCGCGCTGCGCGACCCACGGGTCGTCGTCAAGGCCGGAGCGATCGCCCACGAGCGCGCCTGACGCCGGCCTGCGCGGACTGCGGCTGGCCGTCCTCGCCCCGATCTCGTGGCCCTCGCCGCCGCCCGGCTACGGACCCTGGGAGCAGGTCGCCTCGACGATCGCCGCGGGGATGGCCGCGCGCGGTCTGGACGTCACGCTCTTCGCGACCGGCAACTCGCGCAGCCCCGGCCGGCTGGCGTCGGTCGTCCCGGTCGGCCTCAACGAAGACCCCGGGCTGAACGCCGAGGTCTGCACCGAGCTGCACGTCGCCTCGCTGTTCGCGCGCGCCGGCGAGTTCGACCTGATCCACAACAACCTGGATTGGAAGCCGCTGCTGTACGCGCTCGCGACGGCGGCGCCGCCGTTGCTCACCACCGTCCACGGCTTCTCCTCGCCGAACGTGCTGGGCGCCTACTACGCCGGCGCAGCGCGCTCGTTCTTCTGTTCGATCAGTGACGCCGACCGCGATCCGGGCCTAGCCTATCTCGCCACGACCTACAACGGCGTCGATCCGACGCAGTGGACCTTCTGCGCGACGCCCGGCGAGTATCTGCTCTTCTTCGGCCGCTTCCATCCCGAGAAGGGCGTGCACCTCGCGCTCGAGGTTGCGCGGCGCGCAGGCGTGCGTTTAAAACTGGCCGGCATCCCGCACGACGAGGCGTACTTTCGCGAGCGGGTCGCCCCGCACGTCGACGGCGACGCCGTGCAGCTGCTCGGCCACGTGCAAGGCGCGGCGCGCGACGAGCTGGTCGGCGGCGCGCTCGCGCTGGTCCATCTCACGACGCGGCCCGAGCGCTTCGGCTTGACGCTGATCGAGGCGATGGCCTGCGGGACGCCGGTCCTCGGCGCGCGGATGGGCTCGATCCCCGAGATCGTCGTCAACGGGGTGACGGGCTTCCTCTGCGACGACCTCGACGACGCCGTCGCGCGCGTTCCGCAGCTCGCCTCGCTCTCGCGCCGCGCCTGTCGCACGCACGTCGAGACGACCTTCTCGCTGGAACGCATGACGGACCGCTACCTGGCGGCCTACGCCGACGCGCTGCGCCTGCGCACGCCGCCGCCGCCAAGCGCGGAACAACTCCGCTGGCGCGAGCACGACTGGTGGGACCGCCCGCAAGCCTTCACCGACCTCCCACCCAAACCACGCCACCCGCTCTACGAGCGCGACGTCGACCACCTCGAGTGACTACGCTTGTCGATCTTGTCGTTCTCGGAGAAGTCGATGGCGCGTCGAGTTCGGCGATCCGCTCGTCGATCTCTTGGGATGCAGTCTTCATCGCTTTTACGCGCCAGTCGGCATTTGGCGTAACCCGACGGTCGCTCCGTTGGAGTCTCTGATGCTGGCGACGAGCAGCCCGTAACCGACGTCCGTGATCTGCTGCACGACGGTACCTCCTGCGCCCTCGAGCGCCTTCACGGTCGCCGCGATGTCGTCCACCGTCCAGTAGGGGATTGTGGTCGGCTCACGCTTCCCGCCCGTCGGGACCAGGCCGATCTCGATCTCGCCGCTCTTGTAGCCGACGTACGGCGCTCCGTCGACGTAGGGGTCGGCCCCAATGAGCTCACGAAAGAACCGCTTGGCGCCGGTCATGTCGGCGACCGAATAGATGATCAGGGAGACGTCCTTCACGCTTGGTACTCCTTCCACTGATATGACGGATCGAGCGCGGTGAAACGTGACGAGTGGCTCGCCGAGCGTTTCGAAGCGGCGAGGCCGCGCTTGCAGCGCATTGCGCAACGGATCCTCGGCTCGGCGGCAGAAGCCGATGACGCGCTGCAAGAGAGTTGGCTGCGTGTCGGCCGCGCGGACGTCGCGGGGGTCACGAACCTCGACGGCTGGCTGACGACCGTCGTCGGGCGCGTCTGCCTCGACGCGCTGAGGTGGCGCGAGAGCCGGCGCGAGGAGCTCACGCCGGACGACCCGCGTCGCGACCTCGCCTCGGCCGCGCCCGACGAGCTCCCCGAGGACGAGGCGCTCGTCGCTGATGCGATCGGCGTGGCCCTGCTGATCCTGCTCGACGCGCTGCCGCCGGCGGAGCGGGTTGCGTTCGTGCTGCACGACGTGTTCGACGTCCCCTTCGACGACATCGCGGCGATCGTCGGACGGACGCCTGAGGCGACACGGCAGCTCGCCAGCCGTGCGCGCCGCCGCGTCCGCGGCGCATCCGTCGACCGCGACGCCGTGACGCGGCGGCACGACGAGCTCGTGCGCGCGTTCCTCACCGCCTCGCGGGCAGGAAACTTCTCGGCGCTGCTCGCGCTGCTCGACCCCGGCGCGGTGCTTCGCGCCGATGCCGCCGTCTTGGCGATGGGCGGCGCGGAGTACTGGCAGAGCGATCGTCTGGAGACCGGCGTCGAAGGCGCCGATGCCGTTGCGCGGACGTTCTCCCGCCGGGCGCGCGCCGCGCAGCCGGTATTCATCGACGGCCAACCGGGCGCAGCATGGACGCACGACGGGACGGTGCGGGTCTTGTTTCGCTTCGCGATCGAGAACGATCGCATCACGGCGATCGAACTCGTCGCCGATCGCGCCGCGATCGAACGATCGGTCGTCGAGCAGTAGCTCGCTCAGTGCAGCGCGGCGGCGCGGTCGTCGATCCAGCGCAGCGTGCGGCGGCCGCGCTCGGCTTTGGCCAGCGCGTCGTCGACCGTCTCGCCGAGGACCGTGAAGTGGCCCATCTTGCGGCGCAGGGCGGCGTGCGCCTTGCCGTAGAGATGCAGCTTGAGGTCGCGCTCGCGCAAGAGCACGTCGAGCCCGCCCAGCGTGTCGCCGGCCCCGGCTCCCAAGATGTTGACCATCACGGCCGGGCGGAACAGGCGCGGCTCGACCAGCGGCAGCGCGCAGATCGCGCGCACGTGCAGCTCGTACTGGCTGATCTGCGTCGCGTCGAGCGAGTAGTGGCCGCTGTTGTGGACGCGCGGCGCGATCTCGTTGACCAGCAGCTCGTCGCCACGCTGGAAGAACTCGACGCAGAACGTGCCGACGATCGCCAGCCGCTCGGCGATCGTCACCGCCGCGCGGCGCGCGCGTTCGGCGACCGCCGGATCGATCCGGGCGGGGACGATCGTCGTCGCGAGCACGCCGTGGTCGTGCTGGTTCTCCGAGGTCGGGAAGGCGACGATCTCGCCGTGCTCGTTGCGCGCCGCGATGATCGACAGCTCGCGCTCGAAGGCGATCAGCCGCTCCCAGATCAGCGCCCGGCCCTTCGCCTCGGACCAGGCGCGCGCGACGTCGGCCGGGCCGTGCACGACCCACTGCCCCTTCCCGTCGTACCCGCCCAGCGTCGTCTTGAGGACGCCGGGGAAACCGATCTCGCTCGCCGCGAGGTCGAGCTCCTCGCGGCTGCGGACCGGGACGAACTCGGCGGTCGCCAGGCCGCACTCGCGCACGAAGGTCTTCTCGAGGATACGCTCTTGGGTGATCCGCAGCGCGCGCGAACCGGGGTGGACGATGCGCCGGTCGGCTTCGAGCGCGAGCACCGACTCGAGCGGGATGTTCTCGAACTCGTAGGTGACGACGTCGCTGCGCGCGCCGAGCTCGCCGATCGCGCGCAGGTCGTCGTACGCCGCGACGATCTCCTCGTCGGCGACCTGCCCGGTCGGCGAGTTCGGAAACGGCTCCAGCGTCACGACGCGCAAGCCCATCCGCTTCGCCTCGAGGGTCAGCATGCGCCCGAGCTGGCCGCCGCCGAGGATCCCGATGGTGCGGATCACAGCTCGCTCGCCTCGACCTCGGCGGCGATCCGCGCGCTGCGCTCGGCCAGGCGGCGGGCCAAGTCCGGGTCGTGCAGGGCCAGGATGCGCGCGGCGTAGAGGGCGGCGTTGACGGCGCCGCCGATCGCCATCGTCGCGACCGGGACGCCGGCCGGCATCTGCGCGATCGAGAGCAGCGAATCGATCCCGCGCAGCGCCTTCGACTCGACCGGGACGCCGATCACCGGCAGGTCGGTCTTCGTCGCGATCATCCCGGGCAAGTGCGCGGCACCGCCGGCGCCGGCGATGATGACCGCCAGCCCGCGCCCGGCCGCCTCGCTCGCGTAGCGGAACATCAGGTCGGGCGTGCGGTGCGCCGAGACGACCTTCAGCTCGAACGGAACGCCGAGCTCCTGCAGCGTCGTCGCCGCCGCCCGCATCGTCTCGAGGTCGGATTTCGAGCCCATGATGATACCGACCCGGCGAGGAGCGTCCACGTTGACCCGCGTTCGGGCCGCCTGCATGGGGTACCCTGTCGGGGATGCGGTTCTCGCTCGGGGTCAACTATTGGCCGCGGCGCAGCGCGATGGCGATGTGGCGGCGCTTCGACGCGGGCGAGATCCGCGAGGACCTGGCCCGCATCGCGGCGCTCGGCCTGGACGCGGTCCGCTTCTTCTTGCGCTGGGACGACTTCCAGCCCGAGCCGGAGCGAGTCGATGCGACGATGTTGACGCGGCTGGAGGCGGTCGCCGACCTGGTCGCCGAGGCCGGGCTGCGCGCGCTGCCGACGCTCTTCTGCGGCCACATGAGCGGCGTCAACTGGCTGCCCTCGTGGACCCTCGATCGCTCGACGCCGAACGGCCGGTTCCGCACGATCACCGAACGCGGCGCCGCACCGCACGGGATCGGCGACTTCTACCTCCCGGGCCCGCTGCTCGAGGCGCAGGTGCACTTCGCGCGCGCCGTCGGCAGCCGGCTGCGGTCGCACCCGGCGGTGCTGGCCTGGGATCTGGGCAACGAGTTCAGCAACCTGCGCGAGCCGGCGCGCGCGCAGGACGCCGCGCACTGGAGCCGGACGCTGCTCGATGCGCTCGAAGTCGCCTCGGCGCTGCCGGTGACGGCCGGCACGCACGGCGAGGACCTGACCCTCGACCGCCGGCTGCGCCTCTCCTCGCTGTGCGCGGGCTATCCGTTCGCGACGATGCACGGCTACAGCGTCTACAGCGACTTCGCGCGCGACCGGCTCGACGCCGAGGTCGTGCCGTTCCTGGCCGAGCTGGCCGCCGCGTTCGCCGGCAAGCCGGTGCTGTTCACCGAGTTCGGCAACCCGGCGTGCCAAGCGGGGCTGACGCTGCCGTTCGCATGTCTGGACGAGGACGAGATGGCGGCCTACTGCACGCGCGTCCTCGAGCGGCTGCACGCCGACGGCCAGCTCGGCGCATACTGGTGGTGCTGGGCCGACTACGCCGACGCGCTGCGCGACGAGCCGCCCTTCGACCAGGCGCCGCACGAGCGCGCCTTCGGGATCGTGCGCAGCGACGGCAGCGAGAAGCCCGTCGCCGCGGCGCTGGCCGCCTTCGCGCGCGAACGACGCAGCGTCCTGACCGCGCCCGCGCCGCTCGTCGGCGACGAGCAGAGCTACTATGCGGCGCTGCCCGGCGCGACCCAGGAATGGTACGCCGCGTTTCTCGCCGGCGTCGAGGAACGGCGCTCCGGCGCGCGGTAAGCCGGACCCGTGCGTGAAAATACTCTCAAACGCCGGCTCGACGCCGGCGAGACCGTCTACGGCGCGTGGCTGATGCTGGCCGAGCCGCTCGCCGCCGAGGCGATGGCGAGCGCCGGCTTCGACTGGCTGCTGGTCGACATGGAACACGGCCCGATCCCGCTGGCCGTCGCCGCGACGATGGTGACCGCGCTGCGGGCCGCCGGCGCCACCGCGTTCGTGCGGCCGGCGTGGAACGAGCCGGCGCAGATCCAGCGCGTCCTCGACCTGGGCTGCGCCGGGATCGTCGTCCCGGTCGTCAACACCGCCGACGACGCGCGGCGCGTCGTGCGCGACGCGCGCTTCCCGCCGCTGGGCGAGCGCAGCCGCGGCGCGGTGCGCGCGGGTCTCGCCTTCGGGACCGACGCCGGCACCTATAGCGAGCGCTCCAACACCGAAGTGCTCGTTTACGTCCAGATCGAGACCGACGAAGCCGTCGCGAACTGCGCGGCGATCGCGGCGGTCGAAGGGGTCGACGGGCTGTTCCTCGGGCCCAACGATCTGGCCGCGTCGTCCGGCAAGCGCTGGCCCGAGGTCTGGCAGCGCGACGCCGACTACATGGCGAAGATCGCGCAGGTCGCGAAGGTCGCGCAGGCGGCCGGCAAGCACGCGGGGATCCTCGCGCGCGACGGCGTGATGGCGACCGAGATGGCTGCCCTCGGCTATCGCTTCGTCGGCGTCTCGAGCGACATCAACTACCTGATGGGAACCGCGCGGCGCGAGCTCGACGCGGCGCGCGGCACGGCGAAGCGATGAGCGTCGCGCTGATCACCGGCGCCTCGTCGGGGATCGGCAACGCGCTCGCGCTGCTCGCGGCGCGCGCGGGCTACGACGTGGTCGCGGTCGGCCGCAACCAGATCGCGCTGGCGACGCTGGCGGCGCAGGTTCACGCCGAAGGCGGCCGGATCGAGACCGTCGCGCTCGACCTAGCCGATCCGCGCAGCGCGGCGGCCGCCGTCGGCGCCGCGCACCGCGCCTTCGGCACGATCGAATTACTGGTCGCGAACGCCGGGCAGGTCGCCGCCGGTCCGCTCTCCGCGCAGAGCGACGCGGCGCTCGTGGCGCAGTTCGGCACCCACGTCGTCGGCCCGGTCGCGCTGGTGCGCGAAGCGCTCCCCGACTTACAGGCCAACGGCGGGCACGTCTTTCTGGTCGGCAGCGGCGTCGCGCGCATCCCGGTCGGCGGGCTGGGCGCGTATCCGCCCTCGAAAGCCGCGCTGCGCTCGGCCGCCGCGATCCTGCGCCGCGAACTGCGGCCGCTCGGCGTCGCGGTCACCTACGTCGATCCCGGCGTCGTCGAGACCGCGTTCATGACCCGCGCCGGGATGGCCGGTGCGCCGCCGCGCCTGCGCGTCGCGCCGGAAACGGTCGCGCGCAAGATCCTGACCGCGGTGCGGAGCCGGCCGCGCGTGCTCAACGCGGTGCCCTGGCAGACCACCGCGGTCGCGCTGGCTGCGCTCTTCCCGTCGGTCACCGAACTGCTGCTCGAGCGCGCGGCGAGTCTGGTCGGGACGCAGGATCGACCCGCCGCACTCGGCGCGCCGGCCGCACCGGTACTCGCCGCTCCGCCCGTCACCCCGCCGGCGGCCGAGCCGGCTTCGCCCTTCGAGGCGGCGCTCGAACCGGTGCGGCGCCGCATGGAACGCGTACGGCTGGGCGAGTCGTTCGTGCGCGGCCTGCTGCTCGACGGAACCGTCCTCGACCCGCACGAGGTCGCGCTCGCCTGGGCCGGGATGCCCAACAAGAACGAGCGCGCCGCGACGGTCGAGGTGCTCGACGCGCTCGCCGACGCCGGCTTCCTGGCGCGCGAAGGCGAGCGCTACCGCGTCGTGCGCACGGCGCCGAGCTGATGGCGGCGCTCCCGGCGCGGATGCGTGCCGTCGTGCACGACGGGTCGAGCATCGGCGTCGTGCGCCTCGAAGAGCGCGCGGTCCCGACCCCGGCTCCGGGCCAGGTGCTGTTGCGCGTGCGCGCCTGCGGCGTCTGCCGCACCGACCTGCACATCGTCGACGGCGAGCTGGCGCCGCATCGCGATCCGATCGTCCCCGGCCACCAGATCGTCGGCGACGTTGTCGCCGGCGCGACCGCGGAGCGGCCGCTCGGCATGCGGGTCGGCGTCTCCTGGATCGCCTCGACCGACGGAACCTGCCCGTTTTGCGTCCGCGGCAGCGAGAATCTGTGCGACACGCTGCGCTTCACCGGCTACGACCTCGACGGCGGCTACGCCGAGTACGCCACGGCGCGCGCCGACTTCACCTATCCGCTGGACCCCGTGCTCGACGACGTCGCGGTCGCGCCGTTGCTGTGCGCCGGGATCATCGGCTTCCGCGCGCTGCGCGTCGCCGGGATCGAGCGCGGCGAGCGCGTCGGGCTGTACGGGTTCGGTTCCTCGGCGCATCTGATGGTCGCGGTGCTCCACGCTTGGGACTGCA
Source organism: Vulcanimicrobiaceae bacterium (assembly GCA_050010375.1). Lineage (GTDB taxonomy): Bacteria > Vulcanimicrobiota > Vulcanimicrobiia > Vulcanimicrobiales > Vulcanimicrobiaceae > Vulcanimicrobium. The sequence goes on from JBEKLD010000025.1 coordinate 16,935, forward strand.
CGGTCTACGTCGCGACGCGCGGCGCCGAGCACCGCGACTTCGCGCGCTCGCTCGGGGCGGTGTGGGTCGGCGACGCGACCGACGTCCCGCCGGTCGCGCTCGACCGCGCGGTCACCTTCGCGCCCAGCGGCGAGGTCGTCATCGCGGCACTGCGTGCGCTGCGCAAGGGCGGCGTGGTCGCGATCAACGCGATCCACCTCGACCGCATCCCGTCGTTCGACTACGACACGCTGCTGTGGGGCGAGCGCCAACTGCGCTCGGTCGCGAACATGACGCGCGAGGACGCACGGACCTTTCTGACGCTGGCCGCCTCGATCGGCCTGCGCCCGCGCGCGACGGCCTTCCCGCTGGCCCGCGCCGCCGATGCCCTGGCGGCCGTGCGCGGCGATGCCGTCGACGGGGCCGCGGTCGTCGTCCCCGACTGACGATGTGGGAGGACCGCGGCGAGCTCGCCAACGCGGCGCTGGTGCGGGCGCTGTTCGAGCGCGGCGCGCTGCGCTCGATGCGGATCGCCGAAGCGTTCCGGCGCGTCCCGCGGCACCGCTTCCTCCCCGAGGTTCCGCTCGACATCGTCTACGCCGACCAGGCGATCGCGCTGCGGCACGAAGGCGGGATCGCGATCAGCTCGTCCTCGCAGCCGGCGATGATGGCCGAGATGCTCGAGATGCTGCAGCCGGCTCGCGGCGAGCGGATCCTCGAGATCGGGACCGGCAGCGGCTACAACACGGCCTTGCTCGCCGAGTTGGTCGGCGCGTCCGGCTTCGTCGCCAGCATCGATCTGGAGCCCGACCTGGTGGAGATGGCGCGCGAGCGTCTGGCCGCACTCGGCTACGGGCGGCTGTCGGTCTTCGCCGGCGACGGCGCGCGCGGTGATGCCGCCGACGCGCCGTTCGACGCGATCGAAGCGACGGTCGGAGTTGCCGATCTCCCACCGGCCTGGTGCGCGCAGGTGCGCCGCGGCGGCCGGCTGTTGGTGCCGTTCGCGATCCGCTCGCTGCAGAAGATCGTCGCCTTCGAGCGCGTCGAGGAGCGGCTCGAGAGCCGTCTCGTCCTCGATGGCGCGTTCATGACGCTGCGCGGTCCGTCCGCTTGGGCCGACCGCAGCGCGATCCCACTCGACGAGAAGTCGATCGTCCTGCGCGTCCGCGACCGCACCGCCGTCGACGTGCGCGCGCTCGCCCGCGCGCTCGATCTCCCCAGCGTCGACCTGACGCCGGCCCGCCCGCTCACGCTCGAAGCTATATGGAACGGGTTCGCGCTGTGGTTGGCGCTGCACGACGAGCGCTGCTGCCGGCTGACCGCGCTCGACGAGTCGGTCACCAGCGTTCCGAACGTCATCCCCGACGCGAACACCGCCTACGGGCGCGCCTCGACGCTGGGCAGCGCCGAGGGCGGCGGGATGGCGGTGCTGGCGCCGACGGCGGACGGCCGCGTCGCGCTGCGGCGCTTCGGCGCCGACGACGGTGCGGTCGCGCGTCTACAAGCGCAACTGGTGGCCTGGGACGATGCCGGGCGGCCCGGCAACGCGGCGCTGCACGTCACCGTCATCCCGCGCGAGCGGGGCGCCGCCCGGCCGGTGCTCGCCTCTCAACCGCGCGAACGGGTCGTCGAGCAACCCTCGTCGACCGTCGTCGTGCGCTGGGACTAGAGAGCTACCAGTAGACGACGTCGCGCTGTTCGGTGTCGCTGTACTTCCCGAACGTCGCCGTGTCGCTCCTGAACTCGTGCTCGAGGTCGTCGATCCGCTGCTGATCGAGCGGGTGACTGCGCAGCCAGGACGCCTCGCCCTTACCGTACGTCGCGGTCATGACCTGGAAGAACCAGACCATCCCCCACGGATTGTACTGCCCGGTCGCCGCCATGATCCGCGCGCCCTCTTCGTCGGCCTGCGCCTCGATGTGGCGCGACTGCGCGGCGTCGCTGCCGGCGACGGCGTATTGCGAACCGTAGTCGGCGGCCAGGCCCCCGAGCGGGCCGAGCAGGATCTGCGCCAGGACCGAGCCGATCGTCGCGGCCGTGTTCTTCGCCTGCATCGCGGCCATGTGCTTGGCGACGTGGTGCAGCACCATGTGGCCGGTCTCGTGCGCGAGGACGCCGGCCAGCTCGTCTCGGTTCCTGGCCAGCCGGAGCAGCGGCTCGTTGACGTAGATGTTCCCACCGGGGACCGAGAAGGCGTTGGCCGAATCGCCCCGCACGATGTAGTAGCGGATCGGATACGGGTAGCGCGAGCGGACCGTCTCGGAGATGACCGAGCCGATCTCGTTGAGGTGCTCGTAGAAGGGCGAGTCGAACAGCAGGTCGCCGCTGTCGCGCAGGCTGGCGAATTCTTCGCGACCGACCTCGAGCTCGTCGATCGCCGCGAGCGCCGGCAACACGTGCGTCAGCTGCGTGACGCCGACGGTGGCGACCAAACTCCGGACGAACGCACTACGTTGCACGAGCGGACCCCTCGGAAAGGACACGGTTGACTCGACAAGTGGATCGCTGGATCGCCGGGTGCGCGGTGCTCGTGCTTGCCGTCGCCACGGGTGCCTGGCGTGCGTCGGGCGCCGCAATCTCGAGCGTGACCGTTCCCCGCGGTGCACTCTTCGGGATGCACGTGGTCGGTCCCGCCGACCCGCACGTCCTGCTGCACCTGGCGATCGAGCTGCAGCCGCGCGGCGACCTCGACGGCCTGGCCGCCCAGATGAGCGACCCCACCGGTCCGCTGCACCGCTCGATCCTCAGCCACGACGCGTTCGTCGCGCGCTTCGGGCGCGTTGCCGACGAACGAGCGGTCGGACTGCTGCTGCGGGCCAACGGCGCCAGCGACATCGACGTGGCCGGCGACGGTCTGGTCGCCGGCGGGCTCTTGCACATCGACCAGGCGGAGCGGCTCTTCCACGCCCAGTGGATGAAGTACACCGATGGGACGCGCACCGCGCTCGCACCGGCCGGGCCGCTGACCCTTCCGCTCGCCGGCGTGCGCGACGTGCGCGGCGCGGTCGTCGCGACGATCCCGCGCTTGGCCGACACGCGCCCGTCGTTCACCTACTTCCGCGGCGACTGGTACGAGCCGGCGCGCTTTCGCAGCATGATGCAAGCGATCCCCGGCGGCGGCGTCGGCGAGCGGATCGTGCTGCTCGAAGACGCCTCCGATCGCTACGATATCGGCGATGCGCACCGGCTCGTCTCCTCCGACGGCGCGCCGGCGGGCGCCTCGGCCGCGCTGATCACCGAGCAGAGTTACGTCTTCAAATCGGCGTCGGGCGAGTGCGGGCGCGACGACCGTGGCCAGGAGGCGGCGATCGACGTCGGCGCGGCGGTGACGATGGCGCCCGCCGCGGATGTGGTGGTCGACTACGACGACGCCTGCTCGGGCGGCAACGACGGGACGCTGGCGCTGGCCCGCGCGCTCGACTTGGATCCGACGGTGATCGTCTTCCCCTTCGCGGTCGGTCCGGTCGACACGACGATCGCCGAGCGGTACGGGACGACGCCGTTACCGCAACTGGAGGCGGTCGTGCGCGGCATCCCGCTGGTCGTCCCCTCCGGCGACGACGGCGCCTACGGCTATCGCGAGACGGGGATCGAGAAGCCGCGCGTGATCTGGCCCTGCGTCTCGGTGTACGTGATCTGCGCCGGCGGCACGCAGTTGGGCGACCGTGACGGCGTGATCGACGAGGCGCCGTGGAACGATCTCGTCTACGCCAGCGGCGGGGGAATCTCGAACGAGCCCCGTCCGGCCTGGCAGGACGCACCGGGCGACTACCTCTTCTCGCCGCAGTACGTCCACAACCGCATCGTTCCCGACGTCGCGGCCGACGCGGCCGGGCACCTGCGCGTCTTCTGGCACGGCTACGGGATCGGCGGCGTCGGCGGAACCAGCGAGAGCGCGGCCCTGGTCGGCGCCGAGCTCGCCGCGATCAACAGCGTGGTGCCGGCTCAGAAACGGCTGCTGAACGTCGGCGACCTCTACGTGCTGGCGAAGACGGCGCCGCAGGCGTTCCGCGACGTGCAGCGCGAGAACGATCGCGGTTGGAAGGACAATACCTTGCGGCCGCGCCGGCCGCCCCCGCCGAAGAACTTCACCGGTTTGCTGCCGACGCCCGAGCCGCTCGTCAAGGGCTGCGTCGAAGAACAGCCCGACGGCTGCACCGTGACCAAGGGCTTCGACGCGGTCACCGGGATCGGGTCGCTGCTCGAAGAGCCCGCCGCCGCCGCGCTGAGGAGCTGACCAGCGCGACCCCCACCAAGCTGATTGCGAGGTTAGCGGGCTCGCGCGGTGCGCTTGCGCGCTGCCCTTTTCCTCGTACCGCCTAGGGGGCGCAGGAAATCGTCATCCTCCAACGGTTCCGATGGTGGCTCGGGAAGTGCTTTGGCGAGCTTACGAATCACGTCAGCAAATTGGTCACTATATGCCTCGGCGAACAGGAGCAGAATGTCATCCTTCGTCAGTCTGACTATTGCTTGGTATCGGCCGCTAAGGTTCAGCGATTCTGGACCTGTGAGCACCTCGACAGCGCCGCTTGCCCGAGTTCTTACATCAAATTGGCCGCTCCAGGCATAGACAAACCCAACAGTTCGGTTTTATACTTGCCTGGTGCCGTCGATTAGGGTGGGGTCGTGGCGCCTCGTTGTCATCCCAGGCGACCACGATCCGCGGCACGTCCATGCGCGCCGAGGGACAGGCAACGCAGCGGAAGCCATCATCCGTCTCAATGCCGATGGGACGGTTTCACTCCGTGAAGCTGACCGTGAACTGTCGCGCACGGAAATTCGGCAAATACTCGAACTCGTCGACACCCACTTCGCCGAGCTCGCCGATCTCTGGGAACGATATTGCTGATGTCCTCGAAGCAAATCACGCAGTCCGCCGTCGAAGCAGCCTATCGTCGGCGTGAAGCTAGGCTAGCCAGCGAGCCACTTGCCGTGGGGGTCCGATACGATCGTGTCGGGGACACGGTCGTCGTCGAGATGAACAACGGAGCCGTGCTCGTCATCCCTCGGGGCCTGATGCAAGGGTTGTCGAGCGCCAGCGACGAGCAATTGCAGCAAGGGACCGTCGCGGGACACGGAACGGCTCTTCGATGGCCCGATCTCGATGCTGATTTCACCCTGCTCTCCCTGCTCGGCGGCGTCTACGGCGGCAAGCGATGGATGTCTGAGCTTGCGCGCCGAGCCGGATCGCGGACGTCGAAGGCGAAGGCTGTTGCAGCTCGGCGGAATGGAGCAAAGGGCGGTCGCCCTCGCAAAGCGAGCTAAGGCGCGACGCTGCGAGACTGCCGCCGCCGCCGCGCTGAGGAGCTGACCAGGGTCGCCAGGAACAGCAGCGTCGCGAGCAGGACGATCGTCGCCCCGCTGGCCGCGTGCAGTTGGAACGAGGCGTAGAGGCCCCCGACGCACGAGGTGATCCCGAACGCGCACGAGAGCAGCATCATCGGGACGAAGCGCCGGGTGAGCTGTGCTGCCGAGGCAGCCGGCGTGACCAGCAGCGCCGCGACCAGGACGATGCCGACCAGTTGCAGCGAGACGATGATCGTCAGCGCGATGGTCACTAGCAGCGCGTCGTCGATGAACCGCTCGCGCACCCCGGCCGCCTGCGCGACGACCGGGTCGAACGAGGTGTAGAGGAGCGGCCGCCACAGCGCGCCGACGACGACCGCGCAGATGAGCCCCAGGCCCACCACCATCGCCAGGTCGTACGGCGAGACGCCCAGGATGTTGCCGAACAGGTAGCTCTGCAGGTCGACGGTCGCGCGGGTCGAGCGCGACATCAGGAAGATCCCGAGCGCGAAGGCCGCGGTGAACAAGACGCCGATCGCCGTGTCGAGCGAGACGCGCGCGCGCCGGTGGACGAACCCGATCCCCAGCGCCGTCACGACCGTCGCGATCGTCGCCCCGAGCCAGAAGTTCGCGCCGCGCAGATACGCGATCGCGATCCCGGCGAACGACGCGTGCGCGAGCCCGTCCCCGATGAACGAGAGCTTACGCAGCACGACGTAGGTCCCCAGCGTCGAACACAGCGCCCCGACCACCAGCGCCGCGACGAACGCGCGCTGCATGAAGTCGTACTGAAACGGCGCCAACAGGCCATCGAGGAACGTCAACGCAGGTGACCGTGCGTGTGGGTGTGCTCGCGGATGCCGGCGTAGGCGCCCGAGGCCAGGACGTCGGCCGGTTTGCCGTCGGCGAGGACGCGGTGATCGAGGACCAGCAGGCGGTCGAACCACTCGGGGGCGCGGTCGAGATCGTGGGTCGTCATCAGCACCGGGAGTCCGCCCGCGACCAAGCCGCGGATCAGTGGCAGGAGCGCGTCCTCGGTGGCGGCGTCGACGCCGGTCGTCGGCTCGTCGAGCAGCAGCAGCGACGGCTCCTGCGCGAGCGCGCGCGCGACGAACGTCCGCTGCTGCTGGCCGCCGGAGAGCTCGCTGATGTGGCGGTCGGCCAGCTTCCCGAGATCGAGCGCGTCGATCGCTCGGGTGACGGCCGCGCGGTCGTGCGCGGAGAACGGCTGGAACGGCCACAGCCGCGGATAGCGGCCCATCGCGACGACGTCGCGCACGCTGACCGGGAAGTTCCAGTCGACGTCCTCGATCTGCGGCACGTATCCGACCGTGCCCGGCGCGAGCGCGCGCGGCGCCTTCCCGAAGACGCGCACCGTCCCGTCGCTGGGCAGCACCAGGCCGGCGACCGCCTTGAGTAACGTCGACTTCCCGGACCCGTTGGGACCGACGATCCCCAGCGCCGTGCCCGGCGGCAGATCGAAGTCGACCCCGTCGAGCGCGGTGACCCGGTCGTATTGTACGCGCAGCCCGCGAACTTCGATCGCGTTGGTGATGGGCATGCGCTCCGCTACCGGAGGCTCTGCACGATCGTGTCGGTGTCGACGTCGAGCATCCCGATGTAGGTCTGCACGTCGGGCGCGGCGCCGAGCGAGTCGTCGTAGAGGAAGGCGATCTTCACGCCGCCCAGGCTCGCCGCCAGCGACTCGGCCAGCTTGTCGCTGTACTCGTGCTCGGCGAAGACGGCCGGGACGTGGATCGCGCGCGCCGTGCGGATGATCTCGGCGATGTGCTCCGGGTTCGGTTCGGCGCCGGCGACGGGTTCGATCGCGCCGACGATGCGCAGGCCGAAGCGCCGCGCGTAGTAGTCGAACGCGTCGTGGAAGACGATCATCGCCCGCCGCGGCGGCGGGATCGTCGCGACCTTCACCCGGATGCGAGCGGTCAGCGCGACGAGTTGGCGGTCGTAGTCGGCCGCCGTCGAGCGGTACGCCCCCGCGTCGGTCGGGTCGGCGGCGACCAGCGCGTCGCGGATCTTGCCGACATAAGCCCGCGCGTAGACGGGGTCCATCCAGAGGTGGGGGTTGCCGTTCACGACGGGCAGACCGTCGGTGCAGACGACGATCCGCAAGGCGGGGTTCCCGGCGTTGGCGATGGTCGGGGCGAGCCAACCCTCGAGGTTGGCGCCGTTCTCGACCAGCACGTCGGCCTCGCGCAGCGCGACGATGTCCTGTGGGACGGGTTGGTAGTCTTCGGGCGAGGCGCCGACCGGGACCAACGAGACGATCGAGGGCCCCGATCCGGCCGCGCCACGAGCGAGCGAGGCCAGCGTCGGCGTCGTGGCGACGATGCGCAGCGGCCCGGGCGCACGCGCCGTGTCGTGCGAGCACGAGGCCAGCACCAGCGCGAGAAGCACGGTACTCCGACGGAAGGGCATCGCCGTCTCTCTCGGCGCCTCAGCGGGAGGTCCCTTCGGCCCCACGGCCGCAGCCGAGCAAGCAAGCTAGGGAGTCACGACCTGCGGCCTTGCAAAGCGTTCCGCCCAGCGGATGCGCCCCGTCAGCTGCATCGCGACGAAGAGCGTGGCGATGGCACCGATCGTGATCGTCAGGCCGCTCCAGCCCTCGTTGAAGAGCGCCCACGAAAAGAGCACGAGATAGACCAGCTGAACGCCGCCCGCTTCGAACGCGGCGAAACGCATCCCCACCACGAGCCGCAGGTACGTGATCGTCAAGAACATCGAGACGACCGAACAGATCGCAAAGGCTGCCACGAGCGGCATCCGGTCTACCGTGTACGCGAACAGCAAATGGAAAGCGAAGAAGGCGCAGGTGAGAAAGAAGTAATTCATCGGATGGAGATCGATCCCGCGCAGCGTCGTGATGAGCAGCATCACGAAGATGTAGAACAACAGTGAGACCGGCGCCCAAAACGTGATGCGCTGCGCGAGCGGACCCGGTTGCAGAGGATATGGGATCGTCATACCGATCCCGTTGCCGGTCACCAGCGTTGCATACCTCCACTGTAGACGCCAGCCGCTGCCATCGGGCTGTTCGCTGGTGGGCAGCAGCGTCTGCGGCGGAAAATCGATCGATCGAAAGTTCGTCGCCATCGTGAGGGCAAAATCGTTGACCGATGCGACGCCCTTGTCGACGAAGGCGTAGGTCCAAGACTCCATACCGCGCGAACGATAGGCGACGTCAATGGTCGCGCTCTTCCCTGGCGCCAGATCGACAAAGCGATCCACCCCGGCGATTGCGCTCGCGGTATCGATCGTTCGGCCGTCGATGCGAAGGGTGAAGTCCGAGTAGGTCGCGTCGGCGGCGGGAAGCGCGAAGCCGACCTCGACGTGCCCGGCGTCCGTCACGTTGCGAACGACGTAGTGCCCGGCGAAATCCACGTCATAGAGGTTGTACCAGAGCAACCCCTTACGCCGTTGTTCTAGACCGAGGACCACGTTCACGCGGCTCTGCCGGATCGGCAGCACCACCGAGCGATGCGGACCAAGCTGCGCTCTGACGTGCGGCGGACTTTGCGTCAGGCTCGAACCCCACTGCGAACTCAGACGCTCCCGCTGCGATGAATCCGAGTCGATGGTGCGCTGGGCCAGCGTCTGCCCCAAGAGCATCCAAGCAGCCGCTGCACCACAAAAGATCACCCCAATAGCAACGAGCCGGTTGAGCACGCAGCATCCCCTCCGCAAGCGACTTCAGGAACTAACTTTACAATACAAAGTCTTATACTTTGTATCACAGAGTTTGCCCCAAAGCAATACAATCGCGCACTCATCCGTGGCCACGACGCTTTGACAGGGGGCGCTGCCCCCTGCTAGAATCGCCCGTCGAC
>JBEKLD010000026.1:0-25779 GCA_050010375.1 Vulcanimicrobiaceae bacterium
GGGCCGGCTTCGTGAAAGGCGCGCCCGACGATCACCGTCCCGGCACCGTCGCCGCGGATCCCGGCGATCGCCAACAGCCGCGCGGTGGCATCCTCCGACGAGGTCGAGGCCTGCAGCGCATCGGCGATCTCGTCCTCGCCGAGCAGCTCGTGCAGCGCGCCGCTCGAAAGCACCAGCGCGTCGCCGGGCGCCAACCGCAGATGCGCCAGGCGCGGTTCGAGGACCGGTTGCGTTCCGAGCGTGCGGGTCAGCAGCCGCTGCGGTCCCTCGCCCAGCGCGTCGTCGGTCGTCAGCGCGGTCAAGCTGCCGGCGTGGCCGAGGTAGGCGCGGGTCCCGCCGACGTGACCGACGACGGCGTGGTCGCCCAGGATCAAGGCGGCGGTCAACGAGGTCCCCGAGGCGACGAAATCTTCGGTGCTGCCGGAGTGCGCGTAGATGCGCGCGTTCGCGGCCGAGAACGCGGCGGCGAGCGCGGCGCTGGGGTCGCGGCGCTCGCCGCGCACGCGGCGCCGCAGACTGTCGCGAACGGCGTGGGCGGCGACGGCCGGGACCGGGCGTTCGCGGACGCGCCCGAAGCCGTGCGCGACGGCGAGCAGGACGATCCCCGGCGCGACGATCTCGGCGACGTACGCCTCATCCTCGCCGCGTTGCGGGGCCCCGGGTCGCGACCCGACCGCTATCTCCATGCTCCCACTCCTCGGAAGACCAAGGCTGCCGTACCGACGGTCAACTCGTCGTCGACCTCGAGTCGGTGCGGCGCACCGATCGCCACCCCGTTCACGAGCGTTCCGTTCCGGCTCCCTAGATCTTCCCCGTAAACTCCGTCGTCGCGCAGCTCGATCCTTGCGTGGAGACGGCTGATCAGCGGATCCGCCAGCCGCAGGTCCGCACTCGGCGACCGCCCCACCAGGATTCGCCGTCCGAAGCGATATGTCTTGATCGTCCCGGCGTGCGCGACGGTCAGTTCGATCCCGGTCGGGATCGCCGCCTCGAGCGCCGGCGCGGGCGGCGCGCCGCGGCGGTCCCTCACCAGCACGGCGTACGCGACGAACGCGCAGGACAGGCCCAGCGTCGCCAGCCGCGGATCGGTCACGGCGCCTCGACGACGCGCAGCAAGGTGTCGCCCAGGGTGACGGTCTGCCCGCCGGCGAGCCGCGCGCGCTCGACCCGCGTCCCGTCGATCCAGGACCCGTTGGCCGAGCCGAGGTCCTCGATCGCCCAGCCCGCGCCGTCGGCGACGATCCGCGCGTGGCGGCGCGAGACGCGCGGGTCGCGCAGCACCAGCGCGCAGTTCTCGCCCCGGCCGATGACGAACCCGTCGGCGAGCGGCGTGCGGCCGCCGTCGCCGCGCGCGAAGGCGAGCGACTGCGGCCGGTCGTCGGTGACCGGCTCGATCGCCAGCGACCCGGCGACGATGTCGGGGTTCTCGTCGAGGACGACGCGCGGCGCGGCACGCTCGGCGGGCAGCGCTTCGCGCAGCATCGCACTCCAGCGGCCTTCGAGGAAGTCACGGTCGGCCGCCAGCCGGGCGTAGTCGCTGGGGTGAACGCGGACCAGGAACAAGTCACCCGGCACGCTCTGCGCGGTCGCGACGAGCCGGCGGCCGATCTGGGCGGGATCGAGCGCGCTCGGAAACACGCGCGCGAAGGCATCCTCGACGACGCGCGCGCAGACGCTCTCGATCCGCGCGAAGACGTTCATCCCGAGCGCAGCATCCGCGCCACGAAGAAGCCGTCCCTGCCGTCGATCCCGGGTGGGACGAGGACGTCGCCGTCGGGCGTCGCCAGCGGCGTCAGGTGCGCCGGCAACGCACCGCGCGCAAAGTCCGTTCGCTCGGTCAGGAACGCGTCGACGACGTCCTCGCTCTCGCGCCGGTCGGTCGAACAGACCGCGTAGACCAGCGCTCCGCCGGGCCGCACGCCGGTCGCCGCCGCGCTCAGCAGCCGCCGTTGCAGGGCCGACATCCGGGCCGGATCCTCCGGCTCCTTGCGCCAGCGCGCCTCGGGCTGACGGCCGAGGATCCCCAGACCCGAGCACGGTGCGTCGAGCAGGACGGCGTCGGCATCGGCCTGCGCGCGCAGCGCGGTCGCATCGGCGGCTACCAGCGCGACCGAACCGATCCCGGCGGCCGTCAGGCGCGCGGCGGTCTGCGCGAGCTTCTTCGGGTCGTCGTCGACCGCCAGCACCGTCCCCGCGTCACCGGTGCGCGAGACGATCTGCAACGTCTTGTTGCCGCGGCCGCAACACAGCTCGACGACGCGCATCCCGGGCCGCGGATCCAGCAGCTCGACCGGGATCGCTGCCGACTCGGAATGCAGATGCCAGCGATGCTCGGCCAACCGCTCCAGCTCGCCGGCCGGGGCCGCCGACTCGAGCACCAGCGCGTCGCGGGCGAACGCGCTGACCCGCGCCGCGATCCCGGCCTCGGCGAGCGCGGCCAGCGCCGCCTCGGGCGTCGCGCGGCGCAGGTCGACGCACAACCCGACCGGCGCCGGCGCGTTGACGCCCGCCAGGATGGCGTCGAGCCGCTCGGCGCCGAAGCGCGCGCGCCAGTGCTCGACGATCCAGTTCGGCAACGAGGCTCGGGTGGCGAGGTCGGCCTCGCGCGGCGGATCCGTCGAGACCTTCCGCAGCACCGCGTTGACGAGGCCGGCCGTCCCTTTGTGACCGTACTTGCGCGCCAGCCCGACGCTCTCGGAGACGGCGGCGTACGCCTCGACGCCGTGCATCGCGCGCAGCTGATAGGTCCCCAGGCGCAGGATCTCGGCGATCGTCGGCGGCAGCGTGCGCAGGCGCTCGCCGACGTACGGCTGCAGCTCGAAGTCGAGCCAGCGCCGCATCTTGACCGCGCCGTAGGCGAGCTCGGTCGCGAACGCCCGGTCGCGCGGCGCGAGGTCGGTCTTGCGCAGCCGATAGTCGAGCGCCTCGCGTGCGCCGCGCGGCGTGCGGCCGAAGACGTCGCGCACGACCTGTAGGGCGACCTCGCGCGCGCTCGACGCGGTCGGCGCGCTCACGAGTGCGCGACCGAGCCGCGCCAGGCCGCGCCGCTCATCGCGGCGCGACTCGGCGGTACGACGCGCAGCAGCACGACGCCGTGGCGGACGGCCCCGCCGTCGGCGGTCGTCGTACCGTCACTCTCGCCGGGACCGGCGAGACGCGCCGCCAGCAGCTTGACCGTCTCGCCGCCGAGGCGCGCGCGGGCCAACGGTCGCGGCGCCAGCGCACGCACCAGGTCGACGATACGGGTCGGCGGCTGGGTCCAATCGACGCTCAGATCGTCCTTGCGCAGCGGGTGGGTCACGGTGGCGGCGATCTCGGCCGCGTCGATCCCGAGCGCGCGGGCGACCTCTGCCTGCGGGCGGCGCTCGAGCGTCCCGTCAGCGTAGCGCGCCAGCGCCTCGACGGCGAGTGCGGCGCCGCGCAGCGCCAGCCGGTCGTGCAGCTCGCCGTAGGTCTCGTCAGGGCCGAGGGGCGTGTGTTCTTGAAGCAGCACGTCGCCGGTGTCCATCCCGGCATCCATCGCGATGATCGTCAGGCCGGTCTCGCGGCGACCGTCGCGGATCGCGCTTTGCAACGGCGTCGCACCCCGGTAGAGCGGGAGCAACGAGGGGTGCACGTTGACGGCCAAGGGGACGAGGCCGAGCAGCGACGGCGGGACGATCCGACCGTACGACGCGACGACGTAGGCGTCGGGAGCGAGCGCGCGCAGCTCGTCGGCGAACGGGAGCAGCCGTTCCGGCGTGCTGACGGAGAGGCCGCGCGCGAGCGCGGCCGCCTTCACCGGCGTCGGCGCGAGCGCGTGCCCGCGCCCGGCGGGACGGTCCGGCTGCGTGACGACCGCGACGATGGTGTGCCGGTCGGCGACCGCTTCGAACGTCGGGACCGCGAACGCGCTGGTCCCGAAGACGACGAGCTTCAGCTCGCGACCGGCTCGGCTTCGTCGCTGCGGCGTCGCGCGCCGCTCTCGGCGCCGGCGCCTTCGGCCGCCGCCAGCTCGTCGGCGGTCACCGCCGGCCGGATGTTGGTCGCCTTGTCGATGTAGAGCACGCCGTTGAGGTGGTCGGTCTCGTGCTGCAGGCAGACGGCGAAGTACCCGTCGGCCTCGAGGGTGAACTTCTTCCCCTGCCGGTCGAGCGCGGAGAGCGTGACCTGCTCGTAGCGGGTCACGTCGCCGACCATCCCGGGGACCGAGAGGCAACCTTCGACCGCGATGTGCTCGCCTTCGGTCCGCACGAACTTCGGGTTGATGACGACCAACGGCGTGCGGCCCGGGACGTCGTCCTGCATGTCGACCACGAAGATGCGCTTCGAGACGCCGATCTGCGGCGCGGCCAGACCGATCCCCGGCGCGTCGTACATCGTCGCCCACATGTCATCGAGCAACTGCTGGAACAACGGGTCGGCGATCTCGGCCGGATCGACCTTTTTCGCGACCTTGCGCAGCGTGGGGTGACCTTCGGTGATGATCTCGCGGATGTACGCCATGGCGGTTGCTCCCCGTATAACCGGTCCAACCCCGAAACGGTTGAAGGGGGCCCGGCCGGCCCCCTTTCCCCGTTCCCTCGTCAATCCTGTGCGGCTGACGCTCGGCTTACCTCTTCGCCCAGGCGATGCACCAGCCGTCGGGGCTGATGGTCCCGGTGACGATCGAGCAACCGTGGGGTGGCCTGAAGAACCGGCAACCGGCGCACTTCTTACCGCCCGGACCGGGCTTGTCTTGATAGTGGAACTGCTTCTTGTTGTCGGCGGCCTGGGCGGCTGACAGCGTGGCGCCCACCGCAAGCGCCGTGATCGGGATGGCGGCCAGGCGCCGGAGGACGAATCGGCGCGAGACGGAGTGCTGATCGGCTGAGATGACGCACGCTCCCTTCGTAAGCGACCCGTAAGGTGACCTTGGGTAGGATGAGTATACCGATGCGCGCTCCTTTTGACGCTCTCCTCGCCGCGTCGCCGGCAACTTCGTCCGACCGCACCGACGGACGCGAGCGCGTCGCCGTCCCGTTGATCGGCGGGCTGCTGGCGGCGCTCGGCGCGAGCGCGCTGGGAATCCTGGCGGCGGTGGTCGGCATGCTGGCGCTGACCGTGGTCGGGATCCTCGTGCTGGGCAACGTCCCCTCGGCCGAGGCCGGCCACCCGCTATTCGCGGCGACCGAGCTCATCTTCTACGCCGCCGCCGGCGCGTTCGGCTGGTGGCGGCTGCGCGCCCTGCGCCCCGACACGTTCCGCTGGCCGAACCCGCGCGATCTGCGCGTTTTCGCGCTCGGGATCGCTGCGCTGATCGGTGCGAAACTGTTGCTGATGTGGCAACTCGCGCTGGCTCACCAATCGGGGCACGTCCAGAGCGGCTTCGAGCACTTCGACGTCATGGCTCAGAGCGGTTCGGTCACCGCGCTCGGCATCGGGCTGACCCTGGCCGGGCTGGTCGTGGTCGGACCGCTGGTCGAGGAGATCGTCTTTCGAGGGCTCCTCTTCGGCGCGCTCGCTTCGCGGCTGGGTGTGCTGGGCGGCGCGGCGATCAGCGCGCTGCTCTTCGGCGCCGTGCACGGCGATCCGGTCCTCTTCCCGTGGCTACTGGCCGTCGGGCTCGTCAACGCGCTGGCATACGCCGCGACCGGCAACCTCGCCGTCCCGGTCGCCCTCCACGCGCTCTCCAACGCTCTCAGCGCGACGATCCTGATCGAAAGCTCGCTCCACGCGCACTAGGCGCGCAGCGCGCTAGAGAATATAGCTCGACAAGTCAGAGTTGCCGGCGATGCCCTCGAGGCGGGTGCGGACGTAGGCGGCGTCGACGACGACGGTGCCGCCTTCTTCGGGGGCGCGGAAGGCGATCTCGTCGAGGACGCGCTCGAGGACCGTGTGCAGGCGGCGAGCGCCGATGTTCTCGGTCTGCTCGTTGACCCGGGTCGCGATCTCGGCGATCTCGGTGATCGCGTCGGCGGTGACCTCGAGTGCGACGCCGTCGGCGCCGAGCAGCGCCTTGTACTGCCCGATCAGCGCGTTCTCCGGCTGGGTCAGGATCGTCTCGAAGTCCTTGGCCGTGAGCGAGTCCAGCTCGACCCGCACCGGAAAGCGCCCTTGCAGCTCGGGGATCAGGTCCGACGGCTTGGAGACGTGAAAGGCGCCGGCCGCGATGAACAGCACGTGATCGGTCGAGAGCGGACCGTGCTTGGTCTGCACCGTGCTGCCCTCGACGATCGGCAGGATGTCGCGCTGGACGCCTTCTCGCGAGACGTCCGGTCCGTGCGAGCCTTCGCGCCCGGCGACCTTGTCGATCTCGTCGATGAACACGATCCCATGCTCGCCCGCCCGTCGTAGGGCTTCGCGCTTGACCGCGTCCATGTCGATCAGTTTGTCGGCTTCCTGTTGCGTGAAGATGCGCCGCGCGTCGGCGACCGTGACCCGCTTGCGCACCCGCTTCTTGGGGAGCAGGCCGCCGAGCATCTCGCTCATGTCGCCGCCCTGTCCGCTCGGATCGCCGCCGCCGAGCATCCCAAGCGGAAGCTGCGGCTGCTCCTCGACTTCGATCTCGATCAACCGCACGTCGTAGAAGCCGCGCTCGACGTCGGTCCGCGCCGCCGCGCGCACCCGCGCCGCTTCGTCATCGGGGAGCTGGCGCGCGTTGGCCGCGGCCTGCTGCGGCGCTTGGGGTTGCGGTTGCTGAAAAGCGTTGCCGAAGATCGAGCCCAGCGAGGCGGCGAACGGGGTCTGCTGCTGCGGCTGCGGCGCGCGCGTCTCGGGATGGAGCACGTCGACGATCCGCTCGACGGCGGCCGCGTCGGCCGCCTCGGCGACGTCGGCGTGACGTTCCTCGGAGACCATCCGCACCGCCGCCTCGGCCAGGTCGCGCACCATCGACTCGACGTCGCGCCCGACGTAGCCGACCTCGGTGTACTTCGTCGCTTCGACCTTCACGAACGGGGCGCCGGCGAGCGAGGCGAGCCGGCGCGCGATCTCCGTCTTGCCGACGCCGGTCGGGCCGATCATCAGGATGTTCTTCGGCACGACCTCCTTGCGGACGTGCTCGGGCAGCCGCTCGCGCCGGTAGCGGTTGCGCATCGCGACCGCGACGGCCCGCTTGGCGTCCGCCTGGCCGACGATGTGCCGGTCCAGCGCCGCGACGATCTCGCGCGGCGTCAACGTATCGGGCGCGGCCAGCACCGGTATCATAGCGACAGCACTTCGACGTCGTCGTTGGTGTAGATGTCGATGCGGCCGGCGATACGCAGCGCTTCCCGCGCGATCGCGGCGGCATCGAGCTGCGAGTAGCCCAGCAGCGCCATCGCGGCGGCCTGGGCGTAGGGCCCGCCGCTGCCGATCGCCGCGACGCCTTCGTCGGGCTCGATGACGTCGCCGGTCCCGGAGAGGACGAACAGGTGATCCGGCGTCCCGACGATCAACAGCGCCTCGAGCCGGCGCAGCGCCCGGTCCTGGCGCCAGTCCTTCGCCAGCTCGACGGCGGCGCGCACGACGTTGTCCTTGTAGGCGCTCATCTTGCCCTCGAACTTCTCGAGCAAGGTGATGCCGTCCGCCGCGCTGCCCGCGAAACCGGCCAAGACCTTGCCGCCGGCGATCGTGCGAACCTTGCGCGCGCTGTGCTTCATGACGGTCTTGTCGACGGTCACCTGACCGTCGCCGGCCATCGCGATCTTCCCGTCCCGCCGGACGGCGCAGATCGTCGTCGATCGAATGCGCATCCCGGCTCACTACTCCCCGGCCGCGCGCCGGGTTGCAGCGGCTACGCCGAACCCACTAGGGGGCGAGGAGCAGCCGCTTGGCGAGCGCGGGGCGCTGGAGGCGCGGCGGCGTCCGGGCCGGGGCCGGTTCGGCGTCCGCGTCTCCCATGCGGAACGTGCCGACGATCCGCGCTAGCGCGCCCGCCTCCGAGCGGATCGTCTCGGTCGCCGCCGCTAGCTGATCCATCTGAGCGGTGACTTCGACCGACGACGTCGAGAGCGACTTCGCGGCGGCCGACTGCTGTTCGGCCGCCGAGGCCAACAGCCCGACCGTCTGCGAGACCGAGCCGGTCGTGACCGCCAGCTGGCGCGCGGCGGAGGCATTCTCTTCGACGATCCCCGAGACGCTGCCGACGTGCTGGCTGAGTTCGCGGCTCACCTCTTGCATGTGCGTCCCCCCGGCCGAGAGCGCGGCCGCCAGCGCGCGCGTCTGACCGACGGCCTGCCCGATACCGTCGAGCGTGCGCGAGGCATCCTCGGCGAGCGTGCGCCCCTCGCCCATCGCCTCGGCGGCGCCACGCATCGACTCGGCGACGCGCGCCGTCTCGGCGCGGATCTCCTCGAGGATCGAGCCGCTCTCGCGCGTCGCCTGCGCGGCGCGCTCGGCGAGCCGGCGCACCTCGTCGGAGACGACGGCGAAGCCGCGCCCGTGCTCGCCGGCACGCGCGGCCTCGATCGCCGCGTTGAGCGCGAGCAGATTCGTCTGGTCGGCGATCTCGTCGATCGCCGAGAGGACGTCGGCGACCGCGGCCGAGCGCTGCGCGAGCAGCGCCATCGCCTGCTCGGTCGCGCGCGCCTGGTCGGACGAACGCGCCATCGCGTCGGCCGTCCGCTTGACGACGTCGCTGGCCGTCCCGGTCTCGCGATCGACCCGCTCGGCAGCGGCCAGGAACTCGTTCGCGCTCGCGGCGAGGCGCGAGATCTGCTCGTCGAGCAGCGCGACCTCGTCGCCGGCCTTGCGCACCGCCACCGCCTGCTCGGCGGCGCCGCTGCCGATCTGCTGCGCCGTCGCGGCGACTTCGCGAGCGGCGTGGTCGATCTCCGCGACGCCGGTCGCCTGTTCGCGCGAGGCGGCGGCGACGCCGTCGCTCCCCTGCGCGACGAAGGTGACGGCCTCGCTCGAGGTCCGCGCCGCCATCCCGACCTGCTCGCCGACGGCGGAGAGTTGCTGCGAGGAGTGCGCGATCGCCGCGATCGTCTCGCGCAAACGAGTCGTCGTCGCGGCGAAGCGCTCGGCGTTCGAGCGCGACCCCGCGACCAAGACGTTGTAGCTCTCGACCAAGGCGCCGATCTCGTCGTGACCTCCGCCGGTTATCGGCTCGAGGCGCGGGAACTCACGCGGGCGCAGGTCGCCGCTAGCCAGCCCGTCGTAGGCGGCGCCCAGCGCGGCGTACGCGGTGGTCGCGATCTCGCGCATCCCGCGGCTGACCCGGCGCAAGCGCACCACCAGGCTGCGCGCCGTCGCCAGCGCGATCCCGACCAAGACGACGATCGCGAGCGCGCCGACCGCGCCCATCCAGACCAGCGCGCTGCGCTGAGCGGCGACGAACTGCGCGCCGGCGCCGTCGGCGGTCCGGGCGGCGCCGGCCGTCAGCCCGGCCAGCCGCGACATCACCAGCGTGATCTTCAAGTGGATCAGCGCCGGCACCAAACGCGGGTCGTGCCGCCGCGCCATGACGCGCAGCCCGTCGATCTGCCCGTCGCTGGTCAGGACCACCGGCCGGGCGGCGGCGACCAGCGCCGGCAGCCCCGGCACCAACGCGGCGCGCTGGTCGAGCTCGGCGACGTCGCCGGCGATCCGCTGGGTGACCTGCCCGTAGGTCTTCACGAAGATCGGCGTCTCGCCGTTGTAGGCCAGCACGCGGACCAGGCCGACCTTGAAGGTCAGCGCCTGGCGCAGATCGCCGACGGTCTCGTTGAAGGCGGCGGCGTCGCGAATCGCCGTGACCCGGCCACCCATCGCACCCATCTCGGCGACCGCGACACCCACGACGGCTGCCAGCGCCAGCGCCGCTAGCAATGCCTGCGCATACAGCCGCGCGGCAACGGAATGTCTGAGGCTCATTCGTCAACACCCTGACGGTCCAACACCCTGGTGGATCACCTCGCGTGACCCTCGTTGAACGTATCGGCTAGTGCAGGGGACGACTTGAGCCGCCCAGAGAGCGAGCCCTACACGCCGGCAAGCGGGCGCGCCGCGACGGCCGCCGCGAACGCGTCGATGCGCGCGAGGGCCCGTTCGGCCAGCTGTGCCCGGCGCAGCCGCTTGTCGCGCTGCGGCTGCGCCAGCGGCGAGAAGTGAGTCCAGGTGACGTTCGCCGGCTGGAAGTCGGGGCTCGCGGTGTTCTGCAGATGCGCGACGACCGCGCCGAGCGCCGTGTCGGCTGGGACGGCGACGGCCGGCGCCCCGCGCCGCTCGCGTGCCGCCGCGAGTCCGGCGATCGTCCCGCAGGCGGCGGCCTCGACGTAGCCCTCCGCGCCGGTGATCTGGCCGGCGAAGAAGACGCGTGGGTCGGAGCGCAGGCGCAGGTCGGCGTCGAGCAGCCGCGGCGCATCCAAGAACGTGTTGCGGTGCATCACGCCCAGACGCAGCCACTCGGCCTGCGCCAGACCAGGGAGCTTGGCGAACGCCTCCCGCTGCGCCGGCCAGGTCAGCCGGGTCTGGAAACCGACCAGGTTGAGCGCGGTCCCGGCCGCGTTCTCCTTGCGCAACTGCACGACCGCGTACGGCGTCTTCCCGGTCCGCGGGTCGCGCAGCCCGACCGGCTTGAGCGGTCCGTAGCGCAGCGTGTCCTCGCCGCGGGCGGCCAGCTCCTCGATCGGCAGACAGCCCTCGAAGTACGGCACGTCACCCGTGGCCTCGTCCGCCTCGAACCCCTTGGGCTGGTGCTTGGGGAGCGCGCGCAAGTCGGCGACGAACCGCAGGTAGGTCTCGCGATCGAGCGGGATGTTGAGGTAGTCGTCGCCCTCGCCCTTGTCGTAGCGCGACTTGCGATACATCGGTTCCAGGTCGAGCGAGTCGAGAGCAACGATCGGTGCGGCCGCGTCATAATAGTGCAGCCGCCCACCGACCAGCGCGTCGATCGCGGCGGCCAGCGGTTCCGAAGGCAACGGGCCGCAGGCGACGATGACCGTCCCGGTCGGCGGGATCGCGGTGACTTCTTCGCGCCGGATCTCGACGTTGGGCAGCGCAGCGAGGCGCGACTCGACCAGCGCGCCGAAGCGCTCGCGGTCGACCGCCAGTGCGCCGCCGGCCGGGACCGCCGCCTGGCGCGCCGAGGTGACGATCAGCGAGTCGAGCCGCGCGAGCTCCTCCTTCAGGAGGCCGACGGCGTTCTCGAGCGCGGCGCCGCGCAGCGAGTTCGAGCAGACCAGCTCGGCTAACGACGCGGTGTGGTGCGCGGGCCCAAACTTGTGCGGCCGCATCTCGTAGAGCACGACCTGCACGCCCTGGCGCGCCGCCTGCCAAGCGGCTTCGCTGCCGGCGAGGCCGCCGCCGATGACGACGACGTCGGGCGCACGATCGGCCACCTACACCGGCTCCAGCTCAGCCTCTTCGGCGTCCTCAGCTTTGCTGAGACCCGTCGCGTGCGTCTTGTCGGTGTGGCAGAAATAGGTCACGGTCCCGCCACGGCGCGATTTCTCGGTCACGTAGTCGCCGCAGACCGCACAGCGCTCCGGGGCGACTTTGTCCCACGAGACGAAGTCGCACTTCGGGTAGTTGGCGCAGCCGTAGAACGTGCGCCCTTTGCGCGAGCGGCGCTCGGCGATCATCCCGCCGCAGGTCGGGCAGATCGCGCCGCTGTCCTTGAGGATCGGCTTCGTCGTCTTGCACTCCGGATAGCCGGTGCACGACATGAACCGTCCGAAGCGTCCCGTCTTGATGACCATCGGCTTACCGCAGTTGACGCAGACCTCGTCGGTCGGTTCGTCGCGCTGCTCCAACTTGGGCAGCTTCCGCTCGGCCTCTTCGAGCTCGCGCGCGAAGCCGTCGTAGAACGCGCTCAACACCTTGACGGTCGCATCCCAGTCGCCGCCCTGTTCGGCCAGCGCGTCGAGCTGCGACTCCATCGAGGCGGTGAACGTCAGGTCGACGATCTCCTTGAAGTGCTCGACCAACAGGTCGTTGACCGCCTCGCCGATCTCGGTCGGATGGAAGCGGCGCTCCAGCTGCTCGACGTAGCCGCGAGCCTGGATCGTCTCGACGATCGAGCTGTAGGTCGACGGGCGTCCGATCCCGTTCTCTTCGAGCGCGCGCACCAGCGAGGCTTCGCTGAAGCGCGGCGGCGGCTCGGTGAAGTGCCCCTTGGGCTCGATCGCCTTCGTCACCAGCGTCTCGCCCTCGGTCAGCAGCGGCAGGATCGGGCGCTTCGCCTTGCCGTTCAGCGCCGCGCCGTCGACCGGCACGTCGTCGACGCCCTCCTCGTAGACGGCGGTGTAGCCGGCGAAGGTCAGGACGCTGCCGGTCGCCCGGAACGTGAAGCGCGGGGTCGCGGCGATGTCGACCGTCGTCTGGTCGTAGACGGCCGGCGCCATCTGCGAGGCGATGAAGCGCTCCCAGATCAGCTGATAGAGCCGCAGCTCGTCGCGCTTGAGGATCCGGCTCAGCGACTCGGGCGTGTGCAGCACCGAGGTCGGGCGGATCGCCTCGTGCGCGTCCTGCGCGCCTTCCTTGACCTTGTACTGGCGGCCGCCGCCGTGGTAGGCCGCACCGAACCGCCCGATCACGTAGTCGCGCGCGGCGTCGCGCGCGGAGTCCGCGATGCGGGTCGAGTCGGTCCGCATATAGGTGATGAGCCCCTGCGTCCCATCCGCGCCGCCCAGGTCGACGCCCTCGTAGAGCGCCTGGGCGATCTGCATCGTCTTGCGGACGCGGAACTTGAGTTTGCGCGAGGCCTCTTGCTGCAGGGTCGAGGTGGTGAAGGGCGCCGCCGGATTGCGGCGGGTCTCGCGCTTCTTGACCGACGCGACGCGGAACGCGGCCCCGGTCACCGCGTCGACGATCGCCTGCGCCTGCTCGCCGTTGGCGATCTCGGCCTTCTCCCCGTCGATCTGGTGGAGGTCGGCGGAGAAGACGATCGGGAGGGTTCCGTTACCGGAACCCGTCTGGGGATGCTCCGCATCCCGTGTGGTTAGCTGCGCCGTGATCGTCCAGTACTCGCGGGGGACGAAGGCACGGATCTCCCGCTCGCGGTCGACGATCAGCCGCACGGCGACCGACTGCACGCGGCCCGCGGAGAGGCCGCCGCGGACCTTGGCCCACAGCAACGGCGAGATCTTGTAGCCGACCAGCCGGTCGAGGATGCGGCGCGCCTGCTGCGCGTTGACCCGCGGCATGTCGATCGGATGCGGATCGCGCAGGGCTGCCAGCGCGGCGTCCTTGGTGATCTCGTGCAGCTCGATCCGCTTGGGATTTTCGAGCTTGAGGAGCTCGGCGAGATGCCACGCGATCGCCTCACCCTCGCGGTCGGGGTCGGTCGCCAGGAAGACCTCGCTCGCCGACTTGGCGGCGGCTTTGAGCTCCCGGATGACGTCGCCCTTCCCTTTGATGGTCAGGTAGCGCGGGGTAAAACCGTGCTCGACGTCGACCCCGAGCGTCGACTTGGGGAGGTCACGGACGTGCCCGACCGAGGCCTTCACCATGTAGCGCGGGGGTAGGAATTTCTTGATGGTCTTGGCTTTGGTCGGCGACTCGACGATGATCAGGGGCTTCGCCACAGCGGTCTCCAGCGGGGGTGCGGCTCGTCTCGACGAGCTTCGGGCCACAGTATAAACCCGGATGTCAAGCGGCTCCAACGCACCCCACGGACGCGCGCGTAAAACCTCGGCGCCGGGCCAAGAGTTGCACGAAACTCGAAATGCGTGTATTCTGCGATCAAAGCGTCGAAGGCGACGCACACCGTAAACGACACTCCGTCCGCGCGGACGAGGAGGTTGAATGAGTTCGGATATGCCTGGCGACCCGGCGGCAGCGCCCGCTGCTAAACCGCGGAAGCGCCGCAAAAAGTCCCGCAAAAAGGCTACCGTAGCGAAGAAGACCAGCGCCCGGAAAAAGGCGCCGGCTCGCAAGAAGAAGGCCGGTAAGAAGAAGGTCGGCACCCGCAAGAAGAAGGCCGGCAAGAAGAAGGTCGGCAAGAAAAAGACCGGTACCCGCAAGAAAAAGGCGGGCAAGAAGAAGGCCGGTAGCCGCAAGAAAAAGGCCGGCAAGAAGAAGGCCGGCACCCGCAAGAAGAAGGCCGGCAAGAAGACCGGCGCTCGCAAGAAGGCTCGCAAGAAGACTTCTCGCAAGAAGAAAAAGTAGACCTGACTCCGAGACGAGGGGAGCGCGCGGCGCTCCCCTCTCTTTTTTTCGCTCGCCGCGCCTCAGCCGGCGACGGCCACGCCGGCCTGCAGGTCGGGTGCGCGGCCCCCGTGCTCCTCGACCCAGTGACACGCCGCACGGTGGCCGGGCTCGTACTCCCGGAACTCCGGCACCTCGACCGAACAGCGCGCGAACGCGATCGGACAGCGGGTGTGGAAGCGACAGCCCGACGGCGGGTTGACCGGCGAGGGGATGTCGCCCATCAGGATGATCCGCTTGCGGCGCCGCTCGACGTCGGGGTCGGGGATCGGGATCGCCGAGAGCAGGGCCTGGGTGTAGGGGTGCAGCGGGTTGTGGTAGAGCCGGTCGCGGTCGGCGATCTCGACGATCTTACCGACGTACATGACGGCGACCCGGTTCGAGATGTGGCGGACGACCGACAGGTCGTGCGCGATGAAGAGGTAGGTCAGGCCGAGCTTCTGCTGGAGGTCTTGCAGCAGGTTGATCACCTGCGCCTGGATCGAGACGTCGAGCGCCGAGACCGGCTCGTCGGCGACGATGAACTTGGGATCGACGGCCAGGGCCCGCGCGATCCCGATCCGCTGCCGCTGTCCGCCCGAGAACTCGTGCGGGTAGCGGTTGGCGTGGTACGGCTGAAGTCCGACCAGCCGCAGCAGCTGCTGGACGCGGGCGTCGGCCGCCGCTCCGTGCGCGATGCCGTGGATCTCGAGCGGCTCGCGCACGGCCGCGCCGACCGTCATGCGGGGGTTGAGCGAGGCGTACGGGTCCTGGAAGATGATCTGCATCTCTTTGCGCAGCGGGCGCATCTCGGCGCGCGAGAGCCCGATCAGTTCCCGGCCCTCGAACTGCACGCTGCCACTCGTCGCGTCGGTCAGACCCAGGATGACGCGGCCCGCCGTCGTCTTCCCGGAGCCGGACTCGCCGACGAGCCCGAGCGTCTCGCCGCGCCGGATCTCGAAATCGACGCCGTCGACCGCTTTCACGTCGGCGACGTGGCGCGAGAGCAAGCCGGCGGTGATCGGAAAGTACTTGGTCAGATCGCGCACGACGACCAGGTCGTCGGTCGCCACGCCGACCGCCGCGCTCACCGGGCGAACCCTGGCGGCGTCGCGGCCCGCTGGCCCTCGGCGCGCGGGTCGTAGAGGAAGCACCGCGCGACGTGGCCGGCGTCGAACGCAAACAGCGGGACCGGCTCATCGCACAGTGGCATCCGGTACGGGCAGCGCGGCGCGAAGGCGCAGCCCGGCGGCAAGCGGAGCAGATTCGGCGGCTGCCCCTCGATCGGGACCAGCCGCGAGCCGGCTTGATCGAGCCGCGGCAACGAGTCGAGCAGGCCGGTCGTATACGGCATCTTCGGCGCGGCGAAGATCTGCTTGGCGGTCCCGTACTCGACCATGTTGCCGCCGTACATCACCAGCACGTTCTCGCAGGTCTCCGCGACGACGCCCAAGTCGTGGGTGATGAGGACGATCGCCGAGCCCAGCCGCGCCTGCATCTCGTTCATCAGCTCGATGATCTGGGCCTGGATCGTCACGTCGAGCGCCGTCGTCGGCTCGTCAGCGATCAGGACGGCGGGGTCGCACGAGAGAGCCATCGCGATCATCACCCGCTGGCGCATCCCACCCGAGAACTGGTGCGGGTAGTCGTGGGCCCGCTTCTCGGCCGACGGGATGCGCACCAGGCGCAACATCTCGACCGCCTTCGCGAAGGCGTCCTTCTTCGAGAGGCCCAGGTGCAGCCGCGTCGCCTCGGCGACCTGCTCGCCGACCGTCAGTACGGGGTTGAGCGAGGTCATGGGGTCCTGGAAGATCATCGCGATGTCGCGGCCGCGAATCGAGCGCATCTCGGCTTCCGTCTTGGTCAGCAGGTCCTCGCCTTTGAAGAGGATGCGACCGCTGGCGATCCGGCCGTTCTGGGCGATCAGCCGCATGATCGAGAGGGCGGTGACCGATTTTCCCGAGCCCGACTCGCCGACGATCCCCAGCGTCGAACCGGGCTCGACCGAAAACGAGAGCCCGTTGACGGCGGCGACGACGCCGTCGTCGGTCTTGAAGGTCGTCTTGAGGTCGTGGACCTCGAGTAGCGCCAAGCGCTAGATTCCGGACAACGAGACGAGCGTCGCCATCACGACGAACGAGATGGCGACGAACTGGGTGACCCGCGCGATCTGTTGGTCGAGGCCCAAGCGCCGCGTCGACGACTCGACCCGGCCGCCCAGCGTCCCGCTCAGCCCCTCTTGTTTGGTCGTCTGGATCGCGAGCAGCACGACCAGCAGCACGCCCAGCACCAGGAACAGCCCCGCGAACAGGTGCGTCAGCCACGGCGCGTGCAGCGCCAGCGGCGAGTGCGGCGTCGTATCGAAGGTGAAGTTCGGCGGCAGCGTGAGCTGCTGCGTCGCCGCTTTCGTCGCCGCACCGGTTGTCTTGACGACGTGGGTGACGGCTTGGGCGACCGGCGCGACGAGGCCGGATGTGGTGGTCGCAGCGGCGAGCAGGGCGGGCAGCACGATGAGGGACTCCTGGCTAGAAAAGAACCGCCGGAGTTTGGCCCCCCTCCAAGCAAAACCCTGTTCGCGAGGGCGGCTTTAGGTGGTTCGGCTCGGAGCGAGCGCCCGAACGCGGGCGGCGATGTTCTCCGGCGAGAGGCCGAACTGCGCGCGCTGGGTCTCCTGTTTGTGGTGCTGCACCAGCACGTTGGGGACGCCGATCCGCTCGACCGGGATCGCGATCCCGTGGTCGTTGAGGAACTCGGCGACCGCCGAGCCGAAGCCGCCGGCCAGGCTGTGCTCCTCGAGCGTGATGAAGCGGTGGTGCCCTTCGGCGAGCTCGAGCAGGAGCGTCTCGTCGAGCGGCGCGACGAAGCGCGCGTTGACGACCGTCGGGCGCACACCCTCGGCCTCGAGCAGCGCGACCGCGTCGAGGGCGGCGTCGACGGTGTTGCCGAGCGCCAGGATCGCGACGTCGCTGCCGCGGCGCAGCACCTCGGCGCGGCCGAGCACCAGCGGCGCCGGCGGCTCGTCGTGCCGCCCGCTGGTCGAGCCGCGCGGGTAGCGCAGCGCCGCCGGGCCGTCGAGCGTCAGCGCGAGGTCGAGCATCGGCCCGACTTCCTGCTCGTTGCGCGGCGCCATGATCGTCATGCCGGGGAGCGTGCGCAGGTAGGCGATGTCGTAGAGCCCCATGTGCGTCGGTCCGTCGTCGCCGACGAAACCGGCGCGGTCGAGCGCGAAGACGACCGGCAGCCCCTGGATCACGACGTCGTGGACGACCTGGTCGTAGGCGCGCTGCAAGAAGGTCGAGTAGATCGCGCAGACCGGCCGCAAGCCGCGGGTCGAGGCGCCGGCGGCGAAGCAGACCGCGTGCGCCTCGGCGATCCCGACGTCGAAGTAGCGCTCCGGGAAGCGTTTGGCGAACTTCGCCAGCCCGGTCCCGTCGGGCATGGCGGCGGTGATCCCGACGACGCGCCGGTCGCGCTCGGCGGCGGCGATCAGCGCGTCGGCAAAGGCCGCGGCGAAGGTCGGCCGCGCGCTCTTCTTCTCCAGCCGCCCTTCGTCGGGGTGGTAGACGCCGGGGCCGACGCCGTGGAACGTCCGGCTGTCGCTCTCGGCGATGTCGAAGCCCTTCCCCTTGACCGTCCGCACGTGCAGCAGCACCGGGCCCGGGATGCGGCGCGAGTTCGAGAGGACGTCGATCAGCGTGTCGAGGTCGTGGCCGTCGATCGGCCCGATGTAGCGGAAACCCATCTCTTCGAAGATCACCGGTGCTTTGTGCTCCGGCGAGACGAAGCGCATCCCGGCCATCTCGGCGGTCGACAGCGCGCGCCGCGCCGTCTCGCCGAGCGGGACGTGATCGAGCACGCCTTTGACGAACTCGCGGCCCTTGGTGAACAGCGGCTTCGAGCGCAGGACGCCCAGATACGAGGCGATCGAGCCGACGTTGGGGGCGATCGACATCTCGTTGTCGTTGAGCACGACGATGAAGTTCGTCTTGAGCAGGCCGGCGTTGTTGATCGCCTCGTAGGCTAGGCCGCCGGTCAGCGCGCCGTCGCCGATCACCGCCACGACCGTCTCGTGCCCACCGGCCAGGTCGCGGGCGGTCGCCATCCCCAGCGCCGCCGAGATCGCCGTCGAGGCGTGGCCGGCACCGAAGTGGTCGAACTCGGACTCGCTGCGCATCGCGAAGCCGCTCAGCCCGCCGCCCTGCCGCAGCGTGTCGAAGCGGTCGGCCCGGCCGGTCAGCAGCTTGTGGACGTAGCTCTGATGGCTGACGTCCCAGACCACGACGTCCCGCGGCAGATCGAGGATCCGGTGCAGGGCGATGGTCAGCTCGACGACCCCGAGGTTCGGGGCAAGGTGGCCGCCGTTCACGGCGCAGACCCGGATCAGCGTCTCGCGGATCTCGCGTGCGAGCCGGTCGAGCTCGGGGCGCGCCAGCCGCTTGACGTCGGCCGGCGAGGCGATGCGCTCCAGAATCATCTAGGGGGGTTCGACAGGGAGGGCCGAAGGCCCATTCCCGTGCAGGCCCAGCCCTCGGCACCCACCCCGCTCCGGTTGCGCAAGCGGGCGTGGACGGACGTCGCGCGGATCCTCTCGACCGTCTGCAACCCGTTCCTCACCTCGCTGGCGCTGTTCGTCATCCTCGCCGGTGCCAGCTCGCGCGGGACCCACGACTTCTGGATCCTGCTCTTCAACAGCGCCTTCTTCACCTCGATCGCGCCGATGCTGTTCATCTTCGGCCTCTACGCGACCGACCGGATCTCGGACCTCGACATGTCGATCCGGGCCGAGCGCGAGCGGGTCTTCATCGCCTTCGTCATCTTCTACGCGCTGGGGGCGCTCGATCTGTGGCTCATCCACGCGCCGCCGATCATGACCGCCTCGATGGCCGGCTACGCCGCCAGCGCCCTGGTCGTGCAGTGGATCACCCGCTACTGGAAGATCTCGACGCACGCGCTGGGGATCACCGCGCCGCTGGTCGCGCTGACCGTCCTGTTCGGCGCGCGACCAGCCCCGTTCTACGCGCTGATCCCCCTGGTCGGCTGGTCGCGCGTCTACCTGCGCGCCCACACCGTGCTGCAAGTGATCGCGGGGACGCTCCTCGCCCTCACCACCACGCTCATCTTCTTCCGCATCTTCCACGTCGTCTAGACGCTGAGCTGCTCGGCCTCGATCAGCGCGCGGCCGGCGGCGTTGTAGCGGTCGCCCTCGACGCTGCTCGCGATGCCGTCGAGCTTCGCCAGGTCGTCGCGGTCGAGCGCGATCCGCAGCGCGCCGGCGTTCTCGTCGACCCGGGCGGCCTTCGTCGTACCGGGGATCGGGACGTAGTGCTCGTTGCGCGAGAGGACCCACGCCAGCGCGATCTGCGCCGGGGTCGCGCCGTGCTTCGCGGCGACCGCCTTGACGATCTCGACCAGCGTTGCGTTGTGCGCCGCGGCGTCGCCGGTGAAGCGCGGGTTGGTGCGGCGGAAGTCGCTCGCGTCCAGCGCGTCGGGCGTGACCGTGCCGGTGAGAAAGCCACGGCCGAGCGGCGAGTACGGAACGAACCCGATGCCCAGCTCGATCAGGGTCGGCAAGACCGACTCTTCGACGCCGCGCGTCCAGAGCGAGTACTCGCTCTGCACCGCGGTGATCGGGTGCACGGCGTGCGCGCGGCGGATCGTCGCGGCCGACGCCTCCGAGAGGCCGAGGTAACGGACCTTGCCGGCCGCGACGGCCTCGGCCATCGCGCCGACGGTCTCCTCGATCGGCACCTTCGGGTCGACGCGGTGCTGGTACCACAGGTCGACATGGTCGACGCCCAGCCGCTTGAGCGAGCCCTCGAGCGCGCGTTTGGCGTTGGCCGGTGACCCGTCCGCGCCGTTGATGCGATTGCCGTCGACGAAGGCGAAACCGAACTTCGTCGCCAGCTGCACCTGATCGCGGCGGCCGGCGATCGCGGCGCCAACGACTTCTTCGTTGCGGAACGGACCATAGATCTCGGCCGTGTCGATCATCGTGATGCCCAGATCGAGCGCGCGGCGGATCGCTTGCGTCCCCGACTCTTCGGCCGGCGGACCGTAGGCGAACGAGATGCCCATGCAGCCCAGGCCGAGCGCGGAGGTTTCCAGCTGACCGAGGCGACGGCGGGGGATGGTGATCGTACTCATGCCCCGTTCGACCCGCGCCGGCGCGACGCGGATGCTAGCGCGCGATCAAACTACGGCGCTACCAAGCCGATGACGCGGCCGGCGTGGTCGCCGGTCCAGCGGCGGACGGCGGCTTCGAACGCGACGGGCTCGCCGTTCGTGTAGTAGGTCGTCGTGCCGCTGCCGCGCGGCAATCGCCGGTCGGCGATCAGGCGGGCCGCCGCGGCGGCCTGCGCAATGGCGGGATCGATGCGCACAACCTGCGGACCGAGCGCCTGCGCGAACCAGCTGTCGAGCAGCGGATAGTGGGTGCAGCCGTAAACCAGCCCGTCGAGATCGCCGGGCAGCGCGGCGACCACCGCCGCGACCGCATCGCGCGCCGCGTCGCTCTCGGCTGCGCCGGCTTCGACCAGCGGAACGAGTGCCGGCGCGGCCAGCTCGACGACCGTGACATCGGGTGCGGCGGCGCGGATCGCGCGGCCGTAGGAGCCGCTGCGCACGGTCGCGGCGGTCGCGATGACGCCGATCCGGCGCAGCGGCGTCCCGGCGAACGACGCCCCCGCGGTCGCGACGATGTCGAGCACCGGGACCGCGCAGGGCGGCCAGCCGGCGCGCTGCGCGATCGCGCAGCTCGAGTTGCAGGCCGTCACGACGGCCGCGACGCCGAGGCCGACGAGCAGCGAAAGATTGTCGCCGAGATAGCCGAGGATCTGCGCGTCGCTGCGGTCGCCGTACGGGACGTGTGCTTGGTCCGCGAAGTAGACCACGTCCTGGTCGATCCCGGCGGCGCGCAGGGCGCGCAGGACCGTCAGCCCGCCGAGTCCCGAGTCGTACAGCCCGATCATTGCTGCTGGCTGACCGTGTTCGCGGCGGGCGAGCCGGCGTACGCCTTCACCCCGTTCGCGATCCCCTGCGCCAGACGCTGGAGGAACGCCGGCTGGCGCAACAGCGCGACGTCGTCGAGGTTGGTGATGAACGCCGTCTCGATCAGGACGGCCGGCATCGTCGTGTGGCGGATCACGTAGAAGTTCTCGTGGCGCGTCCCATCGTCTTGGGTCTCGGCGGCCGGGATCACGCTCTTCTCGATCGCTTGCGCCAACGGCAGGTCCTGCGGCTTGTACCAGTAGACGGTCGTCCCGCGCGCGCTCGGGATCGGGGCGCTGTTGACGTGGATGCTGATGAACAACCGCGCGTTGACGTCGTTGGCGACGTCGCAGCGCGTCTGCAGGTAGGCGCGGTCGGTCGGGTTGGGGATACCGTCGGCGCGCATCCGCGCGAGGTTGGCCGCACTGACGGGATCGACGTCGGTCTCGCGGGTCATGCGGACCGTCCAGCCCTGCGCGAGCAGCAGGGCGCGCAGGCGGTCGGCGATGTCGAGCGTGATCTGCTTCTCGCTCAGGCCGTTGTGCTCGGTTCCGTGATCGTCGCCGCCGTGACCGGGATCGATCACGATGATCCGCGAGCCCGGTCCGCTCGGCGCCGAGGGCGTCGGCTCCGGCCCGGGCATCACCGAGCTGGCGACAAGCGGCACGCCGCCGGTCTGACCGCCCCCGGCGCGGGGGAGGTCGGTGTTCGGCGCGGTGCCGACCGCGATCGTCAACCCGCTCGCGCTCGGGGTCAGGTCGATTTGCTGATCGCCGCTCATCGTGAAGGCGATCCGCACCGCCGGCGCGTCGTCGCCGCCGATCTGCGCGACGCGGACCGACTGCACCGCACCGAACGACGGATGCTCCTCGCGACCCGGACCGGTCAGCGTCGCGTTGGCGAAATCGATGTACCAGCGGTGGTCCGGCAGCCGGTGCCAGGTGTACGGGACGGCGCCGCTGAGCGTAACCTGCACCGTCAGCGAGTCCTCGGCGCCCGGCGCGATCTCCAGATCGGTCACCGTCGCGCGGCCGGCGACGATCGGCGGCGCCGCGGTCGGGCCGGGTTCGGCCGACGGCGGCGGCGTAAGGTCGGTGCTCACCGCGCCGACCTCGGCCGGCGGTGGCGGCGTCGGCGGCGTCCGCGCGGCGGCGACCGCGCCGGTCGGCGCCGAATCGAAGACGATGATCAGCGTGTCGGGCGCCGGGCCCGGGAAGACGCGATGGGTCGAACCCGGCGCGCCGGCGAGCGTCAGCGTCGTGGTGGGGACGCGCGCGGTTCCGCCGACCGCGACGTCGATCGCGCTGACGGCCGGGCCGAGCGCGTTGCGCAGCGGGCCGAGCGCGCTGCCTTGGCCGACGAAGGCCAACTGCAACCGCTCGGGGCTGTCATGCTGCCCATCGGTCACCAGCGGCATCGCGCCGGTAACGGTGACGCTGGTGTGCGGCCCGTCGGCGCGCACGTCGAGCGCACCGATGCGCGGCTGCAAGACCGTTTCGCCGCCGTCGTCGACCGGTTCGACGTAGAGCGCGCGCGCCAGCGTGAAGAACGGCAAGTCGACGTCGTCGACGTCGGCTTGCGGTGCGAACGGCGCGCGGGCGCGCACGCCGCCGACCGCGTAGCTGGGATCGCCGACGGTGAAGACGATCGAGCGCCGGTCCTCGCTGGTGACGACCACGTAGCGCTGCTGCGGATCGTAGGAGACGCTCGCGCCGAGTCGCTCGAGGAAGTGGCGCATCCCGGGATCGCGGGTCGGGACGGCCAGGTCGCCGTCGAGCGGGACGGCGCGGCTCAAGATCAGTCGCGTCCCTTGGAACCAGAGCGGCGAGGCGTGCTCCTGCCCGCGCGCGGCGAGCGGACCGAGCACGAGGCTCAGGCACGCGAGCGCGGCGAAGGCGCGATCAGAACGACGCGCGAGTGAGCGGTTCATCGAGCTCGAGGTGTCCTCCGGGAAGCGTCGCGACGCGGGCACCGTCGATGCGGACCCGCACCGCGTCGATGCCGAGCTGCGGCTGCGTGAGGGTCCAGACGAGAGCCTTGAACTCCGCGGCTTCGGCGAAACCACCCGCCGCGGAGGCGTCGACCTCGCGCGAGAGGTCGACGTCCGCCGTTGTTCCCTCAACGTCGACGGTGCGCACGTGCGTTCCCGGCGGGAAGCGAACCGCTTCGACGCTCGGCGGCGGACCGGCGACGCACTGCGTCGCGGCATAGAAGGCGACGCTCGACCGGTCGCGTGCCGAGCCGAGCGAGACCCGCCACGGCAGGAGCGTCGTCCCGTCGGTCTTGGTCGAGTAGACGACGATCGTGTCGCCGACGCCGGGCGGCTGGCGGTGGGTCGCCCACCACGCCGCCGCGACGGCAACGACGAACAGGGCGATCAGCACCAAGGCGCGCGACGCTCGCATCTTGGAGCGCAAGCGTTCGACGCGCCGAGCGCCCCCGCCCGCTACGTCGCGTTGCGGCCTTGTCGGCGATAGGTGATGCGGCCGCGCGTCAGATCGTACGGTGAAAGCTCGACGTCGACGTCGTCACCCGGCGTGATGCGAATGCGGAAGCGCCGCAAGCGACCGGCGAGGCTGGCCAGGATCGTGTGGCCGTTTTCGAGCTCGACCTTGAAGGTCGAGCTGGGGAAGGTCTCGATCACGCGGCCGACCAGGCTGAGCGTGTCTTCCTTCGGTGTGGCTTGTTCGAGGGGGGCTCGGCGGCGTCGTTTGCCGCCGCCGCCCCGTCTGCGCGGTGGGGGAATGGGAACTCCTTCGATCGGATGATGGCTGGTCTAGTGATGGCTGCTCTGGTGTGGAAGACACCTTCGCCGCCGCAGTCGGATTCGCTGCCCGCGGTGCAGCCGGTTGCCGCCGCGCGAGGCCGTTCCTGCACGGGAACTTCCCCATTTTGCCCGCGGTCGTGTGGGATGTCATGCTCGAGATCGCAATCGGAATCGGCGCCGCCGGCGTCGTCGCCGGCTTCACCTGGGAATTCTTCGCTCACCGCCCGCACACGCCGCCGCCCGGCGGCGACTCGACCCGGTAAGCTTCCTCAGCGAGCGTCTACCGCTCGCGAGGTCGCGGCGATCTTCAACTTCCAACCGGCCAGCGGCGTTCCGTCGAGCGTGCCGAGCGAACGGACCAGCGCACGCAATCGCGTCGCCGCCGGTCCGCTTCCGCTCGTGCGCAGCTTGAGGAAATCCGGCTGCCACGCTTGGTACCAGAGCGTCGCGCTGACGTGAAGCGTGCTCGGATCGACGCCGGACGGCAGCGCGATGCGATAGACCGTCCGCGCGCTGCCCGAGCCGTCGGCATAGGCCGGATCGCCGTCCACGCCGACCGGACGCGTCGCCACCAGCCAGTTCTGCGGGAGTGGGATCCCGGGCGGTCCGTCGTGCCGCCAACCCTGCGGCAGCAGGCGGTTGTCCTTGACGATGTGGTCGCGCATCACGAAGCTGTCGGTCAGCGCGCCGGCTTTGTCGGCCACCAGCTCCTCGAAGATCTGCACCTGATCGGGCCGCGTGATCGGCCGCCGCGCGTCGTAGTGCGGCTGATACGCCTGCTGCCCGTCGGGGAGGTGGGTGAAGAACTCACTCGGCAAGGGCTTGCCGTCGTCGACGATCACGCCGTAGCGATCGGGGTGGCCCGAACGGAAGACCGGCGTGCC
Source organism: Vulcanimicrobiaceae bacterium (assembly GCA_050010375.1). GTDB lineage: Bacteria > Vulcanimicrobiota > Vulcanimicrobiia > Vulcanimicrobiales > Vulcanimicrobiaceae > Vulcanimicrobium. The sequence goes on from JBEKLD010000026.1 coordinate 24,691, forward strand.
GTCGGGCTGCGTCACCGCGAGCTCGAGGAAGGCGCGCCGGAAGCCGACGCCGCTGGGGAAACGGTGTCCGGTCAGATTCCGGACGTCGACCGTCGCCACCAGCGTGCCGTGCTCGACCTGCGTCGCGAGGTCGACCGTCGCGGTCGCCGTCGCCGCCTGGTGCACGATGTTGGCGATCGCGTCGGGGAGATCGTTGATCGAACCCGACATGTAGTCGGCGAGGCGCACGCCGAGCACGTCGGGGTTCTGGCCGAACGTCTGGAGCAGGAAGGCGTTGAGGCCGAGCAGCTCGTGACGGCGATACCCTTGCTCGCGCCAACTGACCGTGATGTCGGAGAGCGGCGCGCGGTGGTCGGCCTGCGGGTAGGTCTGGTCCTGCACCAGCGCGATGCGCGTCTGGATCTGCGGGTCGTCGACGTGCAGCCGGGTGTTGGTGACCGAGGGCGGCATGTGGCAGTCTTGGCACGACTTGGCGCCGCGCAGCGGCGCGTACTCGGTCTGGAAACGGCTGTTGACCCACTCGACGTAGGTGTTCTGCTCGACGTCGTGCTCCATCGTCGCCACGATCGGATGGATCTTCGGCGGCGCGTCGATCACCGGCAGGTTGATGCTGTGGCAGCTGGTGCACAAACGCGCCGACTTGGTGAGGTCGTTGAAGACCGGCTTGACGTTCAGCGACTCCTTCATCGGCGCGGTGGCGAGGGTCGCGTTCTCGAACGGCCCGTGATACCGGTCGGGTGGACCGACCGAGAACAACCCGGTCGAGCGCGTCTCGAGGACGTAGGCGAGCGAGGCGCGCTCCTTGGGCGTCTGGACGATGCGGTGGCAGACCGTGCAGCTGATGCCGTCGCGCGCCAAACCGCCGTAGTGAAAATTCGGCGAGGCCGGATCGGCCGCGAAGACCCAGGCCTGCTGGAAGTGGGCGTCCGGGCCGTGGTCGGCGTCGAGCGTGCGCTTCCCCATCACGCCGTGACAGCGCATGCAGGTGTCGACGATCTGCTGCTTGAGGATCGCCCGCGTGCGCGCCGGATCGTGCCCGGCGATCGCGTGGTCGGGGATCGCGTCGATGCCGGCCTGCTCGCCTTCGAG
>JBEKLD010000027.1:0-25771 GCA_050010375.1 Vulcanimicrobiaceae bacterium
CGATCGCGTAGTGGCAGGCGTCGAAGGCTGGGCCGCGGTGGGGCGCGGCGACGACGACGCAGACCGACGGTTCGCCCAGCGCGACGACCCCCGTGCGGTGGAGCATCGCGATGCCGAGCGGTCCGTAGCGCTCCGCCGCCTCGCGCGCGATCGCCTCCATCTCGGGGATCGCGACCAACGGATAGGCTTCGTACTCGAGCGCGGCGACCGCGCGCGGATCGCCGGGTGAGGTCTCGCGCGTCGTGCCCAGGAACGTCACCACCGCGCCGTGCGCGTCGGTGCGCACCGCGCGCACGAGGCGCTCGACGTCGAGCGGCTCGGCCGACAGGCCGATGACCCGCTCGCCACCCGCCGCTTCGACCGGCATCAGCCGCCGCCGACCGGCGGCATCAGCGCCACCTCGTCGCCGTCGCGCAGCTCGGTCGCGCCGTCGGCGAGGGCGCCGTTGCGCGCGAAACGAGTCGAGGCGCGGTGCGCGGCGAACTCGCCCGCACCGCCGGCGAGCTGCGTCCAGAGGACCTCGAGCGTCGCGCCGTCGGCCAGCTCGACCTCGCGCGCGCCGCCGCCCAGCAGCTCGCGCAGGCGCGCGAAGGCCAGCACGTGCACGCGCATCAGACGCCGCCCAGATCGGGGGTGTAGCCGCGCTCGCGCAGCCACCCGCGCGAATCGTCGTGCAGTCCGAGCAAGTCGAGCCGGTTGCAGGTCAGCTTGTGCAGCAACACCTCCCAGAAGTGCTGGTCCTGCGCGTAGATGTCGTCGGGGATCTGGTTGTGCTCGCGGGTGAACTCGCGTAACGCGGTCCAGTCGCGCTGCGTGAGGATCGTCCGCAGCTGCGCTTCGTACTCGGGGCTCGGGGCCGCCGGTTGCATTAGGCCAGCTTCTTCTTCGCCGGCAAGCAGAACCGCTCGATCGCCAGCGCGACCCCGTCCTGATCGTTGCGCGCGGTGACGTAGCGAACCGCGTGGCGCACTTCGGGCAGCGCGTTGCCCATCGCGACGCCGATCTTCGCCCAGCGCAGCATCGGGACGTCGTTACGCGAATCGCCGACCGCCATCACGCGCTCGGCCGGGACCTGGAAGCCGGCGCAGAGCTGCGCTAGCGCGTTGCGTTTGCTGGCCTCGCGGCTGAGCACCGCGCACTCGACGAACTCGTGCCAGGTCTCGTAGCGAAAACTCAAAGGCAGGTCGCCGAAGACCTCCTCCATGCGACGGACCGCTTCCGCGCCCAGAAAGCGGATGAAGGTCGGCGCTTGGGTGAGGACCTCGGCCAGCGACCCGACCTCGTGCCAGCCCGGGCCGCGCATGTCGTCCATCAGCACCGGTGTGCCGGCGAGCCGGTAGAACGCCTCGTCGACGTAGGCGGCGACGGCGAGATGCTCGCGCTCGGCCAACTCGATCATCGGCTTCGCGTAGACCAAGGGGACCGGGATGTGCACCAGCGTGCGCTGCGCCCCAAAGTCTTTCGTCAGGGCGCCGTGGCAGCAGATGACCGGCAGGTTCAAGCGCAGCTCGTGCGAGACGCGGATCGGCATGTCGACCCCGCGGCCGGTCACCAGGACGACCCGAATCCCGGCCGCGAGGGCCGCCGCGATCGCCGCGCGGTTGCGGGGACTGATGGTCTCGTCGGGGGCGAGCAGGGTCCCGTCCAGGTCGAGGGCGATGAGATCGATGGGTGTTGGCATTTCCTCTAGACTCTTTAGAACGTCGCCGCTCGCAGTTCCGTCGCTCCGCCATGCGGCTCCTCGCCAGGAGGCCGCAACGGCGGCCTCCTCTGGCACGTTTCCCGAGCATGCGGACCTTCGTCCTCGCCCTCGGGCTGGTCGCCGTGAGCGCGGCGGCCACCGACGCCCAGCCGGCGGAACGCTGCTCCCACGATACCTTCACCATCGGCGGCCAGCCGGTCGGCGTGAGCGTCTGCGCGCCGGACGGGCCTTCGAACGGCCTGGTCGCGGTGACCGAGACCATCAAAGGGACGAGCACGATCTCCCACGCGGCGACGATCCAGGTCCTAGCCGGCGCCGTGGTTTCCCGCGGCGTCGACGACATCGCCCTCGCGCCGCTCGGGCTCTCGTCGACCCTTCATCTCACGCTGGCCTATGCCGACGGCAAGGTCAGCGTCGAGCACGCGCTGTTGCTGCCCGGCGCGGTCCCCCTGAAGTAGCACTGAAACCACGTGCCTCCGGCCCGGTTCCTAGGCACAGACATGCGGTGTCGACCGACCTGATGCCATGTACCAGCGTCGCGCCCGAGCTCGATGCCGCCGGGCGGGCACGCTACGTGACCGAACATCTCGCGCCCGGGCTGTTCCGAGTCGCCGACGCGGCCGCTGAGGGCGTAGCTTGGCGGGTCAGTCCCGAGCCGTTTCCGCTCACGCCGAGTACGCTGGCCGCGATCGAGACACTGGGCGACGACCTGCTCGCTTTCTACCGCGCGCTCAACGCGCTCTACCTGCGCAGCGCGCGGGGGACCGCGCCGGCGTTCATCGCCGAGGAACTCGACCGCGGCAAGCCCGAGCTGATCGTCAAGCTGGCACGTCAGAACCGCTTCAAGCAGGACGTCCCGCGCGTCATCCGGCCCGACCTCATCCTAACCGACGACGGCTACATCGCGAGCGAACTCGACAGCGTCCCCGGCGGGATGGGCTTCGTCGGCGCGATGGCGCGGACGTACTGTGAGCTGGGCGTCGAAGCCGTCGGCGGCGCCGACGGGATGGCGTTGCGTTTCGCCGCGATGGCGGCGGCGACCGCCGGGACGCCGCGGCCGAGCGTCGCGATCGTGGTCAGTGAAGAGTCGGCCGACTATCGCGGCGAGCTGAGCTGGCTCGCCGCGCGCATCGACGCGCTCGACCTCGCCGACGTCGTCGTCTGCGCCCCGCAGGACGTCGTCTTCACCGAAGAGGCGTTGTTCGTGCGGAGCGCCGACGGGCGCGAGACGAAGATCGACGTGCTCTACCGCAACTTCGAGCTGTTCGACCTGCTCAACGTCCCCAAGTCCGAGCTGATCCTCTACGCCGCGCGGCACAATCGCGTCAAGCTGACGCCGCCGCCGAAAGCGCACCTCGAAGAGAAGGCGGCCTTCGCGCTGTTCCATCACCCGCTGCTGCGCTCGTTGTGGCGCGAAGAGCTGGGCGGGGCGGTCGACGAGCGGCTGCTGGGGATCTTTCCGCGCACCTGGATCATCGATCCGCGACCGCTCCCGCCGCAAGCGGCGATCGTCGATCTGACCGCCGGCGGCTTGCCGGTCCGCGAGTGGTCGCAGCTCGACGAGCTCGGCAAGAGCGAGCGCGACTACGTCATCAAGCGCTCGGGGTTCAGCGAGTTGGCCTGGGGCTCGCGCGGCGTCAAGGTCGCCAACGATCTCTCCAAGGATGCATGGCGCGAAGCGCTACGCGAGGCCCTGGCCTCGTTCGAGCGCGCGCCCTACATCTTGCAGCGCTTCCACAAAGGACGGCGCGTCCGCGTGCCCTACCTCGACCTCGCCAGCGGGACGGTCCAGGAGATGGACGGGCGCGTGCGGCTCTGCCCCTACTACTTCGTCGTCGGCGAGCGCACCGAGCTGGGCGGGATCCTGGCCACCGTCGCCCCGGCCGACAAGCGCATCATCCACGGTATGAGCGACGCCATCATGGCGCCCTGCCGCGTCGCCGAGGACGGTTTCTGAACACAGCCGAGGAGCTGCGCGCGAGGCGCTGGCTCACGGCGCGGCGCCGCTTCGTCTATTTCGGCGTGGCGGCGCTGGTCGGTCTGGCCGTCTCGGTGTTCGGCCAGCCGTGGCTGCACGGCGCGACCCGCATCGCCGCGGCCTACGACGCCGGGACGATCACGCTGCTGATGTTCCTGTGGCGCGGCGGTTTGCACGCCGACCCGCAACTGACCCGCGCCCGCGCCGCCCTCGACGACCCCGGCCGCAACGGCATCCTGATCCTGGTGCTGATGGCCGTCGTGGTTGGGCTGGTCGCCGCCGTCGTCGTCATCGGCCGCGGCCCGCAGATCAAGGACCCGGCCGACCGTTGGGAAGCCTACCTGTGCGGGATCGCCGCCGTCGCGTTGGGCTGGCTGGTCGTCCACACCACCTATACGTTCCGCTACGCGCACCTCTACTGGTACGACGACGACGGCGACGGGACGGCCTGCGGCGGGATCACCTTCCCCGGCACACCCGAACCGTCGGACTACGACTTCGCCTACTTCGCCTTCTGCATCGGCGCCTCGTTCGCGGTCTCCGACCCGCAGGTCACCGAGACGCGCGTGCGCCGCGAGATCATCACCCACTCGATCATCTCGTTCGCCTACAACTCGGTGATCATCGGCCTGGTGATCAACCTGTTCGCCGGGATCTTCAGCACGAGCAGCGCCGGCCCGTAGCGCCGGCTGGGCTCAGGGGTTGGTCAGGACGATTTTGCCCTCGACCGAGCCGCCTGCCAAGAGCTCGACGGCACGTCGCGCTTCGAGTAGCGGCAAGGTCACGCCGACCAACGGGTCGATCTGCTTGCCGGCGACGAGCGCGAAGATCTTCGGCAGGTCCTCGCGCAGCAGCGCGGGGTCCTTGCGATAGAGCAAGGTGATACCGTAGAACGTGCCGCGCCGCCCGCGCAGCCGCGCTCCGAGGTACAGATTGGCGAACATGGCCAAGATGGCCAGCCGTCCGGCGACGGACATGAAGCCGTAGCCTACCACCGTTCCACCGCGCCGAGCGGCGCCGATGCAGCGGCCGATGTTGGCGCCGCCGACGGCGTCGAAGACGGCGTCGACGCCGGTCGGCTCGAGCGCCCGCGTCAGCCGGTCGAGCGGCCCGGCGCGATAATCGATCGAGATCGCGCCGAGCTTGCGCACCGTCCCGTGTTTGGGCAGCGAGGCGGCGCCGTACGTTTTCACCCCGGCGAGCCGCAGCAGCTGCAGCGCCGCGGTGCCGACGCCGCCGGCCGCGCCGGTGACCAGCGCGGTCTGCCCGGCCCGCATCTTCGCCACGCGGTGGATCATCTGCCAGGCGGTGACGCCGTTCAGAATCACCGCCGCCGCCTGCACGTCGGAGACGTCGTCGGGGATCGGCAGAAAGTGCTCCGCGCCGCGCACCAGCAGCTCACCGTAGCCGCCGTATAACGTCAGCGCCGCGACGCGCTGGCCGACGCTGAAGTTGGTGACGCCCGCGCCGACGGCATCGACGACGCCGGCGATCTCGTAGCCGGGGACGAAGGGCATCTTCGGCGCGTACGGATAGTCGCCGGCGAGCATGAGCAGGTCGGTAGAGCCCACCCCCGCCGCCCGCACGCGCACGCGCAGTTCCCCGGGCCCGGGTGCCGCGACGGGCAACTCGACGACCTGCAGCACCTCGGGCCCACCGACCTTCGTCAGCATCACCGCGCGGTACCGCGCTCCGTTCATACGGCTCGAGCTAACGGTTTGTCCGGCTCCGCCAACCGGATCTCGACGGGACCTATTCCGCAGATGGCGATGACCACCGGCTCGGCTTCACCGCGGGGCGCGCCGTCGTAATGCCACGTCCGCGCGACGCGCCGCACGAACGTACCGGCGGGCACCGGAACCGTGTGCGTCGGATCGAAGTCCGCGCCGCTGTTGATCCACCACGTGCCGGAGAGTATCACGCATAACCGATCCGAAGCATAGCTATGCGGCGCGCTCATATAGCCGGGGTACCAGCGCACCAGCGTGTAGTAGATCCCTGACTCGGTCGGCTTGCTGAAAAGATACGCGCTCTCGACGCTCTTGGGCGGTGCGCCGGCCTGCGGAATGAACGGGATGTCCTTGGGCAGCGTGTAGATGGTTTGGCTGGTATCGATCGGACTGGCCTCGGCGCTTCCGGCCAACAGCAGCGGAGCCATCCCCGCCAAGAGCGCTAGGACCTCGCGTCGGTTCACACCATCTGTTGCCATCGAACTCTCCTTTGCTCGGACGTTCAGCTAGGTCGGCAGCGCGTCGAGGAACGCGTCGATCTGGTCGGGCGTGTTGTGTCCGTGGGGCGAGACGCGGATGCCGTTGGGGCGATAGGTCACGCAGAAGCCGTCGTTGCCGAGCCGGCGGCCGAGGGCGACCGGATCGACGCCCTCGCGGCGAAAGGTCAGGATTCCCGAGCGCCGGTCTTCGCGCGAGCGGTCGCCGAGCAGCGTCCAACCCCGCGCCCGCAAACCGTCGTCGAGCCGGTCGTTCAAGGCCAGGACGTGCGCCGCGATCCGCTCGACGCCGGCGGCGGTCAGCACGCCGATCGAGGTCGCCAGCGAGAGCGCGCCGAGGATGTTGATCGTCCCGCCTTCGTAGCGCGACGCGTCGGGAGCCGGCGGCTGCGCGTAGTCGAGGAAGTTCCACTTGTCGGCGGCGGAGCGCCAGCCGGGGAGCCGCAGCGCGACGCGATCGAGTAGCCCGGCGCGCAGCCACAGGAAGCTGATGCCCTGCAGCGCGAGCAGCCATTTCGCGCCGCCGGCGTAGACCGCGTCGACGCCGCTCGCGGTAACGTCGAGCGGGAAGGCGCCCAACGCCTGCATCACGTCGACGACGAACAGCGCGCCGGCGGCGTGCGCGACCTCGGCCAGCGCGGCGAGATCGTGCCGGTAGCCGTCGTCGAAGGTCACCCACGAGACGGTCACGACCCGCGTGCGCGCCGAGATCGCGCGCCGCAGCACGTCGGGCGTCATCCGCTCGCGCGGCGCATCGAGCAGCGTCACCGTCACCCCGCGGGCGCCCAGCGCCAGCCACGGATAGGCGTTGGCGCCGAACTCGTTGGCGGCGGCGATCACCTCGTCGCCGGGCCCCAGATCGAGGCCCTGCGCCAGGACGGTCGCACCGTCGCTGGTGTTGCGCAGCAGCGCGATCTCGTCGCCGCGGCCGCCGATGAACTCGGCGATGGTGCGGCGGTAGGCCGGCAGCTCCAGCTCGCGCGGAGCGGTCCCGATGACGCCGCGGGCGGTGTGGTCGTCGACCATGGCGTGGACGGCGTCGCGCGTCGCGCGCGGCAAGACGCCCGCCGCTGCGTGGTTGAGGTAGATCAGGCCGGGCGCGATGGCAAACGCCTCCGCCGCCAAGGGCGCGGACGACGCGATCAACTCAGTGGGTTCGCGTTGACGAAGATATCGGCGCGCGTGCGGCGCACGTTCACGCGCAGCCGTGCGCCGGCGACGCCGATCACGAAGGCGTCGAGCGGGACGTAGAGGTCGCCGTGCCGGAAGAACGGCGCGCCGCGCAGCGCGACCGGCGAGCCCTGGATCTTCGCGGTGCGGCTGCCGGCGATGAAGGTCGCGGTCGTCGCGTTGACGGTCACCACGACCGTGTGGCCCTGCGCCGTCAGCAACCCGTCGAACGCCTTGGAGAGATCGACGACGTCGGCGTACACGACGCCGCCCCGCGCGACGGCGATCCCGCCGGCCCGGTCGACCGGGCGGCCGTCGAAGGTCAGGTGCACGACCGGCTCGCCGGCCGCCGCGCTCGGCGCGGCGAGACCCAGCGCCAGCAGCAGCACCGCGAGCGCGCGGATCACCCGTAGGCGTCCTTGGTATGCCAGGCGATGTTCTGCGCGCGGTCGCCGACCCGCTCGACGATCGAGACGACGAACAGCAGCAGCGTGCCGGCGGGGACGGTCGCCGGATCCTGCTGCATCTCCTTCTGCAACGAGTCGATGCTCGAGCGGTAGAGCGCGTCGACCTCGTCGTCGCGCTCGATCACCGCGTCGGCCAGCGTGCTGTCGCCTTCACGATAGGCGCGCATGACGTCGACCAGCATCTCGTAGGCCAGGCTGGCGATCCGGCCGATCTCGACCGACGCCGGGCGGACGGCGACATCGGAGAGCTTGATCGCGTTCTTGGCGATGTCGACGGCGTAGTCGCCGATGCGCTCGAGGTCGGTGACGATCTGCAGCATCCCGGCGATCTGGCGCAGCTCGCCGGCGACGGGTTGCTGCTTCCAGATCAGCTCGATACAAGAAGACTCGACGCGCCGGCGCGTCTCGTCGATCTCGTCGTCCCCGGCGACGACGCGCCCCGCCAGGACGACGTCACGCCGCTCCAGCGCCTGCGTCGCCGTCCGGATCGCGTCGCAGACGAGGGCCCCGAGCCGGACCACGTCGAGGCGCGTGTTCTCCAGCGCCTGATGGTAAGCGGTACGCATCTCCCTCCCACCATAGCAGAGGGAAGGGCGCAAAGAGAACCCCGTGGTAGGGCGAGCGGCCATGCAGACACTCGAACTTGTCCGCGATGGGGCCGTCGCGACGGTGACGCTGAACCGGCCGTCGGTCCTCAACGCGCTGAACCTGCAGATGCTCGACGAGCTCGCGACGACGTTCGCGGCGCTGGGGGCCGATGAGACGCTGCGCGCGGTGATCCTGACCGGGGCTGGGCCGAAGGCTTTCGCGGCCGGGGCCGACATCGGCGAGCTCAACGCCCTCGCCGGCGCGCGCGCGGCCGAGGCGCAGGCGCGCCGGGGGCAAGCCCTCACACGAGCCTTCGAGCGGCTGCACGTCCCGGTCATCGCGGCGGTCAACGGCTTCGCCTTGGGCGGCGGCTGCGAGCTGGCGTTGGCCTGCGACATCCGGATCGCGAGCGAGAACGCGAAGTTCGGCCAGCCCGAGGTCAACCTGGGGGCCCTGCCCGGCTATGGCGGGACGCAGCGCCTGGCCCGGCTGCTCGGGGCGGGGATGGCACAGTACTTGTGCCTGAGCGGCGAGATGATCGACGCCGCGACCGCTCTGCGCGTCGGCCTCGTCCAGCGGGTCGTCGCGCCGGAGGCACTGCTCGGCGAGGCGGGCCGGCTGGCGCAGGTCATCGCCGGGAAGGCGCCGCTGGCGGTCGCCGCTGCCAAGCGGGCGATCGTCGAGGGCGCCGGGCTCCCACTCGACGACGGCCTCGCGCTCGAGGCGCTCCTCTTCGGCCAGACCCTCGCCACCGACGACTTTCGCGAAGGCTCGCGGGCCTTCTTAGAAAAACGCGCCGCGACGTTCCACGGCCGTTAGGTTACCTGCTGGCGGTCGTGCGCGCCGCGCCGAAGCGCGTCACGGCCTGTTCCATCGCACCCTCGATGCCGGCGTCGTAGCCGACCCAGCGCGCGCGGATCCAGCCGCTCGGGTCGACGGCGACCAGCGTCGGAAAGCCCTCGACGCCGAACGCGTGCGACGCGGTCTCGTCGGGGTCGAGCACCACGTCGCCCATCGCGAAGCGCGCGGCGAACGGTTCGACCACGTGCGACGGCTCGCCGACGTCGACCGAGACGACGGTGACGCCGGGATGAGTCCGCCGGAAGTGCTGCACCAGCGGGATCGAGGCCTGACACGGTTCGCACCACGACGCCCAGAAATCGAGAAAGACGAGCTGGCCGCGCACGCGGGCAAGGTCGAAGCGACCGCCCGCGAGCGTCGCCAGCGCGACGGGTGGGGCTTTCATCGGCGCCGGGTGGAGCTGCGGCAGGACGACGAAACGGACGAGCGCGAGGAGCAGGACGAGCGCGGCCACGACGTCGAGGCCGCGCGCGAGCCAGTGGCGCACCGGCGACGGCACGCTCAGCGGTTCCGCCGCAGGGAAAGCGGGCCCTGCGCCGCATCCCACCCACCGATGCCCACGACCCGCGCGGCGGCGGTCACGATCGACGCCCGAACGCTGCCGGCCCAGAACCGCAGCGCGCGCATCTTCGACGCCTTCGACAAGCTCCCGCTCGGCGGGATTCTCGAACTGTCCGAAGAGAGCGAGCCGCGCTCGCTCCGCAACGAGTTCCAACAGTACCGGGCCGGTCGCTTCTCCTGGGACGCGCGCAACCTGGGCAGTGGCCGTTGGACGATCCGGGTCGAGCGGATCGACGAGCGGGTCGACGCGGCGACGTTCCTCTCCCATACGGCGCCGTTTGCGAACGCGAAGCAGTCGACGGTCACCGACCTGGCGGCGGTGGCGACCGAACGGTCATATCGGGCCGGCGAGACGATTTTCGACGAGGGCGAGCTGTGGCCGTACCTGGGCTTCGTACGCACCGGGAAGGTCGTCTACACCTTGCTCTCGCCGGACGGCAAGACGCACGCCCTCGGCGAGCGGCTGACCCACGATCCGCTCAACGAGTCGGGGACGTTCGACGGCGGTGGCGCGACGACGCGCGCCGAGGCGCTGACCGACTGCACGCTGGTGCTGGTGCCCTCCGAGGCTGTGCTTCACGCCGTGCGCAACGACAGCGAGCTCGCACTCGGGTTCTTGGCGGCCTCCTCGCAGGCGCGCCGGCGCTCGATCGACACCATCGCCGACCTGGCCTTCGCCCACGTCTTACAGCGGGTCGCGAAATTCTTGATGTCGTACGCGCCGGCGACGGTTGGGATGGCGCCCGGGCTGCCCGGCGTCGAGAAGCTCTCGCAAGCGCAGATCGCCGCCGCCGCGGGGACCGTGCGCGACATGGCGGCCCGCGCGCTGATCCGGCTCAAAAACGCCACGGCCGTCGAGCTCGACCGCGGCCGCGTGCGCTCGATCGACCGCGCGCGCCTCGAAGCATTCGCTCACGGCGTCCAAGCCCCACCGGTCTAACGAAGGAACCTCCGATGCGTCGGCTCGCTCTTGTCTGCGCGGCTATCCTGGCCGCGACGCCCGTCCTCGTGGCCGCCGCACGGCTGGCCTATCCGCCCGCGCCGCGCGGGACGGTGACCGACACGTACTTCGGGACGGTCGTCGCCGACCCGTACCGCTGGCTCGAAGACGTCGACTCACCGCAGACGACGGCGTGGGTGCAGGCCGAGGGCGCGCTGACCCGCTCCTACCTCGACGCGATCCCGCAGCGGCCCGCGATCAAGACCGCCTATCACACCTTGCTCGACTACGAGCGCCTGAGCGCCCCGTTCCGCGCGGGGCCGCGCTGGTTCTACTTCCACAACACCGGGTTGCAGAACCAAAGCGTGTTGTACGTCCGCGACGGCGAGGACGGGCCGGCGCGCGTCTTCCTCGACCCGAACACGCTGGCCGCCGACGGCACCGTCGCGCTGGCCGGCCAAGCGTTCAGCCGCGACGGCCGCTACGTGGCGTATGCGACGCAGTCGTCGGGCTCGGACTGGCAGACCTGGCACGTGCGCGACGTCGCGACCGACCGCGACCTCGCCGATGAGATCAAGTGGAGCAAGTTCTCCGACGCCAGCTGGATCGGCGACGACGGCTTCTATTACAGCGGCTACGACGCGCCGACCGCGGCCAACGCGACGCTCTCCGCGCTCGGCGTGCAGAAGTTGTGGTTCCACCGCTTGGGGACGCCGCAGTCGGCCGACCGCCTCGTCTACGCCTCGACCGCGCACCCGGACGAGTTCGTCGCCGCCGAAACGACCGAGGACGAGCGCTACGTCTTCCTCGAGACGGCGAAGGGCGACGGGAACTCGCTGGCCTGGCGCCGCCGCGACGAGCCGGAGGGGACCTATCACACGCTCTTCCCGCTCGATCCGAACGTCACGTACAACGTGATCGGGGATGACGGCAACCGCCTCTACCTGCAGACGAACGCCACGGCTCCGCGCTGGCGCCTCGCCTGGCTCGACGTGACCGATCCGACGCACGCGCTGCACGACATCGCGCCGCAAGGGAGCGACAAGCTCGAGGGCGTCTCGTTGATCGGCGACCACTTCTACCTGGGCTACCTGCACGATGCACACTCCGTCGTGCGGGTCGTCGATCTGCAGGGCCGCGACGCGGGGGCGATCGATCTGCCGGGGATCGGCAGCGGCGGTCTGCCGCAAGGGAAGCGCGAGGACCGCGTCGCGTACTACACGTTCACCTCGTTCACGTTCCCGACAACCGTCTACCGCTACGACACGGTCAGCGGGACGAGCACGCTGTCGGTGCGTCCGAAGGTCGCTTTCGATAGCAGCCGCTACGTGACCGAGCAGCTCTTCGCGACCTCGAAGGACGGCGCACGCGTTCCGGTCTTCGTAATCCACCGCCGGGACATGCCGCTCGACGGCTCGACGCCGACGATCCTCTACGGCTACGGTGGGTTCGACATCTCGATCACGCCGTATTTCTCCTCGAGTGTCGCGCTGTGGCTGCAGATGGGCGGCGCGTACGCCGAGGCGACGCTGCGCGGCGGCGGCGAGTACGGCGAGGACTGGCACCACGCCGGCTGGCGCGGCAACAAGCAGCACGTCTTCGACGACTTCATCGCCGCGGCGCAGCTGCTGATCGATCGCAAGATCACCTCGACGCCGAAGCTGGCGATCAACGGCGGCTCCAACGGCGGGCTGCTCGTTGGCGCCTGCTTGGTGCAGCGTCCCGACCTGTTCGGTGCGGCGATCCCCGAGGTCGGCGTGCTCGACATGCTGCGCTACCAGCGCTTCACCGTCGGCAAGGCCTGGATCCCCGAGTACGGCGACGCGACGGAGTCGGCCGACGCCTTCCACTGGCTGTACGCCTATTCACCGGACCACAACGTGCGCCCGGGGGCGCACTACCCGCCGACGCTGGTGATGACGTCCGACCACGACGACCGCGTCTACCCGGCGCACTCCTTTAAATTCGCGGCGGCGTTGCAGTACGCGCAGGGGAGCGACGCGCCGATCCTCCTGCGGGTCGAGTCGAAGGCCGGCCACGGCGCCGGCCGCCCGACCGACAAGATCATCGACGAAGTCGCCGACCGCTACGCCTTCTTGGTGAAGAACCTGAACTTCACGCCGACCTTGTAACGGCAGGAAACCGAGCCGCGCGACGGGGAGGGATGTCTGCCGCACGACCGGTTCAAGGGTGCCAGTCAAGTGCCAGCGCCACCGACCAGGGGATTACTTGACGCTTTCGCATCGCTCGTCTCGCCGCTCGCGCCTTCTCGCGGGCATGTTCGTCGCTGCCGCGCTGGCAGCGGCCGGCTGCAGCCCCGGAGCCCGCAGCGTCCCGGCGACGGGGACAGGGCAAGGTGCCGCGGCCGCCGGGCGGCAGACGGTCCACTTCGTCATCAAGGTGCCGACCAAGAGCACGGCGAGCTCGCGGCGGCCGGCGTACGTCTCGCCGGCGACGCAGAGCATCACGATCGCGATCACCGGCTCGGCGACGCAAACGCTGACCGCGAACCTCACGCCGACCTCCAGCGGCTGCAGCTCGACGCTCGCTTCGACGAACTGCACGCTCTCGCTCGCGCTGAACCCGGGCACCTACACCGCGGTCGTGACGACGTACGACGGCACGAACGCGACCGGCAATGTCCTCTCCGCCGGTCAAGACGTGAACTTCACCGTCGTCCAAGGCCAGAATAACACGATCTACCTCGTCCTCAACGGTGTCCCGGCGGCGATTGGGGTCGCGGCGCAGAGCGCGTCGGTCATCGGGTCGATGGGCGCCGGCTTCACCGTCGCGGGCCTGACGCTGTCCGGCACCCTGCAGGCCGTCGCGCTCGATGCCGATGGTGACCTTATCGTCGGTGCCGGTGCGCCGACGTTCACGATCGCGCAGAGCAGCGGCACGAGCTTCACCATCGGGCAGCCGACGACCGCCGCGCCGAACAGCTTCACGCTGACCGCGCCCAGCAGCGGCGCCACCGGCGTCTTCACGGTGACGGCGGCCTATCCCGATTCGACCTGCTCGACCAGCGGGGCGGTCTGCACCGCGACGTTCAGCGCGACCGGCCACGGCCAGTACGTGGTGGCATCGGTCGGCTCTGTCTATGAGGTCTGGGCACCGCCGTACACCGCCGCCCCAGTGACGCTCAGCGGTGTCACCGGCTCACTCCAGCTGATCGAGAGTGCCGCGTTCGACGCGGCCGGCAACCTCTACGTCGTCGACTCGCAGTACAACGGCGGCGCCGGCCAGATTCTCGCGTACGCACCGCCGTACACCGGTACGCCGACCTCGATCGGCGCCGGGACGCTCAGCGATCCAACCGCCATTCTGATCGGCCCCGACGGCAAGATGTTCGTCTCGTCGTTCGACAACTCGAGCGTCTTCGTCTGGACGCCGCCCTACACCGGCGCGCCTACCACGCTCACGACCGACGTGACCACTCCTTCGTCGCTGGCGCTCGACTCCAGCGAGAACCTCTTCGTCAGCAACTTCAGCGGCAGCGCGGCCGACGAATTCGTGCCGCCGTATACCGGTGCGCCGACGCTCCTCAACGGAACGAACATGTCGGCCTCGATCCACGTCGCGCCGACCGGCGAAGCGTTCCTCCTCGACATCGGCCTGAGTGGGATGCTGGAGTTCACGCCGCCCTATAGCGGCACACCGACGACGCTGACCAACGGCGTCAACAACCCGGAAGACGTCGTCTTCCGCGGGGACGGCACGATGTTCGTCGTACAGCCGGCCGGCGTGACGCTGTTCGCGCCGCCGTACACGACGCCCGGCACGACGGTCAGCATCTCCAACGGCGCCGGCGTCGCGGCCGCACTCGACGACGCGAGCGACCTCTTCGTGGCGGAGTACTCGAACGACAACATCGCCGTGTACACCCCGCCGTACACCGGCGCTGCCGCGAAGACCCTGACCGCCAGCGGGATCGTCTACGACGTGGACGTCAGCCGATAGCGATCGCGAGTACCTGCGCGCCCGGTAGCTGCGCGAGCAGCGCGCCGGGCAGCACGAGCTTCGAGCGGCGCACGCCGCTGCCGATCACGACGTCGCCGGCGGCGGCCACCCGCTCGTCGATCAGGAGCGGCCACTCGGGCGGGAGTCCGAGCGGCGTGATCCCGCCGTACTCCATCGTGGTCGCGCGGACGGCGTCGTCCATCGCGGCGAACGAGAGTTTGCTCGCGCCCAGGATCTTCTTCACCACACCGTTGACGTCGGCGCGGGTCGTCGCCAGGACGACGCAGGCGGCGAACCAGCTGCGGCCCTCGCGGCGCGCGGCGAGCACGACGCAGTTCGCCGACTGATCCAGCCGTACACCGTAGCGCTCGCAGAACGCCGCGGTGTCGGCCAACGCGGGATCGATCTCGGCGACCGCGATCGCGTCACGCTCCGCCGCCGGCAGCGCGCCGAGCGCGGCCGCCGTCGGCGCGGCGAGCAGATCCGGGCGCCGCGCCGCCGGCTCGGCGACGAGGCTGCCGAGACTCAGACCGACTCGAGCTCCGCCGTCTCGTGCTGCGCGTCGAAGGCGACCCGCTTTGACTGCGCGGCCGCGTCGGCCAGCGTCGGGACGGTGGGCGTGGCGATCGTCGCGGCCTTCGCGCTGGCCAACGCGTCGATCCCCTTCTTCACCGAGCCCAGCGCCGTCGAGAGGCGCGCGTCGAGGTCGGTCAGCACCTGCGCGGCGTAGGCGTCGGCGCCCTCGCGCACGCGCACGGCTCGCTGCTCCGCGTCGCGCAGGACCGTCTCGGCGGTCGTCCGCGCGCGGCGGACGATCTCGTGTTCGTCGATCAGCTGCGTCTGCGCCGTCGAGGCCTCGTCGACGATCGCCTGCGCCTTCTCCTGCGCGTCCCGCACGAGCTTCTCGCCGCTGCGCGCGATCGTGCGCGCCCGGCCGACTTCCTCGGGTAGCGAGGCGCGCAGCTTCTCGATCAACTCGAGCAGCTTCTCCTCGCTCACCACGCGGTACCCCAACGGCAACACGGTGCCTTGCTTGACGGATGCTTCGAGCTTGTCGATGACGCGGTAGACGGACATGGGTGGTCGAACCTCCTAACGGGCGGCCTGGCGTTTGGCGCGCATGAGGCGCAGGACGGAGGGCGGGACGAACTCGGCGACGTCGCCGCCCAGGTTGTAGACCTCTTTGACGAGGGTCGAGCTGACGAACGACCAGCGCGGATCGCTGGGCAAAAAGCAGGTGTCGACGCCCGAGAGCGAGCGGTTCATCAACGCGGTCGCCATCTCGCTCTCGAAGTCGGAGACGACCCGCAGACCTTTGACGATCACGCTGGCCCCGCGCGCGCGCACGAAGTCGGCCAGCAACCCGCGAAAGTGCGCGATCTCGACGTTCGTGACGTGCGCGACCGCCTCGCGGATCATCTGCTCGCGCTCGTCCAGCGTGAAGAGCGGCTCGCGCTTCTGCGGGTTGACGACGACGGCGACCAGGACGTGCTCGAAGATCTGCGCCGCGCGCTCGATGACGTCGAGATGGCCGACGGTCAACGGGTCGAACGAGCCGGGGTAGATCGCGGCTTGGCCGCTGCGGCCCGGGACGCCGTTCACGCCGCCGCCTCGCTTGGGCGCAGGAACGCCAGCGCGACCTCGCCGTAGCGCTCGCTGCGCTCGAGCCGCAGCGCCGGGTCGTCGGGGCCGGCCTCACGCGCCGCGTGCTCGTAGACGACCGTCGAATCCGCGTCGATCGCGCCGCGCGCCCGCAGCGTCGCGAAGACCGGCGCCGGAAACGCTTGCGCGTACGGCGGATCGGCGAAGACCAGGTCGAACCGGCCGTCGACGATGCGCGCGGCGCGCTCGGCCGGCGCGGCGATCACGGCGACGTGCTCGGCGACCCCGAGCTCGCGCGCCGTGACGCGCAGCGCATCGGCCGTGGGGCGATGGCGCTCGACGAAGGTGACGTGGCTCGCGCCGCGCGAGAGCGACTCGAAGCCGAGCGCTCCGCTCCCGGCGAACAAGTCGAGGACCCGGGCGCGCTCGACCCGCGGACCGAGGATGGAGAACAGCGCTTCTTTGACGCGGGCGGGGGTCGGTCGGACTCCCCGGCCGCTCGGCGTCGAGACGCGGCGGCTGCGCAGGGTCCCCCCGGTAATCGTGAGCGTCCCCATCCTATGGGACGGACGTATTCTCGATCAGCGTCTCCAACTCCCGCAACGCGCGGATGTGCAACGTCGGCCTGGGGACATCCTGTGGATAACTCGCGCCGTCGGCGTCGAACCAGACCGCGCGCAGCCCGGCCCCCAGCGCGCCGCCGACGTCGCCGCGCACGTTGTCGCCGACGTACCAGCAGCACTCGCGCGGCGTCGCGAGCGCGGCGACCAGCGCCTCGAACGCGGCGCGCTCCGGCTTCACCGCGCCGATCGCGTCGCTGACCAAGACCCGTAAGTGTCGCGCCTCGTCGCCGAGCGCGCGGGCGACCTTCTTCTGCTGCAGCGGCGTCCAGCCGTTGGTCAGGATCGCGCGCGGCACGCCCCGCTCGCGCAGCAGCGCCAGCAGCTCGCGCGCGCCGTCGACCGGCTCGACCAGCGCGTCGACCAAGGCGTAACACTGCGACTCCCAGCGCTGCGGGCTCAGGTCGGGCACGCCCAGCCACTCGCCGAAGCGCGCGACCATCGCGTCGCGCGAGAGCCGGTCCTGGCGGAACGCGTCGAGCAGCGCCTCCAAACGCTCCGGCCAGACGCCGTCGTGCGGGTCGATCGGCGCTCCGACCTCGTCGGCCAACGCGTAGAACGCGCGCCGCTCCAAGCCGTGGTCGAACCCCAGCGTATGATCGAAGTCGAAGCCGAGCGCGAACGGCGCCGTCACGCCGTCACCAACACCGCCCGCGCCGAGACGTTGGCGTCGACCAGCGCGCGCAGCGCGGAATGCTCGGGGGCACTCAGCGCCGGATCGGCGCCGACGATCGCGTCGGCGGCCGCCTTCGCTTTCATGTACAACCCGAAGTCGTCGACGATGCTGCCGATGGTGCCCATCTCGCCGGCCTGCGCGGTCCCGGCCAGCTCGCCGGCGTTGCGCAAGCGCAGGTCGGCCTCGGCGATCGCGAAACCGTCGGTCGTCTCCTCGAGCACGTGCAGCCGCTCGAGCTCCGTCGCGTCGGCCGGCGCGACCAGGACGCAGAACGACTCGGCGACGCCGCGCCCGACCCGCCCGCGCAGCTGGTGCAGCTGCGCTAGGCCGTAGCGCTGCGCGTCCAGCACGACCATCACCGAGGCGTTGGGGACATCGACCCCCACCTCGACGACGGTCGTCGCGACCAACACGTCGGACTCGTGGCGCTTGAAGCGGTCCATCACCGCCTCTTTCTCGCGTCCGGGCAGCTTACCGTGCAGCACGTCGACCCGCAGGTCGGGGAAGACGCGCGTGCGCAGGCGCTCGGCCTCGGCCAGCGCACCGGTCAGCGCCGTCTCCGAGGCGTCGATCGCCGGCGCGACGACGTACGCCTGCCGCCCCGCCTCGACGTTCTTGCGGACGAACTCGTAGACCATCGCTTTGCGCGCCGCCCCGATCACGAAGGTGCGAATCGGGGTGCGCCCCGGCGGCAGCTCGTCGATGATCGAGAGGTCCATGTCGGCGAACTTCGTCTGCGCGAGAGTCCGCGGGATCGGCGTCGCCGTCATCGCCAGCGTGTGCGGCGCACCGCTCTTGGCGCGCAGCGCGGCGCGCTGCCGCACGCCGAAACGCTGCTGCTCGTCGATGACGACCAAGCCGAGGTCGGCGAAGGTCACGCTCTCGGTCAAGAGCGCATGCGTCCCGACGGCCAGCCCCGCCTCGCCCGAGGCGATCCGCTCCTCGGCGCGGCGCCGCTCGCGCGCGCCCATCGAGCCGAACACCGCCTCGACCGCGATCCCGAACGGGAGCAACAACGGGGCCAGCTTGGCGGCGTGCTGGGCGGCGAGGATCTCGGTCGGCGCCATCAGCGCCGACTGCGCGCCGCCGCGGTGCGCCAGCGCGATCGCCGCCGCCGCGACCAGCGTCTTCCCGCTGCCGACGTCGCCCTGCAAGAGACGATTCATCGGCGCCGTGCGGCCCATCGCGGCCCAAATCTGCGCGATGACGCGCCGCTGCGCGCCCGTCGGCGCGAAGGGGAGCTGCGCGACGAAGGCGTCCCAGAAGCCGTCCGGCGTCTCGAGCGCGCGCGCACCGCCCTCGGCCTCGCGCCGCGCGCGCTTGAGCGCGGCGGCGAGCGCGATCGCGAAGAACTCGTCGAAGACGATCCGTTCGCGCGCCGGGCCGAGCTCGGCGGGATCGCGCGGAGCGTGGACGGTGCGCCAAGCCTGCGCCAGCGGCGGGAAGTGAAGCGAGCGGACCAGCTCGGGCGGGAGCGCGTCGACGTTCTGCGCGATCAGGCGCTCGAGGTTCTTGGCGATCAGGGTGCGGATGACGCGCGAGGGCAGATCCTTGGTCGCCGCGTAGATCGGGACGATCTCGCCGGCGTAGCGCTCGTCCTCGCGCAGGACGCGGTGCGTGCTCACGTTGAGCTCGGGCAGCAGCCCGGCGCGCGCGACGCGGCCGGCGACGAACAAGCGGTCCCCGACGGCGAAGCGCCCGAACAGGTGACGGCGACCGAACCACTTCGCTTGGACGACGCCGCTCTCGTCGGCCAGGTCGACGGTGATCAACGGGAAACGGCCGGGGCGCTCTTTGACCCGCGCGACGCGGCCGACGACGATCGCCTCGCCCTCCCGCAGGCCGGCGATCGGCATCGCCTCGCGCCAATCGCGATAGGCGCGCGGCAGATAGGCGAGCAGGTCGCCCGGCGTCTGAACGCCGACTTCGGCGAGTTTCGCCGCGGTCTGCGGGCCGAGGCCCGCCAGCCCTACGAGTCCGCCGGCCGGGCGCGTCGCGATAGTTCGGCCCCCACCTCGTCGAGCGCGATCTCGCGTTCGGCGAGCAGCACCAACAGATGGTAGAGCAGATCGGCAGTCTCCCACACCAGCTCGCCGCGATCGGCGTTCTTGGCCGCGATGACGACCTCGGTCGCCTCTTCGCCGATCTTCTTGCCGATGCGATCGACGCCGCCGGCGAACAGCCGCGCCGTGCGCGAGCCCTCCGGCGGGTGCGCCTTGCGCTCGGCGATCGTGCGCGCCAGCACCGCCACCGCACCGGCGAAGGCGGCGCCCGACGGCTGCTCGTCGGCGCCCGGCAGCGGCTGCGTCGTCGCGAAGCACGACAGCGCACCGGTGTGGCAGGCCGGCCCGGCCGGGATCACCCGGTAGAGCAACGCGTCGCCGTCGCAGTCGACCGAGATCGAGACGACGCGCTGCGTGTTCCCCGAGGTCGCGCCTTTGTTCCACAGTATCCCGCGCGAGCGGCTCCACAACCAGGTCGAGCTGGTCGCCAGCGTCCGTTCGACGGCCTCGCGGTTCGCGTACGCCAGCGTCAGCACGGTCCCGGTCGTCGCGTCGGCGATCACCACCGGGACCAGGCCGGCGGCGTCCCAGCGCAGCTCCGCCAGCGCGATCATACGCGCACCGGCTCGCGCCGCACGACGATCCCGGCGTCGGCGAGCGCGTCCTTCAGCGCCGCGATCTCCAGCTCGGCGTAGTGGAAGAGCGAGGCCGCCAGCGCCGCGTCGGCGTCGGCGACCCGGAAGACGTCGAGGAAGTCGACGATCGCGCCGGCGCCGCCGGAGGCGATGACGGGCAGGTTGCACGCATCGCGGATCGCGCGGGTCAGCACCAAGTCGTAGCCGCTGCGCGTCCCGTCGGCGTCGATCGAGGTCACCAGCAGCTCGCCGGCGCCGAGCCGTTCGCACTCGGCGGCCCAGGCGATCGCGTCGCGGCCGGTCGGAGTGCGCCCCCCGTCGACCACGACCTCGAAGCCCGACGGCACGCCCGGTGCACGGCGAGCATCGATCGCGACGACGATGCACTGCGCCCCGAAGTGCTCCGAGGCTGCCCGGACCAGCGCCGGGTCGCGCACGGCCGCCGAGTTGATGCTGACCTTGTCGCACCCGGCGCGCAGCAGCGCGTTGACGTCGTCGACGCCGTTGACGCCGCCGCCGACCGCGAACGGGATCGTCAGCTCGCGCGCGACGGCCCGCACGACGGCCAGCGTCGCGCGGCGGCCTTCGACGGTCGCGGTGATGTCGAGGAAGACCAGCTCGTCGGCGCCTTCCTCTTCATAGCGGCGCGCCAGCGCGACCGGGTCGCCGGCGTCGGTCAGGTCGACGAACCGCACGCCCTTGACGACGCGGCCGTCCTTGATGTCCAGGCAGGGGATGATCCGGCGGGCCAACACGACCCGTCGCTCTTCGCCGCCGGCCCCGCTTTGTTCTGCGAGCGCGCCGCGGTCAGCCGGCGACGCTCCCGCCGATCGCGCTGAACGGCGTCGTGACGCCGTCGTCCTGTTGCACCACGCGCAGGGCGACGATCGCCAAATCGTCTTGGACCCCACCGCTGAAGTCCTCGGCCGCGCGCACCAGCAGGTCGCACAGCGCCTGCGGGTCGGTCGGCCCATCGCGCAGGAGCGCGACGATGCGCTCCTCGCCCAGCAGCTCGCCCTGCGCGTCGCGGGCCTCGCCGAGGCCGTCGGTCGCCAACAGGACCAGATCGTCGCCCGCCAGCGGGACCGTCTGGGTCGTGTAGCGCTCGCCGGGGTCCAAGCCGACGATCGGACCGGTCGGCGGAAGCTGCTCGATCGACCTCCCGCGGCGAACGTAGGCGGTCCCATGGCCGGCGCTGGCGTAGCGCAGCGTCTGCGAGCGCGCGTCGAACGCGCCCAAGAAGAGCACGACGAAACTCGACGGATCGTCGAACGTCTGTAGGAAAAGCCGGTTGAAACGCTCGACGACGTCGGCCGGATCGTCGGCCTCGGCCGCCAGCGCGCGCACGGCGTACTGCGCGAAGGCGGCCTGGCGGGCCGAGTCGATCCCCTTCCCGCTCGCGTCAGCCAGCAGAATCCAACCCGAATCCGGCCCGGCATGCCACGCGTCCAGCAAGTCGCCGCCGACCAGCGCCTCGCTGGTCGCCGACGCGTAGGCCGAGCCGAGTTGGGTGTGGGGGAGCCGGCGGCCCGGCACGCGCAAGGTGCGTTGCAGCGCGTCGACCAACGAGCGTTCGCGCTCGAAGCGCCACTGGACCGCCGACCTGCCGCTCGCGTACCAGAGCGCGACCAGCGCGAACAGCGTCACGAAGCCGGCGCTGATCGCGACCGTCGTGTTGATCCGCCGCCGCATTGTCGCTTGGACGCCGGCCTCGGCGTCGATCAGCGCGCCCTGCATGCGAATGACGTCACGCGTGAGCTGATCGGTCAGCTGCTTCCCTTGCGCTTCGCGTTTGTAAGCGTCGGCGGCGCCCGGGTCGCGGATCAGCGGCACCGCGACCTCGTCTTCCCAGGTCTGGTGGACGCTGCGCAGGTCGTCGAGCGTCGCGCCGGCTTCCGGGATCCCCTCGCGCTCGAGCCGGGCCTCGACCGCGAGCGCCAAGGCCTCGAAGTAGTGGTCCGGCGGCTGGTAGGACTCGAGGAACGCCGGATCGCGCGTCGCGACGTAGCCGCGCAGGTCGGTCTCCTCGACGAGCTGCCGCTGCACAAGCGTGTCGAGATCGACCCGAGCGCTGCTCAAGCGAACCTCGGCGTTCGAGGCGGCGTCGAGCTGGTGGACGCCGATCAGGGGCCCGAGGATCGCGGTCGCCAGCAGGGCCGCCACCAGCAGAATGGTTGGAGGCGACGCCCAGAATCGAACTGGGGGTGGAGCTTTTGCAGAGCTCTGCCTTACCACTTGGCTACGTCGCCCGGAGCGTTTGGAGCGGGTGGCGGGAATCGAACCCGCGCATCAACCTTGGGAAGGTCGCAGGCTGCCATTACATCACACCCGCGCCGGACGAAGGACCGCCGTTGCCTGTTCGAAGCCCATCTTCCTCTCGCATCCACGACGGTGCGCCCGGCACCTTCGCCGCCGACCCAGGCGGGCCCGGGAGGCGGAGGCCCGGCATGGCCTGAAGGGCGAGTCGAGCTCTCATTCCTGGTCTTGCGGAGATCCTGCGTGCATCCCACCCGTCTCGCGCTGCGTGCCTGGGCCGCGGTAGCCCTCCTTGCGCTCGTCGCGACCGCCCTCCCGCTGCACCCGGCGCAGGCCGACCAGTCGGCGCGGCCCGTCGACGTCGCGCTGGAGACCAGTGCCGGCACGATCGTCGTGCGCCTCGACGTCGAGCACGCGCCGCTCACCGCGCGCAACTTCCTGCACTACGTCGATACGCACGCCTACGACGGGGCGACGTTCTACCGGACGGTCAACAAGCGCAGCGAGCCGGAGGCCAGCATCGAGGTGATCCAGGGCGGCCTGGGTTCCCGCGCCGCCGGCCTGCCGCCGATCCCGCTCGAGCCGACCAACCGCAGCGGGCTGCGCAACACCGACGGCGCACTGGCGATGGCGCGCACGACCGATCCCAACTCGGCGACGACCGAGTTCTTCATCGATCTCGGCAACGACAGCTTCCTCGACGCCGGCGGTCCGCTCGGGCCGGGCTACGCCGTCTTCGGACACGTCGTGCGGGGGATGGACGTGGTGCGCCGCATCCACGATGCTGCGGCCGCCGGCGAGTCGCTCACCCCACCGATCAGCATCCTGCGCGCCCGCCGCGTTCAGCCCTCGAGATAGCGCCGCGCCCAGCCCAGGCCGGCCTGCGTCTGACCGCGCGGGCGATACTCGCAGCCGACCCACCCGGCGTAGCCGATCTCGTCGAACACGTCGAGCAGATAGCCGTAGTTCACCTCGCCTTCGTCGGGTTCGCCCCGCCGCGGGTTGCCGGCGATCTGCACGTGCGCGTAGCGGCCGGCCAGCGCGCGGACGCGCCGCTCGAGGTCGCCTTCGCTGATCTGCGCGTGATAGAGGTCGAGCTGCAGCGCCAGGTTGGGTTCGGCGACGCGCGCGATCACCTCGAGCGCCTGATCCGTCGTGCGCAGCAGATAGCCGGGATTGTCGATCGCGTTGAGCGGCTCGATGAGCAGCGTGATTCCGGACTCCGCCGCCACTCGTGCCGCGCGCCGCAGGTTCGCGACGTAGGTCCGCTCGGCGGCGGCGCGGTCGACGCCCGGCGCCAGCAGGCCGGCCATCGCGTGCACGCGCCGACAACCGCAGCCCAGCGCGTAGGCGAGTGCCGTCTGCAGCGCAAGGTCGAACTCCGCTTCGCGACCGGGCAGCGCGGCGAGTCCGCGCTCGCCGGCCGCCCAATCGCCGGCCGGCAGGTTGATCAGCGCGAGCTCGAGGCCGTGCGCCGTCAACTGCTCGCACACCTCCGGCGCGGGCAGCTCGTACGGAAAGAGCACCTCGACGCCGCGAAAACCGCACGCCGCGGCCGCCGCGAAGCGCTCGCGCAACGGCAACTCGGTGAAGAGCCAACTGAGATTGGCGGAGAGTTTGGGCATCAGGCCTTCCGAACGACGGCGCACAAGGTATCGATCTCGTCCTCGCTAAGGATCGGCGCATGCAGGTCGTGATCACCGGGGCCGCCGGCATGCTCGGCCGCAAGCTGGCGGCGCGGCTCGTCCGCGACGGATGCATCGGGCGGCGGGAGATCGACAGGCTCACGCTGGTCGACGTCGAGCACGCGGCCGACCCGGACGACCTGCCCGGCAACCTCGTCCGCACGACGGCCGACCTGTCCGTGCCGGGAACGGCGTCCGACCTCGTCGCCGCCGCTCCGGAGGTGATCTTCCACCTCGCCGCGGTGGTCTCCGGCGAAGCCGAGACCGATCTCGGCAAGGGCTACCGCGTCAACCTGGACGGAACGCGCCTGCTCTTCGATGCGATTCGCGCACGGGGCGCCGGCGAACATTATCGCCCGCGCGTCGTCTTCGCCTCGTCGGTCGCCGTCTTCGGCGCGCCGCTCCCCGACGTCATCGGCGACGGGTTCTTCAGCACGCCGCTGACCAGCTACGGCACGCAGAAGGCGATCGGCGAGCTGCTGCTCGCCGATTATTCGCGGCGCGGCATCCTCGACGGCATCGCGCTGCGGCTGCCGACGATCTGCGTCCGTCCCGGCGCGCCGAATCGCGCCGCCTCGGGGTTCTTCTCGAGCATCGTGCGGGAGCCGCTGGCCGGTCACGAAGCGATCCTCCCGGTCGGCGACGACGTGCGCCACTGGTTCGCCTCCCCGCGCGCCGCGGTGGGATTTCTGACGCACGCAGCGGCGATCGATCTCGCGCCACTCGGCGGGCGGCGGGCGCTCTCGCTGCCGGGCCTCTGCGCCAGCGTCGGCGAGGAGCTCGCCGCGCTGCGCCGCATCGGGGGCGAACGCGCGCTGCGACGGATTCGGCGCGAACCGGACCCCACCATCGCCCGCATCGTCGAAGGCTGGCCGCGTGCCTTCGATCCGCAGCGCGCGCTGGCGCTCGGTTTTCAGGCCGAGCGTTCGTTCGACGAGATCATCGCCGTGCACGTCGAGGACGAGCTCGGCGGCGTCATCGCGACCGGTTAGACCGAGGCGAAGGCCGTAGCGCGCGCGGCCGGATCGCGGTGTCGGTGCAGGACGCTGCGCAGTGCTTGGCCCAGACGCTGCGCACCGGTCGCGATCTCGTCGAGCGCCGGCGACGCGTAGCACAGCCGGATGTGGCTCGACGTCCCGCCATCGGGCATGAACGCCTCGCCACCGCGAACCGAGACGCCCACCTCCGCCGCGGCGGCTTCGACCTCCGCAGCGTGGCTGAGCTGCGGCAGCTGCGCCCACAGGTACAGCCCACCCTGCGGCGTGAGCCAGCGCAGCTCCGGGCAGTGCAGCGCGAGTGCGGCGAGCAACGCGTCGCGCCGCGTCAGGAGCGCCGCGCGAAAGGGCGGCAGATGGCGCGCGTAGCCGCCGCCGCGGAGGAACGCGGCCAGGACGGCTTGCGTCAGCGCGGGTGTCGAGAGATCCAGACTCGCCTTGGCCGGCGCCAACAGCTCCATCGCGGCGCGCGGCGCGACCAGCCAACCGAGGCGCAGCGCGGGGCTGACGGTCTTCGAAGCGCTGCCCTGATGGATGACGATCCCGGCCTCGTCGAGACTCTTCAACGATGGCGGCGTCTCGCCGAAGGCGATGTCGCCGTAGACGTGGCTCTCGACGATCGGCGTGCGAAAGCGCGCGCACAACTCGAGGATACGGCGCCGGCGCTCCAGGCCCAACAGGCGGCCCGTCGGACAGTGGAAGGTCGGGATCAGATAGACGAAGGCCGGACGGAGGCGGATCAGCGCGGCCTCCAGCGCATCGGGATCGACGCCCTCGCGATCCATCGCCACGCCCGCCACCTCGGCGCCGGCGGCGCGGAAGGCGCGGAAGGCGCCGTGCCAGGT
>JBEKLD010000028.1:0-25497 GCA_050010375.1 Vulcanimicrobiaceae bacterium
GAGAGATGCGAGAATATTTGTGATGAGGTTGGGATCGACGCCGTTCGATTGGAAGAAGTACTGGCCGCTGACGGTGACATACAGGTAGCCGACGATAGCCTCCGCGTTGCCGAAGACCCATCCGCCGGGAGCCGCCGGATTTACTGAACCCGTTGCCGGTTCATACAAGGCGTAGATATTGATGATATCCGTATCCGCGGTATCTCCCGCCGGCGGCGGGATATCTGCTCCGAGCACTGTCGACGGAATGCCGGCACCAAACCCGCACGGCTGACCGGGTGTGGCTGGTAGTGCCGCTAGCCCGGTACCGCCGCCACCCAACGTCATGCCGACGGGCAGCCCATAGATGAAGATGACTGGAGCCGGCGCCGACGTCGAAGTGCCGCCGATGTGCTCGAGGCATACTCCATTGTTGCAGGTCCAATTGTTGCCGTTGGGATCGGTCCACGATCCGTCGGGATTCTGGGTGGAACCAGGAGGCGGTGCACTAGCCTGAACGCTGCCCATACCGACTTCGGGGTCTCCATCGACGCCCAGCGACATCTCAGGATCGTAGAAGTCACCGGTGTCGGAAGCGCCGTCGCCGATGCAGTCATCTTGAGCGGCGCGCCGATTCGTTGCGGCTCCTCGCTGTGCCGACTGCGGCAGCTCGCAAGAAGTTGTCCTGGTTGGATTTTGTGTGGTTGGAACGGTAATGGCTCCCTGGCTACCACCACACGCGGTCAAGCCGAAAGAAGCGCAGGCCAACATCCCAGATACAAGCAGGCTCCGAACGGCCGCCTGTTCAGATGCGGAAGACAACACGAGTTGGACTTCTTCTCACACCCAAGAGTAAGGGCAAGAACACCCGACGCTTGCCTGGGTAGCTTTGCTCGCGCAATCTCGCCAGTCCTTCTTGAAGTGGGCTGGAGCAGAGGGTGTCCAAAGACCTCGATAGCTGTTCGCCTGGACAGAAGGTCGCCAGGGAGGGGCGGCGGGGCGTACAAAAGGGCGGGCGTGCGCATCGCCGACAAGCTGGGGACCCGGCGGCCGTTCTTCTCGTTCGAGTTCTTTCCGCCGCGGGACGACGCGGCGGAGGCGGCGCTGTTCGCGACGATCGAGACGCTGCGGCCGCTCGACCCCGGCTTCGTCTCGATCACCTACGGCGCCGGGGGGTCGACCCGCGCCCGGACGGTCGACCTGGCGAAGCGGCTGCGGGCCGACGCCCGGCTGGACGTGATGGCACACCTGACCTGCGTCGGCGCGACGGTCGAGGAGCTGCGCGCCGTCCTGGGCGACCTGCGCCGGGCGGGGATCGAAAACGTGCTCGCCTTGCGCGGCGATCCGCCGCGCGGCAGCGGTGCCTTCGTCCCCACCGCCGGCGGCCTGCAGAACAGCGGCGATCTCGCGGCGTTGGTGAAGTCGGAGTTCGGGTTGTGCGTCGGCGGCGCGTGCTATCCGGAGAAACATCCGGAGGCCGCCAGTCTCGACGCCGATCTCGCCGCGCTCTCGACGAAGGTCCGGGCCGGCGCTGAGTTCCTGGTGACGCAGCTGTTCTTCGACAACGCGCGCTTCTTCGAGTTCGTCGAGCGTGTGCGGCAGTGGGGGATTCGCGTCCCGATCCTGCCCGGCATCATGCCGATCACCAACTACGATCAGATCGACCGCTTCACCAAGTTGTGCGGCGCGACGATCCCGCCCAGCCTGCGGACCGAGCTCGAGGCGCGCCGCGACGACCCGCAAGCGGTGATCGACCTCGGCGTCGCCTACGCGACGCTCCAAGTCGCCGACTTGCTCGCCCGCGGTGCGGTCGGCGCGCACTTCTACACCCTCAACCGCTCGCCCGCGACGCGCGCCGTCGTCTCCGCCGTCCTCGCCGCACGCCGGGCCTGGTAACCCTTGACACGCTGGGCGGCCTGAATATATATTGAACCAGATGGTTCAGTATTCGAAACTCGACGCCGGCTTTGCGGCCCTGTCGGATCAGACGCGCCGAGGCGTGCTCGAATATCTCGGCCGCCGTGACGCCTCGGTCAGCGACCTGGCGGAGCATTTTGGTATGACGGTCACCGGGATCAAGAAGCACGTGCAGATCCTCGAGGACGTCGGGCTGGTGAAGACGCGCAAGGTCGGGCGGGTGCGCCAGTGCATGCTGGGGCCGCGTCGCCTCGAGCACGAGACAACCTGGATCGCGCGCTACCAAGAGCTGCTGGAAGCTCGCCTCGACCGGCTCGGCGACTTCCTCGAGCGGACGAAAGGAAAGACGTCATGAGCGACCTCAAGGATTCCGCGGGTATCTCACGCCTGACGACGCCCAGCGAGCGCGAGATCCGCGTCGAGCGTATTTTCGACGCCTCGCGCGAGCGCGTCTGGCAGGCCTACACCGATCCCGCTCTGGTCGCGCAGTGGTGGGGCCGCGGCAACCGACTCGACATCGTGCGCATGGAGGTCGAGCGCGGCGGCCACTGGCGCTACGTGGAGCATACGCCGAGTGGTGCGCAGGGATTCGAGGGACGCTACAGCGAGGTCAAGCCGCCGGAGCGCCTCGTGCAAACCTTCGAATGGGACGGGATGCCCGGCCACGTGTTGGTCTCGACGACGACCTTCGAGGATCTCGGCGACGGCCGGACGAGGCTCGTCTCGGTGAGCTTGTTCCACACGACCGAGGATCGCGACGGCATGTTGAAGAGCGGCATGGAACATGGCCTCAATCAGAGCTACGCCGCGCTCGACGCGCTGTTGGCCAAAGGGGCTTAGCCCGGACCTGCTCACGGTGCCGTAACACTTCGGACACCGAACCTTCATCGCGGGCGCGCAGGCTCGTGGGGTATGGAGGCGTTCGACGCGCTGCTGCGTGATGCGCTGATCGTCACGGCGATGCTGGTGCTGCCGGTGCTGGTGACTGCGACGCTGGTGGGTGCGAGCGTCGCCGTGCTGCAGGCGGCGACGCAGGTACAGGAGCAGACGCTGACGCTGCTCCCGAAGGTCGTCGCGGTCGGGACGATGCTGGCGCTGTTCGGGCGCTTCGGGCTCGGGCTGTGCGCACAGCTCTTCACCGAGGTCGTGGCCCGGATGCCGCTGCTCGCCGGCGGATGACGCAGACCACGCTGCTGGTGTTCGCCCGGGCGGCGGGGCTGATCGCGCGCGCGCCGGCCTTCTCGCATCCGTCGGTGCCGCCGATGGTGCGGGTCGGGATGGCGCTCGCGCTGGCGTTCGCCGTCGCGCCGCACGTCGCGTCGGTCGGTACGCTGGACGTGGCGCGCTTCTCGCTGGCGATCGTCGGCGACGTCGCGCTCGGCGCGGCGATCGGCTTCGGCGCCTCGCTGCTCTACGACGCGGCGTACTTCGCTGGGCGGACGATCGACGACTACATCGGCGTGCGCGGCAGCGTCCCGGGCGCGAACGTGACCAGCTCGCAAGCCTTCGGGCGGCTATGGTCCTATGGTTTCCTCGCCGCCTTCGTGTTGCTCGACGGCTGGGTCCCGGTCGTCGAAGCGTTCGCCGGCTCCTTCGCGCACGTCCCCGCGGCGGCGTTCGTCGCGCCGGAAGCTTGGTTGCGGTACGCGCTGGCGCTGCCGGCGACGACGCTTCGCGCTGCCTTCGCGATCGCGGCGCCGGCGATCGCGATCGCGGCGACCTTGCAGCTCGCGCTGGCGGCGGTGACGCGCATCGTCCCGCGGCTGGCGAGCTTCACCTTGGCGTTCCCGGTCGTCTTCGGCGCCGCGCTGCTGGTCGCGATCGTGATGCTGCCGCTGGTCGCGCCGCTCGGCGCGCGGCCGTGGCTCATCCTGCCCTGGAGCTCGACGCCGTGAGCGAAGAACGCCAGCACGCGGCGACGCCCTCGCGGATCGCGCGCGCGAAGCGCGAGGGAAACGTCGCCCGCTCGTACGAGCTCGGCACGGTCGTCGCGTTCGCCGCCGCATTGCTCGCGGCGACGGGCGCCGTGCCGTTCGCCGCCGCCGCGATCGTGGCCGTCTTCACCGCGGTCGCGGTGCGGCCGTTGGACGGCGGCGTCCCGCCGGCGCTGGCCAGTGTCGCACTCGCGGCGCTCGCGCCCGCGCTCGCCGCCGCCATCGGCGGGAGCGCGCTCGCGCTGGCGCAGGGCGGCGGTCTGCACGTCACGGCGGTCCATCTCGACCCCAAGCGTCTCTCGCCGTGGGCGGGTCTCAAGCGGATGGTCGGGCCGGAAGCGGCCGTTGCGGCCGCCCGCGCGGTCGCGGCGCTCGCGCTCGCGCTGGCGGCGTTGGTCCCGCTGGTGCGCGAAGTGCTCGCGACCGCGACGACGCTCGCCTCGCCCGGCGCCGCCGCGGCGCTGGTCGGTGGCGCCGTGCTGCACGCCTGCGGCGCGACGTTGGCGGTCGGTGCAGCGTTCGCGCTGGTCGACTACGCGCTCGTCCGACGGCGCTGGCGCACCAGCCTGCGGATGTCGGGCGAAGAAGCGCGCCGCGACGCGAAGGAGAACGAAGGCGATCCGCACGCCCGCGCGCGCCGCAAGAGCGCGCACCGCTCGCTCGTGCGCGGCAGCCTCTCGCGCGTCGCCGAGGCCTCGTTCGTCGTCGTCAACCCGAGCCACGTCGCGGTCGCGCTGCGCTACGCGCCGCCGGCCGTCCCGGTCCCTGAGATCCTCGTACGCGCGCTCGACGACCTCGCGCAGCGCGTGCGGGCGCTGGCGCGCGAGCACGGCATCCCGCTGATCGAAGACGTCGCACTGGCGCGTCTGCTCTACGCCGGTGGCGAGAACGGCCGGCCGATCCCACCGGAAACGTACGTCGCCGTCGCGCAGATCGTCGCCACGCTGGCCCGCGAGGGTCTGCTGGCATGAACGGGCGGTTGACGACCGCCTTCGCGTTGGCGGTCCTGTGCGTCGTCGCGATCCTGGTCGTCCCGCTCCCGCCGCCGCTGCTCGACGCGTTGCTCGCGCTCAACGTCTTCGGCTCGGCGCTCGTCCTGTTGATCAGCCTGCGGGTCGAAGAGCCGTTGGAGTTCTCGGCCTTCGCGCCGTCGCTATTGCTCGCGACGCTCTTCCGGCTCTCGCTCGACGTCAGCGCGACGCGGCTGATCCTCACCCACGGGCACGAAGCGGGCGGCGTCGGCGCGCTCATCCCGGCCTTCGGGGTGTTCGTGGTGAGCGGGAACGTCGTCGTCGGGCTGATCGTCTTCGCGATCCTGGTGACGATCCAGTTCGTGGTGATCGCCAGCGGCGCGCAGCGGGTCGCCGAGGTCTGCGCGCGCTTCACGCTCGACGCGATGCCCGGCAAGCAAATGGCGATCGACGCCGACCTGCACGCCGGCGTACTCGACGCCGAGGGCGCGCGGCGTAAGCGCGCGCGGGTCCAGCGCGAGGCCGATTTCTACGCCGCGATGGACGGCGCCGGGAAGTTCGTCAAGGGCGACGCGATCGCGGCGCTGGTCATCGTCGTCCTCAACTTGCTCGGCGGCGTCGTAGTCGGCGCCGTCTATCACGGGATGCCGCCGCTCGACGCGATCCAGACCTTCGCGATCCTCTCGATCGGCAACGCGTTGCTCACCACGCTGCCGGCGTTCCTGATCTCGACGGCGATGGGGCTGATGGTGACCCGGGTCGCCGGAGATGGGGCGCTGGGCGTCGATCTCGCGGCGCAGCTGCTCGCCCGGCCTGACGTGCTGCGCGTCGCGGCGGTTCTCGTCCTCGCGCTGGCGTTCGTCCCCGCCTTCCCAGGCGCGCTCTTCGCGACGTTGGGGATCGTCGCGCTCGGCGGCGCCGCGCTCGCCGAGCGCAGCCAGCGCCGCGTCGCCGGTGAGGCGAGCGCCGAGCGCCAGCGGCGGCGCCGCGAGGCGATCCGCCGTCCCGAGACCGCGTTCGGCTTAGTCGGCGTCGATGCGTTGGCGATCGAGGTCGGCGCGGACCTCTACCCGCTGCTCGCCGCGCCGAATGCGGAGGCGCTGCTCGACCGTGTCGGTGACGTGCGCCGCGCGCTAGCCGCCGAGATCGGGATCGTGATCCCCGGCGTGCGGTTGCGCGACGACCCGCTGCGCGATCCGCGCACCTACGCGATCCGCGTCCGCGACCGGGTCGTCGGCGAAGGCATCGTGCGGCTCGACGCGCTGGTCGCGGTCGCCGCGCCGGAGATCCTCGAGCGCATCGGCGGCGAGCCGACGACCGAACCCGTCTACGGCCTGGCCGCGCGCTGGATCCCCTACGACGCGCGCCAGCGCACCGAGCAGGCCGGGGCGCTGGCGTTCGACGCAATCTCGATCATCGGCTCGCACTTGGCGGAGCTGGCGCGCGCGTACGCCGCCGAGCTGGTCGGCCGTCAGGAGTTCCAGACGCTGGTCGAGCACCTGCGCGCCAGCGTCCCGACGCTGGTGAAGGACGTCGGAACCGACGTGCTGCCGATCGCCGCCGCGCACCGGGCGTTCTGCCATCTGCTGCGCGAGCGCGCCTGGCCGCGCGATCCGCTGGCGGTCTTCGAGGCGTTCGTCGACGACGCCGCAACCGCCCGTGACCCGCGCGAGCTGGCCGAGGCGGCGCGCCGCGTCGTCGTCCCGCAGCAGCTGCGCCGCGACGGCGTCCGCGCGCTGCGTCCGCTGATCCTCGCCCCCGACTTCGAAGCGGAGCTGGCGAAGATGTGGTCGCCCGACGGCGGCCTCGCTCCCGACCCACGCACGGCCCTCCACCTGCGCGAACGCATCAGCGCTCACATCGCAGACGCGACCCTCGCCCCACATGCCCTCGTCGTCACCGCCCCGCTCCGCCCGCTCCTCGCCGAGTTCCTCGAACGCACTGCCCCAGGCATCGCCGTCTACGCCTACGCCGAACTCCCTACCGATCTGGCGCTGGAACCCGTCGGCATCATCGAAGCACCGACCCCGGCGCTTGCACGCGCTTAGCGTTCTCCAGCTGACGACGCTCTAGCGTTTGGTGCGCTTCTCGAACTGCTTGATGAAGTCGGAGGCGTCTTTCGTCGGATCGCGGCGCACGACGCGCACTCGACGCCGTTTCGGGAGCGAGGGCAGCCGGAAGCCGCGGCTCATCGCGATGGTGCCGACGATATAGCCGAACACGCCGAGCACGATGATGCCGGCGATCCACCCGCCCAGCTCGAGCCGCGGCATGAAGCGCGAGAGCAGCACGTTGACGACGAGCAGCACGACGATCGCGAGGAGGATGGTGATCAGCGGGTTGCGCCTGGTCACGACGGACCAGTCGTGAACGAACCCATCACCCACTCGGTGGCAACGGTGCAGGGTGGTGTCGCGTACGCGCTCACCGTGTAGGTCGTGTTCGGCGCGAGGACGGGGACCGTGGCGACGGCCGTGCCGCCGGGGCCGGCGGCGAAGACGCCGCCCGTCAGCACGGTGCCCGAGCTCGTCGTGAGCTGAACCGCGACGCCGGCGGCGACTTGTCCGGCGTTGGGCGCGCTCACACTGCCGATCGTCGTCGCGACGCCGGTCGCGCCGTTCGCCGGCGTGGTGATCGGATCGGTGTCGGCCACCGCCAGCGGCGGGCACGCGGTGCCTCCCGGCGACGGCGTCGGGGTAGGCCCGGCCGGCGATGAGCCGGCCGGGCCGCTGCACGCGGCGATGCCCAGGACGAGCGCGATCACGGCGATGCGAGGCATGCGTCCAGGCTAGCACAGCCGGGACGTGCAGCGGTAGGCGCGATTCTTTACCGGCGGCCGTAAGCGCGATCGTAATCGGCTTGTAACCGGCACCCGATACTTTTTGGGGGCCGGGTACGTTTACAAGAGGGAATCATGACCTACGGCCCATCGCGCCTCCAACTCTCCGTCGATGACCCGGACGCCCCCGCGGACCTCGAAGCCGCGGTCGGGGCGTTGCTCGGGGGGCACCGCCATGCCGCGCCCCTGATCGTCGACCTCGACGGCGAACATCTCCCGACGGCGATCGTTTCGGCCCTGATCGGAAACCTGCGCCGTCTGCGCGAGGTCGGGGGCACGATCGCGCTCAACCCGACCACGCAAGCGCTGCGCGACGCGCTGCGGCTGTACGGCCTCGACCACGTCTTCGCGCGCTGACGCGCGCTTACGATTGCTGCTGCGCTTCGGCCTTGGCGATCGCTTCGTCGAGCGTCTTGAGGGCGGCGGCGACCTCCGCGACCTGTGACGGCGTGACAGGCGCGAAGCTCACGCTGCGGCCCTTGGAGCTCTCATCGAAGGTGAGCTTCTCGCCCCCCGCTTGGGCGAGCGCAATGCGGGTCGCGTTCGCGGTCGCGTGCATCTCAGCGAGATCGCCGCGCTTCAGCGCTGCGGTGATCGCGGGGCCACAGGGTGCCAGTGGTCCGCCCTCGGTTGACATGATGCGTATCTCCTCTGGTATACCCGTATACCACCAATACGCGTGGAGCGTCCTGATAATCGGTCGCCCCCGAAGTGCATGGTAGCAGGCATGCCTAGGTAAGACAACCTTGGAAATCAGGCTCCGGGCGAAGGAACATCGAGCGTGCGAATCGGTACAGCGAGGAGTGGACGGCTTGCCGGCGGAGGCCGTGACGCTCGTGGCTCGGATCGAGGGCCTGTTGGCCCAAGCCGAGCCGCTGGCGGCCCAGGGCGGGAGCGACGAAGCGGCTTACGCGCTGCGCGAGACCGAGCGCCGTTATCTGCCCGACACCCTCAAGGCGTTCCAGGATATCCCGCCGGCGCGCCGTGACGCGACGGCGGCGACGATGCTGGTCGAGCAACTGCGCCTGCTGGAGCGGGCGACGGCCCAACGGCTCGCCGCGCTCGCCGAAGGCGCGGAAGTGGCCTTGACCGCCAACGGCGCCTTCCTGACCGAGCGTTTCGGCGCGCTGGAGACGTTGCCCGACGCGGCTGCCGTGGAGGCGGTCGTCGCCGGCGACGCGCCGCCGGCGATGCTGGTGCGTCGCATGCTCGACCGGCTGCAAACCGAGGCCGGGCCCGATCCGGGCGCGATCCTCGAACGGGCCGCACAGCGGCTGGGGTCGGTCTTCCCGGCGATCGTCACCGTCCACCGCGGCGGCTTCTTAGGCCGCGGCCCGGTCGACGCGCTCGCCCTCGACGTCCCCCGGCGCGACGACTTGCTGCGCTACGCCCTCGCGCGCACGCAGTTCGGCAGCGTCGAGGCGACGGTGACCCGTTTTCTGCGCGGGATCAAGAACAAGACCGTCGCCGTCGACATCGGCGAATGGACGCGGGGCCTGATCGAAGACCTCGGCGCGTACGCCGAGCGCGATCGCAACGCACGCGAATCTCTCACCCGACTCTTCTAGGAGATACGATGAGCTTCTTCGGCATCGGTGGCCGCAACCAGCAACAGAGCGACGTGCACACGACGCAGGGCGGCGTCCCGCTCGACGCGGTCTCGCGCCTGCGCCGCATGCGCGGCGAGGGCGGCCGGCCGCTCTTCACCAGCGACCTCTCCGTCTCGGAGTTCGTGCTGCTCGAGCAGATGGGCTGGAGCGCGCTCGGGCTGGTGCTGGGGAGCTCGATCTACCACGTCGGCATCCAGTACGCGAACTTCTATCAGAACCAGGAACTCGACTACCTGACCGCCGCGATGTACGAGGCGCGCGATCTCGCGATGACGCGGATGGAAGAAGAGGCCGACGTGCTCGGGGCCGACGGCGTCGTCGGCGTGCGGCTCGAGGTCGGCGGCTACGCCTGGGCCGAGAACGCGCTCGAGTTCACCGCGATCGGAACGGCGGTCAAGGGGCCGGCGAGCGAACTGCCGTGGCGCACCCGCGACAACAAGCCGTTCACCTCGGACTTCAGCGTTCAGGACTTCTACAAGCTGGTCAGCACGACGGGCTACGTCCCGCGCGAACTGGTGCTCGGCAACTGCGTCTACCACATCGCGCACCAGGGCTTCGCGCAGACGATGCGCACGCTGGGCAACAACATCGAGCTGCGCAATTACACCGAGGCGATCTACGACGCGCGCGAGCTGGCGATGGGCCGCATGCAGGGCGAAGCCGAGGCGCACGGAGCCGACGGGATCATCGGGATGCAGATCGTCGAGAAGACGCACATCTGGAGCCCGCACGTGATCGAGTTCATGGCGATCGGCACCTCAGTCGAAAAGCGCGGCGAACCCAAGGAAGTCCCGCTGACCTTCCAAGTCGGGCTCAACGACTAGGGCCATGGCCGGCTTCGGGGATCTCTTCAAAATGCTCGGCGAGGCGATCGACGGCGTCTCGCAGCTGGCCAACGCCGCGCAGTTGGGCGGCCGGGAAGGTCCGGGCTACGGCAGCCAGGGCGGCGAAGGATACGGCCAGACCGCGACGTACGACCGCACGCTGACGGGCGAGCGCAAGACGCTCAACATCAACGATCGCTGAGGAGCTGATCTTGTCCGACGATCCACTGCAGCCGCCGATGCTCACGGCGCCCGAACCGGTCGCGGCGGTCGCCGTGGCCGACGCGATCGGCAAGGTTCCCGTCCCCGGCGACGAGCGCGCGAAGCTCGACGCGCAGGCACAGGAGATCGCGCGCGACGTCGTGCGGCTCGATCCGCGCAGCACCGCCTATCGCGAGCAAGTGCGCGCGCTCGAAGCGCTGGCCAACGACGACATCGTCCGGTCGGCCAACGTCGCCAACCGGCTCATCGACCGGCCGACGCGCGCGATGGCGTCCCTGGCCGAGGGCGCCCCGGTCGCCAAGACGCTGCTGCAGCTGCGCGGAACGATCGAGAAGCTCGACCCGTCGAGTCAGGGCGATCTGTTCGGCGCGAAGAAACTGCTCGGGGTGCTGCCGTTCGGGAACAAGCTGCGCGACTATTTCCGTGGCTACGAATCCTCGCAGTCGCACCTCAACGCGATCATCGAGAGCCTGCGCCGCGGCAAGGACGAGCTGCTGCGCGACAACGCGGCGATCGAGACCGAGAAGACGACGATGTGGGCGCTGATGGGCGAGCTGGAGAAGGCCGGCTACCTGGCGCGCGCGATCGGCAACGCCGTCGAGCAGGAGGTCGCGGCGCTTCAGACGACCGACCCCGAGCGCGCCCGGGCGTTGCAGGAAGAGATCCTTTTCGCCGCGCGCCAGAAGCAGCAGGACGTCGCGACGCAGCTCGCCGTCAACGTGCAGGGCTACATGGCGCTGGACCTCATCAAGCGCAACAACGGCGAGCTGGCCAAAGGCGTCGACCGCGCGACGACGACGACGGTCGCGGCGCTGCGCACCGCGGTCGTCACCGCGCAAGCCGTCGCCAACCAGAAGCTCGTCCTCGACCAGATCTCGGCGCTCCAGTCGACGACCTCGAACCTGATCGTCTCGACCTCGCAGATGCTCAAGTCCAACGCGACCCGCATCCAGGAGGGCGCCGCTGGCGCGACGATCGACGTCGACAAGCTGAAGGAAGCTTTCGCGAACGTGCGCGCGACGATCGACTCGATGAGCGACTATCGCATCCGGGCGCTGGCGTCGATGGAGCGCACGACCGACGCGTTGGGCGAAGAGGTCGGCAAGGCCAAGGCCTACCTCGAGACGCGCCGCGAGCTGACCGCGCTGCCCGACGGGGAGAATCGGCCAGGGGCGCTGCCGTCGTCGTAACCGCGCCCGGCCGGGTCGTCTACGCGGCCTCCGACCTCAACGACTTCCTCGCCTGCGAACACCGCACCGCGCTGAACCTCGATGCGCTCCTAACGGGGAAGGCTCGTCCACCCGACGACCCGGCGCTCGAGATCATCGCTCGCAAGGGCGAGGAGCATGAGCGGGCCGTGCTGGCGCGGTTCGAGGCTCGGGGTGTCAGCGTCGTACGGATCGATGAAGGCGACGGCAGCCGCGCCGCTTTCGAGCGCGCCGCGGACGCGACGCGGAGCGCGATGCGGTCCGGAGCTCAGGCGATCTACCAGGCGACGCTGCTCGACGGTCGTTGGCTCGGCCGGGCCGACTTCTTGCTGCGCACGGATGCGCCGAGCGACCTCGGCCCGTGGTCGTACGACGTGGCGGACGCGAAGCTGGCGGTCCGCGAAAGGGCCGCGTTCGTCGTGCAACTGTGCGTTTACGCGGACTTGGTGGCGAGCGTCCAAGGGACGCTGCCTCAAGCGGTCCACGCCTTGTTCGGCGACAGACGCGACGTCAGCTACCCGACGGAGCGCTACGTGTCCTACACGCGGGCGGCGCGCGCGCGGTTTGAGGCGGCGGTCGACGGCCTCGACGCCACCGTCGTTCCCGATCGGATCGAGGCGTGCAAGACGTGCGCCTGGGCGGAGGTGTGCGACGGTGCGCGACGGCGGGTCGATCATCTCGCGCTCGTCGCCGGGATCCGGCGCGCACAGATCGCGCGTCTGCGCGTCGAGGACGTCGCGACCCTCGCCGCGCTGGCGATCGCCGTCGACGAACGCCGTCCGCCGCGGATGGCGGTCTCGACGTTCACCAAGCTGCGCCGTCAAGCGGGTCTACAGCTCGCGCAGCGCATCAGCGGCTGGCAGTCGTACGAGTTGCTCCCGCCGACGCCTAACGGCGGCTTGGCGCTCCTCCCCGAGCCGAACGTGGGCGACGTCTACTTCGACATGGAGGGCGATCCGCTGTACGAGCCCGGAGTCGGGCTGGAGTATCTGTTCGGCGCCTACGTCGTCGGCGCGCAGCCGGACTACCGGCAGTACTGGGGCGAGACGCGCGAGCAGGAACGCGTCCAGTTCGAGCTGTTCGTCGACTGGCTGACGGCGCACCGCCTCGCGCATCCGGGCGCGCAGGTCTATCACTACGGGTCGTACGAGAAGACGAAGCTGCGCGCGCTGGCGATGCGGCACGGGACGCGCGAGGACGAGGTCGACGAGTTGTTGCGGGCCAAGGCGTTGGTCGATCTCTACACGGTCGTCGGCAGCGCGCTGGCGCAGTCGGCCGAGAGCTACTCGCTCAAGAAGCTCGAGCCACTCTACGGCTTCGTGCGCAGCACCGACGTCCGCAAGGGCGACGACTCGATCGTCGCGTTCGAGCACTACCTGCAAGACCGCTCAGCGGCGACCCGCGACGACATCGTCGCGTACAACGAAGAAGACTGCCGCTCGACGCATCGTTTGCACGATTGGCTGCTGCACCTGCGCCCGAAGGCGCAGGCCAAGTTCGGCGTCGATATCCCGTGGCGTGAGCGTTTCGACCCGAATGAGCCGACGGAGGCGGAGCGCACGGCCGCGGCCGAGCGCTCAGCGTTGCAGGATGCCCTGCTCGCCGGGACGCTGCCGGGCGATCCGCGCCGGCTGCTCGCGCATCTGCTGGGCTATCATCGTCGCGAGGCCAAGCCGGTGCAGTGGGCGGTCTTCGAGCGCTCCGAACGCGACGACGCCTTCGACTTCGTCGCCGACGACACCGAGGCGCTGGGCGGTCTCGAGCTGTGCGAGGAGATTCCGCCGGCGCGCGATCCGGACAAGCCGAAGTCGCGCAACCTGATCTACACCTATCGCTTCCCGCGACAGCAGTACAAGCTCGGCAAGAAGCCGGTCGACGCGCGCACGCGCAAGTCGCCGGGCGAGATCTTCGAGCTCGACGACGAGGGATGCCTGTTGCGGCTGAAGCGCAGCGAGCAGACGCCGCATCCGAGCGCGCTCGGTCCAGGCTGGCCGCTCAAGACGCCCGAGCAGCAAGACGCACTGGCGCGGCTGGGCGTGGCCGTCGTCGACGGCACGGCGGCGCGGCGTTATCGCGCCGCGGACGACATCCTGCGCAAGGCACGGCCGCGCTTGCGCGGGCGTCTTGACGGCAGCATCGTGCAGCCGGTGCTGCGGCCCGGTGCCCAGGCGATCGATCCGGCCGACGTGAGCGCACTTGTCCGCGACCTTGACGACTCGGTGCTCGCCGTGCAAGGGCCGCCGGGCAGCGGGAAGACCTACACCGGCGCGCACGTGGTCGCCGATCTGCTCGCCGGCGGCAAGCGCGTCGGCATCACCTCGACTGGCCACCACGCGATCCACAATCTGCTGCACGAGATCGAGCGCGTGGTCGTTAGGCGCGGCGCGACGTTCCGTGGCGTGAAGAAGGGCTCGGAGGAGGACACGTTCTTCGTCTCGCGTTTGAAACGCGGGTTCATCGAGTCGACCGATGCGAACGGCTCGTTCGCCGAGTACGATCTGGTCGCCGGGACGGCATGGCTGTTCGCGCGCGGCGACCTCGCGCCGGTCGACGTCCTGATCATCGACGAGGCTGGCCAGGTCGCTCTCGCCGACGCGCTTGCGATGGCGACCGCCGCGCGTTCGGTGGTGCTGCTGGGCGACCCGATGCAGCTCGCGCACGTCTCGCTCGCGACGCACCCCGAGGACGCCGGCGTCTCGGTGCTCACCCACCTGCTCGACGGTGCGGCGACGATCGCGCCCGACCGCGGCGTCTTCCTCGACCGCACCTTCCGAATGGTGCCGCCGCTGTGCGCTTTCGTCTCCGACCTCGCCTACGACGG
This sequence comes from Vulcanimicrobiaceae bacterium, assembly GCA_050010375.1. Taxonomy (GTDB): domain Bacteria; phylum Vulcanimicrobiota; class Vulcanimicrobiia; order Vulcanimicrobiales; family Vulcanimicrobiaceae; genus Vulcanimicrobium. Next base: position 14,326 of record JBEKLD010000028.1, read on the forward strand.
GCGGCTCGCCGCCGCGCCCGATTGCGCGATGCAGCGCATCGACGCGGTCGGCTGGCACGGCGCCGGGCTGCGGTACGTCCCGGTCTCGCACGACGGCAACGGCCAGTCTTCGCCCGAGGAGGCCGACGCGGTCGCAGAGGTGATCGCCGGCCTGCTCGGCGGGACGTTCACCGCCTGCGACGGGACGACGCGAACGTTGACGCTCGCCGACATCCTGGTCGTCTCGCCCTACAACGCCCAAGTCTCGCTGGTGCGCGCCGAGCTGCGGGCGCGCTTCGGCGACGGCGTGCGGGTCGGGACGGTCGACAAGTTCCAAGGGCAGGAGGCGCCGGTCGTCATCTACACGCTCGCGGCGTCGAGTGCCGAGGACGCCCCGCGCGGCGCCGACTTTCTGCTGGAAGAGAATCGCTTCAACGTCGCGGTTTCGCGCGGCCGTGCGTTGGCCGTGCTGGTCTGCTCGCCACGCATCCTGGCGACGCCGTGCAGCTCGGTCGAACAGTTGGGCGCCGTCGCGGCCTTCTGCGCCTTCGTCGAGCGCGCGACGGCGTGAGGGGCTCGGGGCCGCGCTGGTACTACGGCTGGACGATCGTCGTCGCGCTGGGCCTCACGACGATCGTCGCCTACGGGACGAGCCAGTATCTCATCGGCTTGCTGGTCGAGCCGGTCGCGCGCGAGTTCGGCTGGAGCCGAGCCGGGATCGCCGGTGCCTACTCGGGCACCGTGCTCGTCTCGGGCCTGGTCGGCATCGTCGTCGGCCGCATCCTCGACCGCCTCGGCGCGCGGCTCGTGCTCTGCGCCGGCTCGCTGCTCAGCGGGATCTCGCTGCTCGCGCTGGCCCGCGTGCAGACGCTGGCGGAGTTCCAGCTCATCTGGGCGGTCGGGCTGGGACTCGGGACGGCGCTCACCTTCTATCCGGTCTCGTTCACCGTCATCGCGAACTGGTTCGTCGAGCGGCGTGTCCGCGCGCTCTCGCTGCTGACGTTCTTGGGCGCGTTCTCGTCGACGATCTTCTATCCGTTCACCGGCCTGCTGTTGGCGGGTTACGGTTGGCGTGCGGCGGTGACGGTCCTGGCCGCGATTCACCTGGTCGTCGCGCTGCCGCTGCACGCGTTGATCGTGCGCCGCCATCCCGAAGATCTGGGGCTGGAACCCGACGGGCATCGGCGCGCGACGCCCGTCGGACCGCAGAGCGGCGTGCCGCTGCGCCGGGCGCTGGTGACGCCGGCCTTCTGGTCGATCACGATCGCGCTGGCGCTCGCGCTAGGGGCCAGCTCCGCGGTGTTGGTGCAGCACGTCGCCTACCTGATCGACCACGGCTACGCACCGGCCGTCGCGGCCTCGATCGTCGGCTTGTTCGGGGTCGCGTACCTGCCGGGGCGTTCGCTGGTCGCCTTTGCGAGCGGGAAGCTGCCGCGGATGCGGCAGCTCGCGATCGCCTTCGTCGTGCAAGCGGTGGGCTTGGCGATCCTGATCGCGAGCACGAGCGCCGTCGCCGTCTTCGCCTACGTGTTCGCCTTCGGCGCCGCCTACGGCGCGATCTCGCCGCTGCGTGGCGAGGTCGTCGGCGAGCTGTTCGGCCGGCGCGCGTACGGCGCGATCATCGCGGTGCACGGCGTGCCGATCGCGCTGGTCGGAGCGGCCGGGCCGTTGCTCGTCGGCCGTGCCGTCGACCGGCTCGGTTATGGCGCCGCGTTCGGCGGCTGCATCGCCGCCTTTGTCCTGGCCGCGCTCATCGTGGCGCTGCCGTGGCGCCGAGCGCCGGTGGGCTGAAAAGTCGACTGATCCGCGCCGGACGCCGGCGGCGTAGTCGAGAGCATGAACGTGTTCTTCAGCGGGCTGCGGCCCCTACTGCTGGCGCTCGCACTCACCGCTGGCGCGAATGCCGGCGAGCCGGCGTTGCTGCCCGCCGTCGCGACGGTCCACATCAAAGACTTCAAGTACAACGCGCCGGTCACGACCGTCCACGTCGGCGACCGCGTCACGTTCGTCAACGACGACGACGAGGCGCACACGGTGACCGCGGACGACAAATCCTTCGATTCGGGCGGCCTCGACGGCGCCGGCACCTGGCAGCACGTCTTCACCAAGCCCGGCAGCTACCACTATTTCTGCGAGCTGCATCCCTACATGAAGGCGACGGTCGTCGTTCTGCCGGCCGACGCGCCGGCGAAGTGAGGAGCGAGCGATGAAACGCGACGATTTTCTCAAGCACGTCTCCTGGACGGGAGCCGGCATCGCCTGGTCGCTGTCGAGCACCGGCCTCTTCACCGCGGAGGGCGCGCAGGCCGCCGAAGCCGGGATCTCGTTCGTGCAGATCAGCGACAGCCACATCGGCTTCGCTCGGCCCGAGAATCCCGACGTGACCGGGTCGCTGCAACGCACGATCGACGCCATCAATGCGATGCCGGTGCAGCCGGCGTTCATCGTCCACACGGGCGACGTGACCCACCTCTCGAAGCCCGCCCAGTTCGATACCGCCAAGCAGATGCTCGGCACGCTCAAGGCGCCGCTGATCGTCCTGCCCGGCGAACACGACGTCATCGGCGCACCCGACGGCTTCCTGACGGCGTTCGGGCGCAGCGACGCGCCGCGGGGCTGGTTCTCGTTCGACCAAGGCGGGGTCCATTTTCTCGCGCTCGTCAACGTCTTCAACTTCGAAATCGACGGGAAGCTCGGCGCCGAACAGCTGGCCTTCGTCGAGCAGGACCTGGCAGCGCAAAAGCGCTCGACCCCGATCGTGGTGTTCGCGCACGTCCCGCTCTACGCGCTCTTCCCCACGTGGGGCTGGACGACCGAGGACGGCTCGCGCGTGCTGGCGGCGCTGCGCCGTTTCGACGCGGTCACGGTCCTCAACGGGCACATCCATCAGATCATCCAGCACACCGAGGGCAACATCCGCTTCGCGACCGCCGCGTCGACCGCGTACCCGCAGCCCGCGCCCGGCACCGCGAACGCACCCGGACCGTTGAAGGTCCCCGACGATCGGCTGCTCAGCGTGCTGGGCTACCGCAGCGTCGAGGTCGCCCGCGGCCCTGGGATCATCGCGGACCACTCACTGCAGGCGTAGTCGGGGCCGGTGACGGCGGCGGCTTGCCGGAGCACAGGCCGGCCGTCGCCGTCTGCGGCGGCGTCGACGTGAGGCCGAACGCGAGCGGGAACGACGACGTGCCGTCGGTCATGTACTCGCCGCCGACCGTCTCGTTCGCGTTCGGTCCGACCGCGAAGCCGCGCACGAGATAGCGCGTCCCGGGCGTCGTGATGCACGGCACCTCGATCGGCGCCGGATCGCCGGTGATCCAGATCGTCGTCGTCGTGCCGCCGCTGGTCCTGCCGAGCTGCTCGTAGAGATAGACGTTCTGCGTCGTCGGCGTCGGGTTGATGAGTTGCAGCGCGACGTTGCGCAAGACGCCGTAGTCGCCGCCCAGCGGCCGGCCGCCGGGGGTCAGGTTCGGCAAGGTCGGGACGCCGACGACGAACGGCGTCGGCTCGGGCGCGCCGACGGTGAACGCCAGCGCGAGCGGCGGGACGTCGAGCAGCGAGAACTCGCCGCGGCGGCCGTGTCCGTCGCCGGGTAGCGTCGGCTGCTGCAGGAAGCCGAGCGGATCGACGTTCGGATCGGCGGCGACGACCAGCGCGTCGACGGTGTTGCCGTCGAGCACGCGCAGATCGTCGATCGCCGCGACGAGTTGTCCCGGTGCGAGCACGCCCAAGTCGAGGAGGAACGGTGCGTCCGGCGCGACCGTGACGACGACGCTCTGCTGGCTGCTGCGCACCAGCAGGTAGCGCACCGTCGAGAGGTGACCGACGTACGCGAACAGCGCCGAGGGTCCGGCCAGCGTGCCGAGGATCTGCACGTCGGAGACCATCCCGCCGGTCGCGTTCAGCGCCACGACCAGCCGTCGCGGCTGGTCGGCGAGATGGTAGGCGTAGAGGCGCGCCGGGTGCGTCGGGTCGATCGTGCCGTGGAAGAGCACGCCCTGCTCGGCCGCCGTGATCCGTTCGGGATCGTCGCTGTAGAAGAGGACGGTCGGGTCGAGCGCCGGCAAGGCTTCGACCCGCAGGTGGACGGTGGTCGTCCCGGCGGCGTCGACCCAGCGGCCGTTGCCGGCGATCGTGACCGCGGCCGGCGCGTCGAGCGCGTCGCCCGGCCGGAGCTGGTCGGGGAGGGTCAGGCCCCCGACGGTCAGGCTTGCGCCCGGGCGCAGTTGGGAGGCGGCGGCGACCAGCGCTTGGATCTCGCCCAGTGCGTAGGCGGACCCGGCGACTCCGGCCAGCTGGACGGTCGTCTCGGCCGGGACGACGCCCGCCGGCGCCGCCACCAGCACCGGGAGCGTCGCGGTGTCGCCGGCGGCGTCGGTCAGCGTGACCGTGCCGCTGCCGGGGGCCCGTCCGGTCAGGACCAGCGCGGACTGGGCCGGGTCGTAGACCGCTCCCAGCGCGAACGAGGTCGTGACGGTGAACGGCGCCGGCCCGCCCCGCACGCCGACAATGACGGTCCCCCCGGGGACGATCCCGGCCCGCGGCAGCGCGAAGGTCAGCGGCTCGGGCGACGGGGTGGGGAGCGGCTGGGCTCCGGCGCGCGCCGGGGGGAGCGCCAACAGGAGGGCGAGCAGGACGAGGGCGCGCCGCACCCGTTAGGAGGCGGAGCCGTTGCGCGCCAGCCCGGCGCAGCGAGCACAGCGACCGCTCACCACCAACGCCGCGTCGACGCCGGTGTAGCGGTGGTCCTGCGCGACGGCCAGCGCGATCGCGCCGACCTGGGGCGCGGGAACGTTGACGATCTCACCGCAGACCAGGCAGACCAAGTGGTGGTGCTTGTCGAGTGCCGCCTCGTAACGCGCGGCGCCGCCGTGCGAGAAAACCTGCACGAGACCGATCGCGCGCAGGATGTCGAGCGTGCGGTAGATCGTCCCCAGGCTGACCGCGGGCAGCGCCGCTCGGACGCGCTCGTGGATCGCCTCGGCCGTCAAATGCGTGCCGTCCTCGAGCGCACGCAGAATCGCCGCACGCTGTTTGGTGAGGCGATAGCGCGTCTGCAGGAGTCCTGCGTCTACTCCTTTGGAGTCGATCATCGGTGCCCTCCGCCTACCTGGGGCCTCCTCGCACACCCGGACGACCGCAACGTCGTTTGACGCTGTTCGCCCCCCATGCTACGATCCGGGGGTTCTCCCCTTCCCCCGGAATCCGGTATGTGGAATAAGCTCAAGAGGCCGTTACAAGCGGTGCTCCTGCTCGCACTGGTGGGCCTCTGCGCTTGGGCGATCACGCCCATCCAGCAGAAGATCCACCTTGGGCTCGATCTCCAAGGCGGCGCCCGCGTCCTGCTCCAAATGGACACGACCACGGACGTTCCGAAGATCACGCCCGCGGTTCAGAACCAGGTCGAGCTGGTCATACAAAATCGCATCAACGGGCTGGGCGTCTCGGAACCCGTCATTTCGAAGGAAGGGTCGAATCGGCTGCTCGTCGAGCTGCCGGCCGTCAAGAACGCCGACGACTTAGAGCGCCTGCTCAAAGAAGCAGCGGTGTTGGATTTCAAGATCTGCCCGCCGGCCGTCGTGCAGAAGGCGGAGACGAATCCGAAGTACGCCGCCAGCCCGACCGGCGCGTACAAGGATTGCGGCGCGGTCGTCTACACCGGCGCCGAGTTGAAGAGCGCCTCGCCGGGCTTCAGCCAGCAGGGCGGTGAGCCGCAGGTCGACTTCACCACCAAGAATCCGACCAAGTTCGCCAACCTCACCCGCGACCACATGGGCCAGCAGCTGACGATCTTCCTCGACCGCAAGTTCATGAGCTCGGCGACGATCGAAGGGATCATCTCGACCGACGGGATGATCCACGGCCAGTTCACGGAAGACCAAGTCTCGACGCTGGCCAACGAGCTCAACGCCGGCGCGCTGCCCGTCCCGCTGACGATCATCGAGAAGGAAGACGTCGGCCCGACGCTCGGCAAAGAAGACTTGCAGAAGTCGCTGGTCGCGGCGGCTGCGGGTCTCGCCATCGTCCTGCTCTTCATGGCCTTCGTCTACCGGCTGCCGGGCGTGCTCGCCGACGTCGCGCTGGTCATCTACGTGCTCGCGCTGCTGGCGCTGCTCTCGCTCGCCCACGCCGTCCTCACGCTGCCCGGCATCGCCGGCTTCGTGCTCTCGATCGGGATGGCGGTCGACGCGAACGTGCTGATCTTCGAGCGCCTCAAAGAAGAGTTGTGGGCCGGCAAGAGCCTGCGCGCCGCGGTGCGCATCGGCTTCCAGCGCGCCTTCAGCTCGGTCTTCGACTCGCACTTCACCACCATCGTCGGCGCGGGCGTCCTCTATCTGCTGGGCACCGGGACGGTGAAGGGCTTCGCCTACACGCTGTTCTGGGGCACCGCGTTCTCGCTCTTCACGGCGGTCGTCGTGACACGCTTCTTCATGGACCTGGTGGTCGAGAACAACCTGGTCACCTCGAAGAGCGCCTACGGCGCCGGTGGTACGCTCGTCGTGCCGGCCGTCAAGCCGGCCGAGGCGCACTAGCCGATGTTCTTCCGCCGCCTCAACTGGAACGTCGTCGGATGGTTCCGCACCGTCTCGACGATCTCGTATGTCATCATCGGCCTGGGCATCGCGATGATGATCTGGAACTTCGTCCACACCGGCGCGCCGCTGCGGCTGGGCCTCTCGTTCACCGGCGGCACCGACGTCACCGTCACCTTCACCAAGCCCGCCACGCAGGACGCGATCCAAGCGGCGCTGGCCAAGATCGGCGTCAGCGCGCAGGTCAACACGCTCACCAAAGCCGGTCAGCCGACCGGCGAAGGTTGGACGATCCAGACGCAGACCGACTTCGGCAACAACTCGGTGCCGCTGTGGAACGCGCTCGGCACCGTCGCCCCGGTGAATCGCGACGCGTCGTCGATCTCGGCGGTCGGCCCCTCGCTCTCGCACGAGTACTTGCTCAACGCCATCAAGGCGCTGATCATCGCGATCTCGATCCAGTTCCTCTACGTCGCCTTCCGCTTCGGCTGGAACCTGATTTTCGGCTGGGTCTGTGTCGTCGCGCTGGTGCGCGACTCGCTGATGATGATCGGCATCTATGCAATCGCCGGCCGGCGCGTCGACGACGCGTTCTTGGCCGCCGTCCTGACGGTCATCGGCTACTCGATCATGGATACGATCGTGATCCTCGACCGGATCCGCGAGAACGTCAAGCTGATGGACGGTCAGGCCTTCGACACGATCGTCAACACCTCGATCCTGCAGACGATGACCCGCTCGGTCAACACGCTGGCGACGGTGGTCATCACGCTGGTCGCGCTGCTGGCCTTCGGCGGCGCCTCGCTGCAGAACTTCGCCTTCGCGTTGCTGGTCGGCATCTGCTCGGGTGGCTACCACTCGATCTTCTTCTCCGCGCCGCTGGTCGCCGTGTTGCAGAAGCGCTCGCGCCACGGCACCGGCGGTCTGCGCGGGATGTTCCGCCGCTCGGGGCTCGACTCGCAGCCGCGCACGGTCGCGCAGGCCCGCGCCCAGAAGGCCGAGGCCGCCGCCCAACGCGACCGCGAAGCGATCGCCGCGCAGCGCCGGGAGCGCCGCGAACGCGAGCGCGGGGCCGCGCGACGGACGACGCAGCCGGCGCGCTACAAGCGCAAGTCGCAGGACACCGATCTCTCGCAGTACGAGCAACGCAACTTCGGCGTCCCGGAGCATCCGCCCGAACGGCATGAGCACGACGAGCACGAGCCGGAACACGAGCACGATCTTCTCGACCCGCTCGACGCGCAGGCGCTGGGCCTGCACGACGAGGCGGCGGAGTTGGGCCACGAGGAGATCCGGCTGGATCTCGGCGACGAGGGCGAGTCGACTCCCGCGCCGGAATCGCACCCGACCACGCACTGATGGCGGCGCGGGAGAAGCAGCTCCCCCCGCCGACTCCGTCGGAAGCCGCCTTCGAGCGGCTCCTGCGCGACTTCGGTAACCCCTCGGCGCCCGACGACGCGCTGCCGCCCGACGCGCTCGCGTTTCTCGACGGCCTGTACGCGCAGGCGCGCGACTTCCTCGACCGCGATCCGTACGCGACGATCGGCGGGGCCAGCGGCTTCAACACTAAGCTCGCCGGGGTCAGCTTCGAGGGCCGTCAGGACGTCGTCGCCGGCGTCCGCGCGGGGGCGGCGCTCGACCTGCGCCGCGATCCGCAGAACGCCTACGATCCCAACGCGATCGGCGTCTGGTACGGCAACTTGCAACTCGGCTTCGTCAAGCGCGGGATCGCCGCGCGCATCGCGCCGAACATCGACGCCGGCGAGCGCTATACGGCCGAGGTGACCGCGGTGACCGGCGGCGGTGCGCGCGCGTTCGGGATCAACGTCTACGTCACGCGCCTGCGTGAGCCGGTGGCGACGCCGAGCGCGGCGCGCGGCGATGCCGGCGCACCCGAGGTGCTGCACGCCCTGATCGGTGAGCGGCCGCTACGCGAGGCGCAGCGCGCCGTCCTCGACCGCCTGGCGGCGGGTCGCAACACGCTGGCCGTGATGGGGACCGGGCGCGGCAAGTCGCTGTGCTTCCAGTATCCGGCGGCCGTCCGTGCGCTCGAGGGCGGCGAGAAGACGCTGGTCCTCTATCCGCTGCGCGCGCTGGCGAACGATCAGTACGAGGCGCTGGCGCGCCGCTTGGCGCCGCTCGGCGTGCGGATCCACCGGGCCAACGGCGCGATCGATGCGGGCGAACGCGCCAAGTTACTCGAGGCACTCGCCAGCGGCGACTGGGACGTGATCTGCGCGACGCCGGAGTTCGTGCAGTTCCACCTCGAGCGCTTCGGGTCGGCCTCGCGGCCGGCGCTGGTCGTCGTCGACGAAGCGCACCACCTGTTCGAGTCGACGCACCGGCCGGCATATCAGCGCATCGGTGCGTGGCTGGGCGCGCTGGGCAGGCCGCAGGTTCTTGCGCTGACCGCGACGGCCGGCGACGAGGCATTCGGGCACATTCGCACGGCGCTCGGGATCGAGTCCTGGGTGATCGATCCGACCGTACGCGACAACCTGCACGTGGTCGACGCGCGCGGGACGACCAACAAGTTGGCCTACCTCGAGCGCGTGCTCGCCGACGGCGCGAAGGCGATCGTCTACTGCAACTCGCGCCCCGAGGCGACCAAGGTCGCCGACAAGCTGCGCGGCCGGCTCGGCGCCGGCGTCGCCTTCTACCACGCCGGCGTCGCCAACGCCGAGCGCGCCCAAGTCGAGCACTGGTTCCGGGCCGGCGCGATCCGCGTCGTCGTCGCGACCTCGGCCTTCGGCGAGGGGATCGACCTCCCCGACGTACGTCACGTCGTCCTCTACCACCTCAACTTCGACTTTACCGAGTTCAACCAGCAGGCCGGGCGGGCCGGTCGTGACGGCGCCGACGCGTCGGTCCACCTGCTCTTCGGCGAGGCCGACCGGCGCATCAACGACTACATCATCGCGCGCGATGCGCCGACGCTGGCGACGCTGCGCGCGCTCTACGCCGCGACCAAGCGCCTCGCGGCCGACGGCGTGCTGCGCGCGAGCGCGGCCGACGTCGCGTCGCTGGTCGATCTCGACCGGGTCGAGCCGCAGACCATCAACGCCGCGCTGCGCATCTTCGCCGACGCGGGCCTGGTCGAGATCGGGGAGGACGACGACGGTCGCTTCGTGCGCTTCTTGCCGGTCGCGGAGAAAGTCGACCTGACGGCGACGGAGCGCTTCGCCGAAGGCGAGGCGACCCGCGAGGCCTTCGCGCGCTTCGCCGAGGTCGTCCTGACCGCGCCGCCCGAGGTCCTCGAAGCGCTGATCGACCGCCCGATCTACCCCAGCGGCGTCCCGCTGCTCAACTGACGGACCGCTTCGTCGACCGTCTTGAAGAGGTGATCGGCGCCGAGCGCCTTGACCAGGCCCGAGCGATGCGCGGCTTCTTGCGCGTGCGGGACGATCAGGCGCGCGACGGCGACGTCGGTCCCGCGCGAGCGCAGCTCGCGGATCGTTCGCTGCGACGTCTGCGATCCGGTGAAATCGATGTCGGAGACGGCCGAGGCTTCGATGACGAGCAGGTGCGCCGGCGGATCGGCACGCGCGACCGCGGCCAGGATCAGGTCGTGAATGTACTCGGCGTTGGTGAAATTGATCGGCGCCGCGGGAGCGAAGACGACCACGCCCGGGACCCGCGTGCCGTTGCGCTCGTCGCTGGCCGGCCACCAGATCGTGGTGCTGGGAACGCGCAGCAGTTCGGTCGCCGGCGGCCACATCATGAGCTGAATGCCGTGCGCGAGCGAGAGGAGGATGGCCAGCAACATCCCGGTTTGAATCGGGAGGACGATCACCAGCAGCGCACCGGTGACGAGGAGCATGAACTCCCGCTGGCTGTACTTGGCGATCCGGCGCATCTCGCGCAGTTGGAAGAGGTGCAGCGCGATGAACACCAGGATCCCCGCCAGCGCGGCCTGCGGTACCGCGGCGAGCAGCGGCGACAGAGCGAGAACGACCGTCGCCATCGCGACGACGCCGATGAGCCCGGCGAGCTGTGACGCTCCGCCGGTGGCCTTGATGATCGCGGTCCGCGGGGGACTGCTGTTGACCGGAAATGCGCCGAGCAATCCGGCCAACACGCTGCCCGCGCCGACGGCGAACAGGCTGCGGCTGACATCCTCGCCTTCGCCTGCCTTCGCCGGAAAGGTTCGTCCGACGGCGGCGGTCTGCACGATGCAGACCGCCGCGACCACGAGCGTGAGCGGCGCGATCGCGGCGAGATCGCCGACGCCGGGTATAGCGGGCAGGCCGACTCCAGCGAGCCGGGCGTGCAAGGCGCCGAGCATCTGCACGCCGTGCCGGTCGAACGACCACACCGACGCCGCCAGCGCGGCGCCCGCCAGGCCGATCAGCGCGCCGGGGATGCGCTTGTTGATGCGGGCCGAGACGAGGGCCACCACCAGGACGCTCACCCCGATGCCCAGATCGAAGACGTTTGTCCGGGCGCCGGCCTGGAGTGTATGCAGCAGGTTCTGCAGCAACGGCCCGCCGACGATGGGAAGCCCGAGCAACGCGGGCAGCTGGCCGATGACGATGTGAACCGCGATGCCGGCGAGGATGCCGACCGTCACCGGGACCGAGAGGAGATCCGCGAGCCAACCCGCTCGAGCGAGCCCCGCGACGATGAGCACGGCGCCGACCGCGATCGCGAGAAAGCTGGC
>JBEKLD010000029.1:0-25366 GCA_050010375.1 Vulcanimicrobiaceae bacterium
ACGACTGCACGATGCTGATCTCGGGCGAGGACGCCTTCACCCTGCACGACACCTACGGCTTCCCCTTCGAGTTGACGCGCGAGATCGCGAGCGAACAGGGTGTCTCGGTCGACGGCGTCGGGTTCGAGCAGCGAATGGACGAGCAGCGGCAGCGCGCGCGGCGCGACGCGGCGCAGAAGCGGGCCGCCGTGACGGTGACCGATCTGCCGGCGCTCGCCTCGACCTTCACCGGCTACGACGGGCTCGAGGCCGACGGCGAGATCCGCGCGATCCTGGTCGGCGGCACGCCGGTCGACTCGATCGAACCCGAGACCGCGGCGCAGCTCTTGCTCGACCGCAGTTCGTTCTACGCCGAGAAGGGTGGCCAGATCGGCGACCGCGGCGTTATTACCACGGCCTCGGGCGCACTCTTCGAGGTCAGCGACACGCAGTTCGTCGGCGAGGCGATCGCTCACCACGGGCGGCTGGTCCGTGGCGTCTTGGCGGTCGGCGACGCCGTGCACACGCGCGTCTTCGCCGACTGGCGGACCGAGATCCGGCGCCACCACACTTCGGCGCACCTCTTACAGCGCGCGCTCAAGGACGTGCTCGGCGAAGACGTCATCCAGGCCGGCTCGTGGGTCGGCGTCGACCGAATGCGGTTCGACTTTCGCAGTCCGGTCGGCGCGCTCAGCCCGCAACAGCGGCGCGCCGTCACCCAGCGCGTCAACGAGCTGATCCGCGACGACGCGCACCAGGAGATGCGCGAGCTTCCGATCGCCGAGGCGAAGGAGACGGGCGCGATCACGATGGTCGGCGAGAAGTACGGCGAGCGGGTGCGCGTCGTGACCTTCGGTCCGTCGGTCGAGTTTTGCGGTGGGACGCACGCCCACACGACTGGCGAGTTGGGGCTGTTCGTCATGCTCGACGAAAGTTCGATCGGCAGCGGCGTGCGGCGCATCGAGGCGGTCGTCTCGAAGGCCGCCGAAGCCTACGTCGAGCGGCAGCAGGACACGCTGGCCGCGCTCGGCGAGACGCTCGCCGCCAAACCCGACGAGCTGGTCGAACGGGTCGAGCGGCTGCAGTCGGACGTGCGCGATCTGCAGAAGGCGCTCGGCGAGATCAAGGCGCGCCTGGCCGCCGGCGATGCGGCCTCGTACGTCGCGCGCGCTGAGACGCTCGGCGGCACGCGGGTCGTCGCGGCGGTCGTCCCGGAGGCGAACGCCGAGGCGCTGCGCGCGCTCGGGAACGCGATCCGGGCGCGGCTTTCGTCGGGCGTGGTGGCACTGGTTGGCGTCGACGGCGAGAGCGCCGCGCTGTTCGTCAGCGCGAGCGACGACGCGGTCGCGGCCGGCGTCCACGCCGGCAACCTCGTCCGCGCGGCCGCGCCGCTGGTCGGCGGCAAAGGTGGCGGTGCGGCGGCACAGGCGCAGGGCGGCGGGAAGAATGCAGCCGGTGCGCAGGCGGCGCTGGCCGCGATGCGCGACGCGCTCGCCAAGCAGCCGGCATGATCGCGCTCTTGGCAGCGGCGACGTTGCTCCTTCCGCACGCCGTGCTGGCGAACTACGGCGCGGCGCTGGCGACCTTGCGCGAGCCGCGCGTCTTCGCGGTCGAGTACACCCTCGAGCAGACCGGGACGCGCTCGCTCGAGCAGACGCATCGTATCTTCCGCAGCGGCACCGACGAGCGCGACGAAGTCGTCGCCGTCAACGGGACGCGCGCGACCGACCCGGAGGTGCGGATCTTCCACGGGCGGCCCTATCACTACGCGGTCTCGCGGCTCGCGCCGCATCCGTCGGCCTACGTCTTCGACTACGTCGGGCCGCGCAAAGACGGCCATCACGTCGACTACGTCTTTCGTCTCACGCCGAACCACCCGAGTGACTTCGTGCTGACCACGATCGCGATCGACGGCATCAGCTTCCTACCGGCCGAGGTCACCTTCGTCACCGAGCACGGTGGGCACGGGGCACTGACCTTCGCGAAGCGCGGTCAGTTCTGGGTCGCGACGGGTGCCGAGGCGTCGGCGCGGCTAGGAGACGGCGAAGCGCACGAGCAGCTCACCTTCGACGACTGGCATTTCCCGCCGACGTTGCCCGCCTCGACCTTCGCAGTGGCCCGTCCGCTGCCGAGCCTACCGCCCGCGCTCTGATCAGCCGCCGCGCGCGCCGAGCATCACCAAGACGGCGAACAACGCGCCGGCGGTGAACGTACCCCAGCCGTGCGCGAGCACGTCGTGAGCGCCGGGGTTCGACCCGGTCGGGTCGAGTCGCGCGCGCGGTCGCGGCCGACAGCCGTCGAGCGCGTCGGTGCCACCGGCGAGCGCATCCATCGCCGGGTTGTCGACGTTCGTTGCGGCCGCGGCGGTGACCGACTTCGGCGTCGCGTCGCCGACGACGCAGCTGCCGAGCGGAGCGTGACCGGTCGGCCCGGCGACGACCGTCGTGCGCGCGCAGCGCACGCAGGCGATCTCGGTACCGAGCGGTCCGGTGACGACGAAGGCGTCGGCGTCGGAGAGCGCGACGCCGCCGGTCGGCGTCAGCACCGCGATACGGCTCGTCGCGCGCACCCGTACGTGCAGCGCTCCGCGCACCAGCTCGATCGTCGTCGCGTCGGCGGCGCTGGCGACGACGTTGAGCGCGGCCCGCTCGCCGATGGCGATCCGCGTCCCGTCCGCGAAGTCCAACTCGGCCTGGCTGGCGGCGAGCGTGACCGCGTAGCCACCCACGCCGAGGTCGAGCCCGTCGGCCAGCGGCTGCAGCGGATCGCCGGCGTCGAGCGCGTAGCCGACCGTCCCTGCGAGCCGGATCAACTGCGGCGGTGCGGCGGCGACGGCGACCGTCGCGACGGCAAACGGGATCACCCACGCACGTTTCGTCGTCGGCGCGGATGATCCGGGCAACCGTGCGACGGCGTAGGAGTTACATCATGACAAAACAGCTTCTGCTCAGCTCACTTGCCGCCGCCGTCCTCGGGACCGCCGCGGCCCTCCCGGCCAGCGCCCAGGACAGCTCCGCGCCGGTCTCGCTCGTCAGTTGGGGCATGCGCGCGCCGATCGGCGGCACGTACGAAGGCAGCCCCGACCCGTCGTACGGCCCGGACATGCTCGAAATCTCGTTCGTGAATCGTGGCCAGGTCGCCGCGACTGCCGTCGAATTCGTCGTCCGCTCGGGCAACCGCGAGCAGACCATCGTCGATCGGGGCACGTTCGCGCCCGGCGTCGACATCGCGCAGGAGTTCGAGCCGGCGTTCGTGGCCCCCACCTCCCTCGAGGTCGAGGCCGTGACGTTCATCGACGGCACGACCTGGCACGCCTGATCGCGCGACGAAACCATGCACACGTTCGTGGCCGCCGCGTTGCTCGCGGCGGCCGCCTACCCCGCCACCCCGATGACCGCGCCGGTCCCCGGAGCGACGGTGCACATCCGTGACGACGCCTTCGTCCCGGCCCGGCTGGTCGTGCGCCCGGGGACGACCGTCGCCTTCGTCAACGACGACGACGACGCGCACACCACAACGGCCGACGACCATGCCTACGACTCCGGCGGCATGGGGACCGGCGAGCGCTGGACGCACGTCTTTGTGAAGTCCGGCACGTACGCGTACCACTGTTCGATGCACCCCTTCATGAAGGCCGTCGTGGTGGTGAAGCCGTGAGCGGAGCGGAGCGGCCGGCCTGGCTCACGAACGGCGGCACGGCGACATGGGCGACATGGGAGAGCCACAGCCTGCGCTGGGCGTGAACGCAGTCGCGCAGACGTATCGCGAGCATCGTGCTCGTCTGCGCGCCGTTGCGTATCACGTCCTAGGCCAGGTCGATGCCGCCGACGACTGCGTCCACGCCGTCTTCCTGCGCTTGGTCGGTGCGCCCGACGCGTATCGGCCCGAGCGGGGCGCATTGCTGGCGTTCCTGATCACCTGCGTGCGCAACGAGGCGGTCAGCCTGGCGCGCAGCGAAGGACGGCGTCGAACGCGCGAAGTACTCGTCGCGCGCGAAGCACCGCTGATCGAAGAGCAAACCGTCGCCGATCCCATCGAGGCTGCGCGCGTTCGCGCCGCGCTGCAACGCCTGCCGGCGGAGCAGCGCGACGTGCTGGTACGCGCTTACTACGGAAACCAGACCCAGACCGAGATCGCGCGGGCGTGCGACATTCCGCTCGGCACGGTGAAGGGGCGCGTGTCGCTCGGACTCCGCCGCCTTGCCGCCGAGCTCGCCCGAGGAGAACCCACATGAACTCTGGTCATCTCGAAGACGACGCCGAGCTGTACGTGCTCGGCGCGATCCCCGAACAACGCGTGGTGATCGAGCGGCATCTGCGCGTCTGCGCCGCCTGCACCGAACGCGTTCGCGTCGCCGAAGCCGCCGCCGCCGCGCTCGCCGCCGCGCTGCCGCTCGCCCCGGCGGCGGTGGTGCCGCTGACGCGCCCTGCCGCTCGGACGTGGTGGCCACTCGCGGCGGCGGCAGCGGTCGTCCTCGCCGTCGGCGGCCTCGCGGTCAGCCACGAACGTGCGACCGACGCGCAGCTGGCGCGCACCGACACCGCGCTGATCGCGATGGCGGGGGCGCACTTCAACCACGTCACGCTGGCCGGCGAGCCTGGCGTGATCGCCAAGGCGATCTACGCGCGCGATGGCGCCTGGTGCTACATCGTCGCCGACGGAGTCCCTTCCGGTGCGCACGTCGTCGTGACCGAGGACGGCGCGTCGCACGACCTGGGCGTTCTCGCCGGGGAACATCCGGCGACGCTGTTCGTGCGCGCACCCGGCCGTGCGAGCGAGTTCGCGATCGTCGCGAACGGCGCAGTCGAGGCGCGCGGCGTCCCGCAGTACTAGAGAGCTTGGCCGCCGGTCGCGGTTCGGATCCCCGCCAGGTGCGCGTCGACGCGCTCCTCGATCAGTGTCCAGCGCTCGCCGTCGACTTCGAAGACCGCGTACGCGCCGTTCTCGACCAGCATCTCCCAGAAGGCCTGCAGCTCGCGACCCAGACCGTCGAGCAGCGCGACGCGGACGACCGCATCGTGGGTCACGACGAGCGTCGGTGTGTGCGGACGCAGCGCGAGAGCGAACGCGCGCCAGCGATCCCGCACCTGCTGCGGCGTCTCGCCGCCTTCGAAGGCGACCCGCTGCGGGTTCTCGCGCCAATCGTGATAGCGCGCACTGTCGTTGGCGGCGATCTCGTCGCGCAGCCGCCCTTCCCAGGTGCCGTGCGCGATCTCCAGCAGCCGGTCGTCGGTCTCGAGGCGCAGGTTGAGGCGCTCGGCGCTCGGTTTCGCGGTCGCTGTGCAGCGTAACAGCGGCGAAGCGACGACGCGGCCGACCTCGTGCGCGACCATCGCCTCGGCGAGCGCGAACGCCTGCTGCATGCCGAGCGCCGTCAGCGCCGACTCGCGGCGGCCCTGGTAGCGGCCGGCGAGATTCCAGGTCGTCTCGCCGTGCCGCGCGACGTATACGCGCACGCTACGCCGTTGGCGCGCGAGCCGAGGCGAACCTTCCAACTGTGATATGCATTCCGACTGTGATATGCACCACCAGGGGGCGCTGCCGGCGTCAGGTAACGGCTTGAAGACACATGAAGACCGTACACTGGCTCACGATCGCGTTGCTCGGCCTGATCTCGGTCGCCGCGTGCAGTGGCGGCGGCGGGTCGGCGCCGTCGGTGTCCAACGCGGCGAGCGGTTCGAGCACGCCGTCGGCGCAGGCGAGCGCGCTCTCGACGCAGCGGATGGTGAGCAGTTCGGCGCTCTCGGTCGCCGACGCCAGCGTCGAGCTGAACCAACTCAACCTGAACGGCGGCAGCCTCGGGATGGCGTTGGCGGACTCGGCACGCCGGCCGGCGGACGCTTCTCCGTCACCGACGCCTTCGAGCTCGCCGAGCTGCTACAACGACATGGAGTATTCGCGCACCACGTCGGGGACGACGATCGACATCACTCTCGACTTCTTCTACGATAGCGCTTGCACCGAGCCGTATATGTTCCGCACGCTGGCCATCACGCCGCCGCCGGCGGGCGGGGGGACCGGGACCGCGAGCGGGACCGTCGAGATCTTCAACGAGTCCGGGACGCCGGTCGATTTCAACACGCTCGCGCTGACCTTCATCGTCGATGCGCAAGGGAACCTGACCCAGGTCAGCGAGCAGAAGACCGCGGCGTCTGGGCCGAGCGCGGCGCCGTACGCGCAGTTCGGCTACGCCTGCGTGTTCGGGACCGCGAGCGCGGTCGACTGCGGTTTGGGCAACGCGATCAACGACACGTCGGCGAACGTCAGCGTCGGTTTCACCGAGACGACGACGGTAGCGAGTTCGCCTGCGCCGAGCGCCTCGCCGGCTCCGAGCGCGTCACCGTCACCGTCCTGGGCGCCGATCTCCGCGCCGCGGTCGGTGCAGCTGCAGATCAGCGGCCAAGGCTACACCGGGACGCTCGGCGGGTTGACGCTCGCACCGGGCGCCCCACCGGCTTGGACGGTGACCGGCGGGACGCAAGCCGCGACCTTGTCCGGGACCGCCAGCTTCGGCTTCGGCTGCGGCAGCTACGTCTCCAACGTCAGCTTGACGCTGACCGACACGGCCGCCGGCTTGACGGTGGTCTTGACCCAGTCGGGCCACCAGCTCACCGGGACCGTGACGAACACGAGCGGCCAAACCGTCGCCACCATCTCGCTCGATCGTTCCGGCAGCGGGACGATCACCTACACCAACGGAACGACGGCGCCGGTCAAAGATTGGATCATCGTCGGCTGAGCAAATCGGCGACGTTCAGGTCGGGAGCACCTCGATGATCCCCATCATGCCGTGGTCTTCGTGGAACAGCATGTGACAGTGGAAGACGAAGACGCCGGGATCGACGTTGCGGAAGTCGATCAAGATTTTCGTCAGGCTCGGAGTGATCGGTGGCGTCGAGCCGGCCGCCGGTTTGGCGTCGATTGGCGTGAGCGTCCCGGCCGGTAGCGGGATCGTGTCGAGGAACACCTGTTGGTAGGGATTCGTCGCCTCGAACGGGCTCTGCAACGCGACGAACGTCAACTGATGGATATGGAAAGCGTGGATCTCGCCCGAGGCGTTGTAGAGATACCACTCCTCGACGGCGTTGCGATGGACGCGAATCCACGGGATGTAGGGGTAGTTCGGATCCGGTGACGTCCCGGCCGGCGCGAGCCAGAACGGCCGCTCGGTGAACGGCAGCGCCCGCACCGACGGCGGCGGATTGCGGCCCGGCGCGTAGCCGGTCTCGGTCACGTTCCAGTTCGGCGGTCCGGCCTGCGAGTACATCGTGAACGTCACCGCGCGCGAGGCGGTCACCTTCGGCTGATCGTCGGCGACGAGTTGGCCGGCGCCGGTGAGCCGCGCGTGCTGCTGCGTCGGCCGGGCCACCGCCAGGCTGACCGGATGCGCGCCGACGAGCGAGGGGATGATGCGCAGGATGTTGCGCTGCGGGATCGCGGAGCCCAGGTATCCGCCGCACCAAGGGATCCCGCTCGCGCTGCGGCTCTGCATCGTACCGGCCGCCGAGACGATGGTGAGCGGACCGCGCAGCGGCGTGACCTGGATGTCGACGCGTCCCGAGGGCGGCACGAAGACGTTCGGCACGACGACGAAGCCCGGCTTCGTCGGGTCGACCCGATTGGTCTCGAAGTTCCAGTTGACCGGGACGCCGTCGCGCGCCAGGACGACCAGCGGCACGACGCTGCCGTCGTCGGCGAGGGTCTGCACGTTGATATACGTGTCGGCTGCCGCGTCGATGATGCGATACCGGACTCCCACGAAGGCGAGTTGCCGCACCGCCGGCCCGATCGCCGGCGTCGGCCGGCCACCAAGGACGACCGGGATCAGCGCGCCGTTGACCGCCAACGGATCGCCGAGCGCCGACGGCGTGGGCGGCTGCGGCGAGCAGTAGCTCGGCCCTGCCGGTGGCCAGGCGAAACCCGAGAACCACGGTCCCGGACTGAAAGCCGGGAACGGCACGGGCGTGCCGGCCACCGCGCGCAGGGCGTGGAGCACCGGCACTGCCAACTGCGCGTAGTGCGCCGCGAGCGCGTCCGGTGCGGTCTGCAACGAAGCATCGCCCATGCCGGGCATCGCGCTCATCGCGCGCGCCGCCGCATGCACGCCGGGCGGCAGCGTGGCTTGGACACCCGGCGCGTTCTTGACGACCAGCAGCACGGCCGACGGCTGGGGACCCGGTGAGGCCGGTTCGACGATCAGCGCGCCGGCGAGTCCACCGCCGACCTGCTCGTACGAGAGTCCGTGCAGATGCGCGTGGTACCAGTACGTCCCCGGCGGTTGCGTCAGCGGCACCGAGAAGGTGTAGACGCAGCTATTCGTGTTCGGGGCCCAGACCAGCGACTTGAAGACGTTGTCCACGTACGGGTCGACGTGCCAACCGTGGGTGTGGAAGTTCGTATCGTTCGACGCCATCCACGGCACGTCGGGCTGCGTCGGGACGCGCGCGTGATTGAAGTAGCCGGGCGGCAAGAGCGCCGGGTTCGGCGTCGGCATCGCGCCGTCGAACGGGAGCCACGCGCAGCCGTCGCTGGTCGGGATGATCCCCGAGGGTGGGCTCGGGACCGGCGTCGGGCCGCCCGGGATGCGGTTGATGAGCGTCATGCGGAACGTCCCACCCTGGCGCACGCGGATCGCCGGCGCTTCGACGTAGGACAGCGCCGCCGCCGGCGAGGTCACGTAGCAGAAGTGCTGGACCGCGCTGCCGTTGTTCTGCGTGGTCGGCCCTTGCATGACATAGATGGTGAACTGCGTGTTCACGGTCGCGTCGATCACCGGCGGGCTCGGCAGCACTCCCGGGGCCGGCGAGTTCGGGATGCACGGCCGCGTCGTGGCGGCCGCCGCGATGCTCGCCGCACCGGCCGCGCCGTGCGCGCGTAAGGGAACCGCCGCGATGGAAACGCCCACCGCGACGACGGAGAGAACGGCGAGCGAACCCGCCCGTGCCACGACACCCATCAGAGCCTCCACACCAAGCTGAGGTCGGCCCCTTAGCGGTAGAGAGCGACCGTCCCTTCGACGCCCAGGCGCCCGCGAGCGGGCGCTAGAGATCCAGCGTGCGGACGGAGCCGACGCCGTCGACGGCGCGCAGGGCGGCCAGGGTCGGTTCGTCGGCGGGGCGGTCGATCGAGAGGACCATGATCGCGTCGCCGCCGACGGTGTTGCGCGAGACTTGCATCGTCGAGATGTTGACCTGCGCGTTGCCCAGGATCGTCCCGACGCGGCCGATCATCCCGGGGACATCGGCATGCTGGGTGATCAGCATCCCGCCGATCGGGGTGGCGTCGATCTCGTAGCCGTCGAGCTCGACGATGCGCGGTGCGCCGCCGATCGAGGTGCCGGTGATCGACGTGCCGTCGGCGACCAAGTGCAGCGAAGCACCGTAGGACGATGCGTTCGCGTCGCCGCGCGCGTCGACCGAGATGCCGAGCTCCTGCGCGATCGCCTCGGCGTTGACCACCGAGACGCGGCGGTCGGTCGTCGCCTGCAGCAGACCGCTGAGGAAGGCGCGCACGATCGGGGCCGCATCGGTCTCGGCGAGCGTGCCGCCGAGGACGAGCGCGAAGCGCGGTAGCCGTTCGGCGAGCGCGTACTGCGGATAGAAGCGCCCGATGCGGTAGGCGACCTCGAGGAACGGGACTGCCCGCTCCGCGCCCGGACCGTCCGGTATCGGTGCGTTGACGGCGCCGCTGGCCGGCGCGCCGAGCAGGACGCGCGCGACGTCCTGCGCGAGCTCGGTCGCGATGCGGGCCAAGGCCTCGTGCGTCGAACCGCCCAGATGCGGCGTGGCGAAGACCTTCGGATGGCGGTGCAGCAGCGCGCCGGTTCCGCCCGCCGGCGGCGGTTCTTCGGCGACGACGTCGATCGCGGCACCGGCCAGCACGTCGGCGTCGAGCGCGTCGAGCAGATCGCGCTCGACGATCACTCCGCCGCGGGCGCAGTTGATCAGGTAGGCGTGCGGCTGCAGTTGGCGCAGCCGTGCGGCGTCGATCATCCCGCGCGTCTGCCGCGTGAGCGGAACGTGCAGCGTGACGACGTCGCTCTCGCGCAACAGCGTGTCGAGCTCGACCAGCTTCACGCCGAAGGCGTCGGCGCGTGCCGAGGTGATGTACGGATCGTAGACGAGCGGCGTCATCCCGAAGGCGCGCGCGCGGGCCGCGACGTTGCCGCCGATGCGGCCCAGCCCGACGATCCCCAGCGTCTTGCCGAACAGCTCCGAGCCGACGAGGTTCTTGCGGTCCCAGATTCCCTCGCGCAGCTGCTGGACGGCGTCCGGCGTGTGGCGCACCAGCGAGAGCATCAGCGCGAAGGTCTGTTCGGTCGCGGCGATCGTGTTGGCGCCCGGCGTGTTGAGAACCAGGATCCCAGCCGCGGTCGCCGCGCCGACGTCGATCGCGTCGACCCCGACTCCGGCCCGGGCGACGACGGTCAACTTCGGCCCAGCCGCCAGCAGCTCGCGGTCGACGCGCGTCTCCGAGCGCACGATCAGCCCGTCGGCCTCGGCGAGCGCGGTGACGAGCTCGGCGCGCGGGCGACCGACCTGCGAGTCGACCTCGATCCCGGCCTCGCGCAGCACGGCCAGCCCCGCCTCGGCGAACGGCTCAGCGATGACGACGCGCGGCCGCGACAGGCCGCTGTGCGTCATCGGGCGTACTTGCACGTACTTGGTCCTCCGCTCTCGTGGGACGCGCGCCGCCGCGATCGCGTTCGCCGTTCCGCTCGTCGTGTTGTTGGGATCGATCCGGACATCGGTCGGCTTTTGGGACACCGGTGACCTCCAGACAGTTGCCTGGATCGCCGGGATTCCATATCCGACCGGCTACCCCGGCTACGTCCTCGTGGGCTGGCTGTGGACGCACGCGATCCCGGTCGGCGAGGTCGCCGCGCGCTTGAATGCGCTCTCGGCGTTGTCGATCGCGGCGGCGGCGGGGACTCTGGCCGCGCTCGCGTCGGAGCTCGAGGTCAGCCCACTCTTCGCGGTGCTGGGCGCCTGGCTGTTCGCCTTCGCCAACGTCGTCTGGTCGCGCGGAACCTACGCCGACGTCCACCCGTTGGGCTTCGCGCTGGCGCTGGGAGCGCTCGCGCTGGCGGTCCGCTGGGCGCGCCGAGGCGAGGCGCGAGCGCTGGTCGCGGCGATCCTGTGCGGCGGAGTGGCGCTGGCGGTCGACAACACGACGCTGTTGACGTTGGCCGGCGGGCTGCTCATCGCGTTCTCGCGCGCGTGGCCTCTGCGCGCCGCCGCCTTCGCTTGCGGCGTCGCCGCGCTGATCGTGATCGTGACCTACGCCTACCTGCCGCTGCGCAGCGCCTACGTCGTCGCGCATCGACTCGATCCGACCATCGCGCTGGGCGTGCCGCCCGGCCGCCCCTATTGGGACGATCACGATCCGCGCACGCTCGACGGTCTGCGCGCGCTCGTTACCGGCGACGAGTGGAGTCCCGAATACACGCTCGCGCGCATCGTCAGCCCGAACGAGTTCGCTGCCGCGCAAGCGCGCTTCGGCGACGCGCTGAGCGACGCCGAGCCGGAAGGCCTCACGGTGGTGGCGCTGATCGGCCTTGCGTTCCTCGCCGTCGACGCGCCGCTGGTGGGGATCGGTTTGCTCGCGGCCGCGTTGTTGCCGGCGCTGTTCGGCGCGTCGTATCAGGCCGAAGCCGACCCCGAGCGCTACGTGCTGGGCCTCTATGCGATCTCCGCGCTCGGCATCGCGGTCGCGGCCGATCGCACCGCGCGCGCGTTCGGACGCGAGACGCCGGTCCTGGCGGTCGGGATCGTCGCCGGCCTGCTCGGTCTCGCCTTGCTGCACGACGTCCTGGGCGCCGGCGACATCCTGCAGGCGCGCGTCGACGATCGTCCGAGCGAGCTGGCGGCCCGCGTCGCGGCGGTGACGCACGACGACGCGATCGTCATCGCGACGTGGAACTTCGCCTCGCCGCTGGCCTACCGCAGCTACGTCCAGCACGCCTTCGGGCACCGCATCGTCTTGTGTGCGTTCCCCGAAGACCACCTCGGTGAATATCGTGATTGGATGCGCACCCACCAGATCGCGCTGGTCACGCTCGGCGATCCCGAACTGCCGGTCTACCGCACGCGGCTGCTCACCGTGGTCGACAAGGAACAGATCTACGAGGTGCTGTCGCGGTGAACGCGCTGCTGGCCGGACTGCTGGGCGCGATCATCGCCCTGGCCTGCGCGCACGGGCGCGCGACGCCGTACGACAACTACGTGCTGCTCGCCGACGCGCTGCTGCACGGGCATATCTGGATCGATCCGACCTGGCCGGGTCCGTCGATCGACGCCGTGCAGTTCGAAGGCCACCGCTACATCGTCAACGACCCGCTGCCCGCGCTGCTGATCCTCCCGCTCGTCGCGGTGTTCGGGTTGAGCGCGAACCAGACGCTGTTGGCCTGCCTGTTGTGCGGCGTCGCGGTCGGCGCCGCGTGGGCGCTGCTCGCACGGCTGGGCCTGCGCGCGCCGGCGACGCTCTGGCTGGTCGCGTTTCTGCTCGCCGGCACCGATCTGCTCTGGTGTTCGATGCTGGGCGACGTGTGGTTCATCGCGCAGACCGCCGCCGTCGCGTTTCTGTTGTTGGCGCTGTGCGAGCTGGCCGGAAAGCGGCGGGGTTGGGTCGTCGGCCTGTTGGCGGGGCTCGCGCTCGGCTCGCGCTTCACGCTGGTCATGGCCTTGCCGGTGTTGCTCTGGTGGTGTTGGGACGGTTTCCTCGCGCGCGAGCGCCGGCCGCGCGCGGCGTTGTCGTTCGTGCTGACGTTGATCCCGTTCTTCGTCGCCTGGGTCGCCTACAACGAACTGCGCTGGCATCTCCCGTGGGACGCGGGCCACACGATCTTCTACCACCAGGACCCGTTCATGGGAGCGCCGACCGGTTCGCCGTTCGGCCTCGAGAACGTCCCGGTCGAGCTGTGGTCGTTCTTCGTGCAGCCGCCGATCTGGAATACCGCCACGCACTGGTTCGAGTTCGCGCTGAGCGGGACCGCGCTGTGGTTCACCAGCCCGGCGCTCGTGCTGGCTGCTTTCGCGCGCCAGCCGCGGCGGCTGGTCGTCGCGCTTTGGATCGCGACGTTGCTGGTCGCCGCGCCCTCGCTGCTCTACTACGCCAACGGCGGCTCGCAGTTCGGGATGCGGCACGCGCTCGACTTCGAGCCGTTTCTGCTGGTCCTGATGGCACTGGCGGTACGCGCGGGCGTCGGTTGGATCTGGCCGGTCGCGCAGGTAGCGATTGCTTGGAGCGTCGCGGTCGGCCTGTGGGGCTGCTGGGTCTGGGACGCGATGCGGGCCAAGCTCGGAACGTGATCCGGGTGGTCGGCGTGGGTAAGACGGATAGCCGCACACGCGACCCCAACGGAGGAACGACCATGCCGAAAGACGACCGAATTGAAACGCTCAAGGCGGACACCCGCGACGCGCTCGACGAAGTCAAAGAGCGGGCGCAGGCCACCGGCGAGCGCGTCAAGCGCGCCGTCGCCGGCGACACGATGCCGCTGGGAGACCAGGTAGCCTCGCACGCCAAGGAGTTTGGCCACGAGGTCAAGGCGAATGTCGACCAGGCCAAGCGGGAATCCCGCGACCCGATCGAGCGCGAGCCCTAGCCCGGCCCCGCGCCGGAGCACATCGCTGAGCACACCGAAAAAAAAGCTCGCCGAGTACGTCCGTAAGCGCGACTTCTCGGCGACCCCGGAACCCAAAGGCGAACCGCGGGGCGCTTCCAAGCGACTCCGCTTCGTCGTGCAGGAGCACCGGGCGAGCCGGCTGCACTGGGATTTCCGGCTCGAAGCCGGCGGCGTGATGCCCTCCTGGGCCGTCGCCAAGGGGCCGACGCTGGTCCCGCTCGAGAAGCGCCTGGCGATGAAGGTCGAGGACCACCCCCTCGACTACCGCACCTTCGAGGGCGTGATCCCGGCGGGCAATTACGGCGCCGGCGAGGTGATCGTGTGGGACGCCGGGACGTACGCGCTCGCCGAGGGCGACGACCCGATCGCAGCGATCGCCAAGGGGAAGCTCAAGATCGTCCTCTACGGCAAGAAGCTGCGCGGCCTGTTCAGCCTGGTGAAGATCAAACCGCGAGCGGGCGAGCACGGCGAGCCGTGGCTGCTCTTCAAGGATCACGACCAGTACGAAGATCCGAACTGGAAGATCGAAGACCACCCGGAGAGCGTCAAGAGCGGGAAGACGCTGGCGCAGCTGCAGGCGGCTCGCAAGGACGCGCCGATCTGGCGCAGCAATCGCGCCGCGTCGCCCGACGGCACGCTGGTGCGCAAGGCGGCGGCGCGCGCCGGCGCACGCAAGGATCCGTTGCCGCGCGACGTCGCACCGATGCTCACCACGCTGGTCGACGAGCCGTTCGACGACGACCGCTGGCTGTTCGAGCTCAAGTGGGACGGCTATCGCGCGATCGGCACGATCGAGCGCGACACGGTGCGGCTCACCTCGCGCACCGGGAAGAACTTCACCGAGCAGTTTCGCGAGCTGCGCGATCTGCCGCAGTCGTTCCGTTCCTTGCCGGTCGTCGTGGACGGTGAGCTGTGCGTGCTCGACGCCCAGGGGAAACCGGATTTCCAAGCGCTGCAAGCTCGTGAGAAGCCCGTCAAAGGAAGCTCCGGCAAGCCCGCGCGCGTCACCTACGTCGTCTTCGATCTGCTCTACGCCGACGGGCGCGATCTGCGCGAGCGGCCGCTCGACGAGCGCAAGCGGCTGCTCGAGGAGCTGATCGTCCCCGACCGCGACGTGCTCTTCTCCAAGCACGTGATCGGCCGCGGCAAAGAGCTGTTCACCCTCGCGCAGGGGCGTGGACTCGAGGGGATCGTCGGCAAGGTTCGCGAGTCACCGTACCGCTCGGTGCGCTCGCGCGAGTGGGTGAAGATCAAGGTGCGCCATCGCCAGGAGTTCGTCATCGGCGGGTGGACCGAGCCGGGCGGCAGCCGCAAGCACTTCGGCGCGCTGCTGCTCGGCTATTACGACGGCGATGCGTTTCACTACGCGGGGCACGTCGGCACCGGTTTCGACGCCACGCGGCTGCGCGATCTCGCCGCTCGGATGGCGCCGCTCGAACGCAAGACCTCGCCCTTCGTCGAGCCGCCCAAGTCGAACACGCCGGCGCACTGGGTCCGCCCGCAGCTGGTCTGCGAGGTCGCCTTCGCCGAGTGGACGCGCGAAGGGCTCTTGCGTCAGCCGGCGTTCGTGGCGCTGCGCAGCGACAAAGATGCGCACGACGTCGTGCGCGAGCGCGAACAGCACGCGGATCCCGACGCATGACCAAGGCCGTCGCGGCGGCGGCACACGTCGACGGCCGCGTGGTGCCGCTGACCAACCAAGACAAGGTCCTCTTTCCGCGCGACGGCTATACGAAGGGCGATCTGGTCGCGTACTACCGGGCCGTCGCGCCGGTCATCTTGCCCTACCTGCGCGGCGCGCCGCTCACGCTGGAGCGCTATCCCGACGGCATCGACGCGACGCGCGCCTTTTGGGAGAAGCAGATCCCGCGCTACGCGCCCGACTGGGTCGCGCGCGTGGCGACCGAGCCGAGCACGGGGGAGAAGCGCAAGGTCACCTTCACCGTCTGCGACGACGAAGCGACGCTGGTCTGGGTCGCCAACCTGGCGGCGATCGCGCTGCACATCTGGACCTCGCGGCTGCCGGACCTCGATCGGCCCGAGCTGGTGCTGTTCGACCTCGATCCGGGCGAGCGGTGCCCGCTGGCCCGGTTGGCCCGGGTCGCGCTGGCCTTCCGCGACGAGCTGGCCGCGATCGGGCTCCACCCGCTGGTGAAGACCACCGGCGGGATGGGGCTGCACGTCGTCCTCCCGCTCGCGCCCCACTACGACTACGAGCAGGCCAAGGGCGTCGCCGAGCTGGTCGCCCGGCGGGTCAACGGGGTCCTGCCGGCCGACACGACGCTCCAGCGGGCCGTCGCCAAGCGGCCCGAGGACCGGGTCTACCTCGACTGGGTCCAGGTCGGGCGGGGGAAGACCTACGCCGCGCCGTTCAGCGTGCGGGCCCGCGACGGCGCCCCGGTCTCGATGCCGCTGGCCTGGGCCGAGGTCGAGGCGATGGGGCGAAAACGAGCCCCCGAGACGACCCGCGAGATGCGCCGCTGGACGATCGCGACGGTCCCGAAGCTGATCGCCGCCGGCGGCGATCCGTGGCAGAACGAGGGCTGGAAGCCCCAACCGCTCGAAAGCGCACTTACTCGCGCTCGCTCGCTTTGGGAATAGGCTTCGTATGGCACACGCGATCTGGTCCGGTGCGATCAACTTCGGCCTCGTCACGATCCCGGTCAAGCTCTACACCGCGATCCGGACGAACGATCTGCGCTTCAACTTCCTGCACAAGACGGATGGTGGGCGGATCTTCAACGAGCGGCACTGCAGCATCGACGGCGAGAAGGTCGAGTACCAAGACCTGGTGCGCGGCTACGAATACGAGAAGGGCCACTACGTCGAGATCACCGAGGACGACCTCAAGGCCGTGCGGCCCGAGGCGACCCAGTCGGTGCAGATCCAGCAGTTCGTCGCGCTCGACCAGATCGACCCGATGTTCTTCGACACCCCCTACTATCTCGAACCGGAGAAGAAGGGCCGCCACGCCTACGCGCTGCTGCGCGACGCACTCGCCGAGGCCGGCAAGGTCGCCATCGCGAGCGTCGTGATCCGCTCGCGCGAGCACCTGGCCGCGGTCAAGCCGCACGGCGAGGCGCTGGTCCTCGAGCTGATGCACTTCGCCGACGAGCTGATCGCGCCGGCCGACTTCGACTTCCCGGCGCTCAACGAGCACGTCGCGGAGGGCGAGAAGAAGGTCGCGCAGATGCTGATCGACACGATGAGCGTCGAGACGTTCGATCCGGAGCAGTTCAAGGACAAGTATCGCGAGGACGTGTTGGCGATGATCGAAGCGCGCGCCAACGGCGAGACGATCGAGGCGCCGGAAGTTCACCGCCCGGCGGCGACCAACGTCGTCAACCTGATGGACGTCCTGCAGCGTTCGCTCGAGCAGTCGCAGGCCAAACGCAGCGCCGCGAAGCCGGCCCGCGCCGCCCAGGCCGCCGCGCCGGTAAAAAAAGCACCCAAGGCCGCCGCGCCGGCGCGCAAGAAATCCGCCAACGCAGCCAAACCCAAACGCAAGAAGTCGGCGGCCTGACGGCGCGCGTCTAACGCGAGCGGGGCGCTCCCGCGTCGATGATGCGGTCGAAGTCGAGCGCGAGGTCTGCGGGCGGCTCACCGAAGGTCTCGACCTTCCGCCGCTCCGGATCGATGACGACGCCGTAGCGAGCGCCCTGCTCGACATAGCGCTGTACCTTGCGCCGCTGTGCGGCGTAGGAGTCGAACTCCTAGACGATCTCGATCACGACATCCGGGACGATGGGCGGGTACTTCGCGCGATCGCGATCGCTCAAGGCTTCCCAACGCTCGAAGGAGATCCACGACGCGCCTGGGGCGCGAACCGCATTGTCCGGCATCTTGATTCCACCATCGGACGATGCGGCCAAGCCACGACCCGCTCCCCATGCCTGCAACTGGCGCGTCGCTTCCGCCGCCCGGATAGCGTTGCGGTAGGATGACGGCGGGCTCACGTACAGCGACCCGTCAGGCTCGCGTTCGATGTGCCAGCCGGGATTGGCGGCGCTCAGGGCCAGCAGTTCGTCGTCGTCGAGGGGACGTGCCGGAACGATCATGGTTTGCCACGTCATGCTATCACGCGTATGCCGCCGGCGGCGAGGGGCCGGCATGGGGGCGGGCAGCGGACGGCGTAGACGGTGGGACGATGGGGACGCATGCGATTGCCGCGATCGGCGGCGACGGGATCGGGCCGGAGGTGATCGAGGCCGGGCTGACCGTGCTGGCCGCCCTGCAGCGGCGCGATCCGGCGCTGGGGCTGACGATCGAGCGCTTCGATTGGGGCTCGAACTATTATCGTCGCCACGGCGTCATGATGCCGGAGGACGGCGTCGCGCAGCTGCGGCCGTTCGACGCGATCTACTTCGGCGCCGTCGGCAGCCAGGACGTCCCCGACCACGTCACGCTGTGGGGCTTGCGCCTGGCGATCTGCCAAGGCTTCGATGAGTATGCGAACGTCCGGCCGACGCGCATCTTGCGCGGCTTGACCAGCCCGCTGCGCGCTTGCGAGCCCGGCGATCTGGACTGGGTGATCGTACGCGAGAACACCGAGGGCGAGTACGCCGGGATGGGCGGGCGCGCGCACCGCGGCCACGCGATCGAGGTCGGCACCGAGGTCGCGGTCTTCACCCGCACCGGCGTCGAGCGCATCGTGCGCTTCGCCTTCGAGCTGGCGCGCAGCCGGCCGCGCAAGCTGCTGACCGTCGTCACGAAGTCGAACGCGCAGCGGCACGGGATGGTGCTGTGGGACGAAGTCGCCGCGGACGTCGCGCGCGACTTCCCCGACGTGACCGCCGAGCGCGAGCTGGTCGATGCGATGGCGGCGCGCATGGTGATGAAGCCGCGCTCGATCGACACGGTCGTAGCGACGAACCTGCACGCCGACATCCTCAGCGACTTGGCGGCCGCGCTGGCCGGCAGCCTGGGGATCGCGCCGACGGCCAACCTCGATCCGTCGCGCCGCTACCCCTCGATGTTCGAACCGATCCACGGCTCGGCGTTCGACATCACCGGCAAGGGTGTCGCGAACCCGATCGGCGCGTTCTGGTCGGCCGTCATGATGCTCGAGCACCTCGGCGAGCCCGAGAGCGCCGCGCGGCTGATGGAGGCGATCGAGGCCGTCACCGCGGCTGGCGTGCGGACGCCCGATCTGGGCGGCACGGCGCGCACCGCCGACGTCACCGCCGCGGTCTGCGAATCGCTCGCCGCCGTTCCGGTCGGCTGAGCTTCAGCCGCCGACGCGCACCAGCAGCCAGGCCACCCGGTCCTCGTGCGCGGTCTCGTCCTCGAGATCGTGGCCGAGGTCGTAGACCTTGATCGCGCGGTCGCGATTGGGCGTCGCGTTGTAGAACGCGACCCCGGTCGACTCGGCGACGTACTGGTCGTTCTTCGCGAACTGCAACAGCGTTCCGTGCTGTTGGCCGCGGGTGAGCCAGCCCGGAAGATCGAGCACGCTCATCTGCGCGACGTAGGCGCCCTGGTCGGCGGGCGGGCCGCCGAGCAGATACCACTCCCAAAAGGTGAGCGCCGGCGCCATCAACACCGCGTACGACGGGCGTCGATCGACCGCGAGCAGCAGTGCGGAGGTCATCGCGCCGAAGTCGTGGCCGACGACCGCGATGCGCGCCGGGTCGACGTGGGGCAGCGCGGCCAAACAGTCGAGGCTGCGCCGCAAGAGCAGCACCGCGGCGACCGTGTCGGCGTAATCGTGGTCCGGCGCGCGTACCTTGGTGAACCAATCGGGCTGCGACCACGGCATGTCGAGCAGCAGCGAACGCACGCCCCGCTCGGCGAGGGCCTGCGCGTCGACCAGGAACTCGGTGTGGTTGGTCGTCGCGACCGCGCCGAGCCAGTGGGACCAGAGTACCGCACCGCCCGCAGCGGCTGGATGCGCCGGCAGGACCAAGACACCGTGCGTGGTCGGCACGTCGGGGCCGGCGACGGTGAACGGGATCGTCCCGTCGGCAGCCGCGCTGCCCGCTTGGCAGCTCGTCCGCGCCGGGTCGTACGCGAAGGTCGGTGCGGCGGGTGCGGGGGGTGCGGCCGGCGCGGCGGCGAGGAGTGTGAGGGAGGCGAACGCGGCGGCCAGAAGGCGCATCGCCCGCACTCGGCCGCGCGAGCGCGCCGTTCCTGTGCAGCGCCGCGGCACCCTCCTCTCGGCCGGCCGGGAGGGGGCTCGCCCGGCGGTATTCCCCGATCTGACGCGGAAGGTAGTCGCATCATGACGACCACCGCTACCGCGTCGCTGCTCGAGCGCCTCGAGGCGTTCATGGCCTCCGACGTCCTCCCCAACGAGTCCGTCTATCGCGCCCAGCTGCTCGCCGCGCCGACGCCGTGGATGCAACCGCCGATCATGGACGAGTTGCAGGAGCGTGCGCGCGCGCAGGGACTGTGGAACCTGTTCCTGCCCGAACGCGAGTTCGGCGCGGGGCTGACGAATCGCCAATACGCGCCGCTGTGCGAGGCGATGGGCAGATCGACGATCGGCCCCGAGGTCTTCAACTGCAGCGCGCCCGACACGGGCAACATGGAGGTCTTCGCGCGCTACGGGACCGGCGCGCAGCAAGATCGCTGGTTGCGCCCGCTCTTGAAGGCCGAGATCCGCTCCGGCTTCGCGATGACCGAGCCCGACGTCGCCTCGTCCGACGCGACCAACGTCAGCTCGACGATCCGGCGCGACGGTGATGAGTACGTGATCGACGGGCGCAAGTGGTGGACGTCGGGCGCCGGCCATCCGCATTGCAAGGTGCTGATCTTCCTGGGCCGTTCGAATCCCGACGCGCCGCGCCACCAGCAGCACACGATGGTGATCGTTCCGATCGACACGCCGGGCGTGAAGATCGTCCGAACGCTGCCGGTGTTCGGCTACGACGACGCGCCGCACGGTCACGCCGAAGTGGTGTTCGAGAACGTGCGGGTCCCGATCGAGAACGTGCTGCTCGGCGAAGGACGCGGCTTCGAGATCGGGCAGGGGCGCCTGGGTCCGGGCCGCCTGCACCACTGCCTGCGCTCGATCGGCGTCGCCGAGCGCGCGCTGGAGGCGATGGTCGCGCGCGCCAAGTCGCGCGTCGCGTTCGGCAAGACGCTCGCCGAGCAAGGCGTCGTGATGGAGGCGATCGCCGACTCGCGCATCGAGATCGATCAGGCGCGCCTATTGGTGTACGACGCCGCCGAGCAACTCGACAAGCACGGCAACAAGGCGGCTCGGGCCGCGCTGGCGATGGCGAAAGTCGTCTGCCCGAACATGTCGCTGCGGGTGATCGACCGGGCGATTCAAATCCACGGCGCGGCCGGCGTCAGCGACGACACGTTCCTGGCCCGGGCCTACGCGCATCAGCGCACCCTGCGGCTCGCCGACGGCCCGGACGAAGTCCACCGGGTGACGATCGCGAAGGACGAACTGGCGAAACGCGGCCGGTGAGTCGAGTCGATCCGCTCGAAGAGCTGGGCCTGAGTTTGGGGGCCGGCGCGGCCGAGTTGCACGTCGTGCGGCACGCCGACGCCGTCCCCGAATCCGACGACGCGTTTCGGATCTACGACGACTACGAGCAGCACCCGCTCAGCCCGCGCGGTCGCGTGCAGGCCGAGCGCGTCGCCGAACGCTTTCGCGAGCTGGACGTGGCGGCCGTGTACAGTAGCCCCGTCCGGCGGGCGCGCGAGACCGCCGAGGCGATCGCCGCGGTCGCCGGCGTGGCGGTGCGCGAGGAACCCGGCGTGACCGAGATCTCGATCGGCCCGGTCGACGACGCGATGCCGCTGCGCACGCGCTTGGCGTGGCTGGCGATGATCGCGATGCGCGACGGGTCGTGGCGCGGGATCCCGGGGACCGAGGACGGCGCCGCCGTGCGGGCGCGGATGCTGCGCGCGCTCGACGCGATCGCGGCGCACCATCCGGGCGAGCGCGTCGCCGTCGTCTCGCATGCCGGTGCGATCAACGCGGCGCTCGGCGCGATCGCCGGCACCGAGCACGACTTTCTCTTCCCGCTCGCCAACGCATCGGTCTCGGTCGTGCGCATCGGCGGCGGCCGGCGGCTGCTGATGAGCGCGAACGAGACCGCGCACCTGCACGCGTTCGCCGCGCGGAGAGCGGGATGACCAGCAGCGACGCCGACACGATCGAAGTCCGCGAGGAAGAGCGACTCGATCTGGGCCGCTTGGAGACGTACCTGCACGAACATCTCGAGGGCGCCGATGGGCGGCTCGAGCTGCGGCAGTTCGGCGGCGGCCACGCCAACCTGACCTATCTGGTCCGCTTCGGTCAGCGCGAGTGGGTGCTGCGCCGTCCGCCGCTCGGGCCGGTGGCGCCGGGCGCGCACGACATGCGCCGCGAGCACCGCGTCCTCTCGGCGCTGTATCGCGGCTACGCGCTGGCGCCGCGCAGCTATCTCTTGTGCACCGACCACGCCGTGATCGGGGCCGACTTCTTCGTGATGGAGCGGCGCCACGGGATCGTCTTTCGGCGCGAGATCCCCGCTCCGTGGATCGACCGGCCCGACGTCTTGCGCGGCGTCGGCGAGAGCTTGATCGACAACCTCGCCGCGCTGCACGCGGTCGACCCGGCTGCGGTTGGCCTGGGCGAGCTGGGTAAGCCCGACGGCTACGTGCGCCGCCAAGTCGACGGCTGGATCGAGCGCTGGTACAACGCGCTCACCCCCGACGTCACGCCGGCCGAACCGTTCGTGGGCTGGATCCGCCAGACGATCCCCGTCGCGCGCCGCACGACGCTGGTGCACAACGACTACAAGCTCGACAACACGATGCTCGACGCCGAGCGGCCCGACCGGACCGTCGCGGTGCTCGACTGGGACATGTGCACGCGCGGCGAGCCGCTGATGGATCTGGGCGAGCTGCTCTGCCTGTGGGGCGAGCGGGGCGACGGCGCCGAGGGACTGCACGGCCGGATGCCGACCTGGCACCCCGGCTTCCCGACTCGCCGTGAGGCGGCGGAGCGCTACGCGCGCGCCTCGGGCGCCGACCTCGCCGACCTGCACTGGTACGTCGTCTTCAACATGTTCCGCTTCGCGGTGATCTTGCAGCAGATCTACGTGCGCTACGTGCGCGGGCAGACGCACGACCGGCGCTTCGCCGAGCTCGGTGCCGCCGTCGACGCCATCACGCAGCGCGGCCTCGAGACGATCGAGAGCGGCCGCTTCTAAAGCCCGGGAGGCCGCGGGGCGCCGACTAAAGTCCTACTCATTTATATCAACAAAGATAATATAAAGGAGTGAGACACTCGATTTCCGGCGGCGCCCCTGGCCGCCGAAGGAAGACACCATGATAGCCAAGGCCCTCATCGCTTCGCTCGCCGTCGCCGTCGGCACGGCCGGCGCCAGCCTCCCGGCCGCTGCCCAAGTCAGCCTCCCGCCCGTCGCCCTCGTCGCCTGGCATGTCGACGAACCGATCGGCGGCGCGGAGACCACCAGCGCCAACCCCGCCGACGGCTCGCGCACCCTCCAGGTGGCATTCGTGAACCGCGGCCAGCTCGCCGCGACCGACGTCGAGTTCGTCGTCCGTGCTGGCAGAGCGGAAGAGACGGTCGATGCCCGCGGCACGTTCGCGCCCGGCCTCGAGATCACGCAGAATCTCCAGCCGAACATCATCGCCCCGACGTCCATCGAGGTCGAAGCCGTGACGTTCAGCGACGGCACGACCTGGCACGCCTGATCGCGCGCCGGAACCGGCTCGTGCATGACCGGCCGTGGGCGCCCCGAAGAGGGACGGCCATGGCCGGCCATCGCGCGACCACCCCGCCCCTGGCCGACCCGGGGCTCTACCTGTACAGCGGCCATCTGCTGGCGGCGCTCAAGTACGCCCACCGGACCGGCCGCGCGGCCCTGGAGGCGGAGCTGGCCGAGTTGGGCCTGACCTACCAGCAGTTCTTGGCCATGACCGTGATCGCGATGAATGCGGACATCTCCAGCGCGGAGCTGGCCCGGCAGACCTTCGTGACGCCGCAGGCGATGAGCACGATCATCGCCCGGCTCGAAACGGGAGGCCTCGCGCGGCGCGAGCCGTGCCCGGGCGGCGGCCGCAGCCTCGAGATCCGGCTGACCCCGGCCGGTGAAGAGCTCCTGGCTCGCGCTCAGGAGCGCGTCTCGGCGATCGAGCGATATCTGCGGGACCAGCTGGGAGCCGAGGATTTCGAGGCGCTCCTGGACGCGCTCCAGCGCAGCTCCGCCGCGCTCACCAAGGGGGGCACCACGACAGTGACCCGGCGTCGCCCCTGGGCAGCCTATCTGGGCGCCGGTGCGGGATCAGGAACTTAATTGACGAAGCGGTCGTTGCGGTGTTAAGTATTCCCTAACCCGGTTACTTACGAAAAAACGTTCCTTTTGCACGAGCGGAGGAAAAGGGGAGTTTCGGGCGCCACGTAGGCGCACGGGGCTTTCTTCATGGGGCGCGTCGTTTCGGAGCGGCTCCCCACGTCGCGAATCCTCCGCCTGCGACGGACACTCAACCCCCCTCTACAGGAGAGCCGATGACAGGACGATCTCTTCTCGCCAAGGCGGCCACGTTCGCCGTCGGCGCAGTCATGGTCGCCACAACCGCTGCGCCCGCATTCGCTGACGATCCGTTCAGCCGGCTGGTCGTGACGGTTTCGCCAGTGTACACGACCTCGACCAACAGTGGTCAGCCGGCCCAGAACGGCACCCTGAACGGTCAGGGCGACACGAACAGCGTCTTCCTCAATTACAGCGCCAACATCCAACTCACCAAAGCGCTGAGCCTCTACGAAGAGCACGAGAACGCCGACTTCACGCTCGACACGTTACAGTTGGGCGCCGTGCACCTTCCGATCGGGGCGCTCACCGACCGCTTCGACACCGAAGGGATCAAGTACAACGTCGGGCACGGGCTCGCCGTGAGCGCAGGTTACCGGAACCGCAGCCGTGAGTGCTGCCCGGCCGACGCGCAGAACCCCGACTGGGTCGGCTACCACGGTCCGTTCGTCGGCGTCAACTACGCCTTCGGACCGATGAGCTCGATCGGACCGATCTTCGACTTCGACCTGATGGCGCAGTACGTCGATCACCCCTACAACGTGGCACTCGCCGCGCCGTGGGACTCAGTCCTCCTCCCCGACCCGTACAAGCTCGGCGCGTTGGAATCCAACCCGCGCTACCAGCCGTACGGCGGAAGCGGATTCATCTATCCGGCGTCGATCACGCTGCACATCCCGATCAACCACTCGCACACGTTCTTCCCCTTCGTCGTCTTCTCGCGCGGTGCTGACTACTTCGCGAGCGACCCGGGCCCGGAATACTACAACATCGTGGTCGTCGGCTTGGTGAAGGTGTTCGCGCCCTGGCTGGTCTTCCACGCCGCGGTCGTGAACCTGAAGGAAGAGTCGAGCCTCAACTATCCGTTCGGCAACATCAACGCGTTCTCACCGACCGTTGGTATCGCTCCCAGCAACGACTGGGTTCGTCTGACGACGCTCAACGTCGGTCTAGACTTCCACTTCCGGGGCTAGCCGAGCGCGGCTGGTCGAATCAGGACCCAAGGGCGGTCCGGCGGATGCCGGGCCGCCCTTCGTCATCCCGCCTCGGTCGACGGCCGGCGTAGGCGTTGCACCGCGCCGGCGACGCCACCGGGGACGAACAGGACCAGCACGATGAACAGCGTGCCAAGCAAGAAGAGCGGCTGGGACAGCGGTACGCGCAGGAGCGCGGGGACCGATTGCAGCGTCGCGTCGTTCGAGAGCGCGACGAGGCGGAAATCCAGGTACTCGTAGACGATCCCACCGAGGACGGCGCCCCA
>JBEKLD010000030.1:0-25174 GCA_050010375.1 Vulcanimicrobiaceae bacterium
GCGCGGATCGAGGCGCTGCTGCTGCGCGACGTACCGATCGCCTTCCTGGCCTCGCCGGTCGCGATCTCGGCGCTGCGCGACGACCTGGGCGGCTTCGCGCCGACCTTGGTGACGCAGGACGCCGGCGCCCAGCGCTGGACCCTACGCCGTTGAGCGCGGGCGGGCCACCAGGAGCCGGCCCGCGAACTCTCGGCTGATGTTCCGGCGTCTGCTCGTCGCTCTGCTTGCCGTGTTGCTCGGGACGGTTTCCCTGGCGGTCGCCCAAACGGCCGTCCCGTCGGGGACCGCCGGGGCACCCGTGCCTAACTCGTCGCCGTTGCCCGTGCCGTCGAACCCGGCGGCGTCGCCCTCGCCGGCGGGCCGAAGCACCCCGTCGGCGGCGCCGCTGATCCCGCCCACGGCCGCGGCGGTCCTCCACGCGCTCACCGCGGCGACGGCGACCCCGCCGACCTACGCGGTCTTCGCCAAGGATGCGACCGTCGAGCACGGCGTCATCGACCTGCTGCGCAAGGACGACGACCTGTACTTCGACCTGCGGGCGGAGAACTTCGATCGCACCTACATCGTGCTGCCCTCGATCGAGCGCGGCGTCGGCAGCGGCGCGTTCGCCGGCCGCGTCTACGACCCGATCCAAGTGACGTTCAAGCGCGTCGGCAAGCGCGTCCTCTGGATCACGCCGAATAGCCACTACGTCGCCGAAAAGGGCACCGCCGCCGCGAACTCGCTGGCGATCAGCGTCGCCGACTCGGTGATCTTCTCGTCGCCGATCGTCGCCGAGGATCCCGAGCACGAGCACACGGTCATCGCGCCGGGCGTCTTCATGACCGACTTCGAGGGCGTTGGGGCCGACCTCGGCCGCGCGGCGGCGCCACCCTCGCTGCCCGGGCTGCTGATCCTCACCGTGCGGCCGACCTTCGCGGTCGACGCGACGAAGTCGTACTACGGCGGGACCAAGACCTTCCCGCGCAACGACGAGATCAGCGTCGACTTGGCCTTCAACGGGCCGCCCAACGCGATGCCGACCGTCCCCGACGGGCGCGGCATCCCGATCGTGATGCACTACAGCATCGTCGCCCCGCCGCAGCGCGATCCGCGCTTCGTGCCCCGGTACGCGGACGATCGCGTCGGCTACTTCATCACCGCGCGCAAGCGGTTCGGGAACGACGCGGCGACGACGCCCTTCGAGCGGCTCATCGATCGCTGGAACCTCGACGACGGACCGATCACGTTCTATCTGACCAACGAGATCCCGCCGGAGTACCGCGACACGGTGCGGCGTGGGATCCTGGCCTGGAACGAGGCCTTCGCGCGCATCGGCTACCCCAACGCGATCGTGGTGAAGGACCCGCCGACCGACCCGGGCTGGGATCCCGACGACGCGCGCTACACGACCGTCCGCTGGATCACCTCGGACGAGCCGGACTTCAGCGCCTACAGCCCGCACGTGAGCGATCCCGACACCGGCCAGATCATCCGGGCCGAGGTCGTGATCGACGGTGAGGCGTTGCGCACCGTCAAGGCCGGCTACGTCAATCGCATCCTGCCCGAGTTGCGCGCCCACGCCAGCGCCGACGCCTACACGCTGGTCGCGGCGAACCCCGACCTGCTGAGCCGCGCGCTACTGACCGCGACGCCGCCCGCCGTCGACTCCGTCCCCGGCGCGCAGGAGGACGAGGTCAGCGAAGCCTGCGCCTACGAGGAAGCCTCGGCCACGCAAGCGGCGCTCGGCACGATCCTGCTCGAACGCGACCCGCGCGTCCGCGCTCCCGACCGCGACCGCTACGCGCAGGAGTGGCTGTACAGCACCGTCCTGCACGAAGTCGGCCACACGCTCGGACTGCGCCACAACTTCGAGGGCTCCGAGGCGTTCTCGTACGCGCAACTGCACGATCCGGCGTTCACCCACGCGCACGGGACGACCGGCTCGGTGATGGATTACACGCCGGCAAACCTGGCCGCGCCCGGCGAGCGGCAAGCGGACTATTTCCCGAATCAGATCGGGCCCTACGACCGCTGGGCGATCGAGTACGGCTATCGCAGCTTCCCCAACGTGCGCGGCTCGGCCGACGAGGCGATCCCGCTCTCGCGGATCGCGGCGCGCTCGACCGAACCGGGGCTCGCCTACGGCACCGACGAGGACGCGACGATCTACGGCGTCGATCCGCACATCCAGCCGTTCGACCTCTCGAGCGACGCGCTCGCGTTCGCCGACGAGCAGTTCCGGGTCGACGCCGACGTCACCGGACGGCTGCTGCAGACCTATCCCGGCGACAGCCGCTCGTACCAGGACCTGCGCGCGCAGCTGGTCACCGTGCTCAACAGCGAGTTCCGCTCGGGGCTGATCGCCGCCAAGTACGTCGGCGGGATCGCCACCTCGCGCGCCCATCGGCTGCAGCCCGGCGCGCCGCTCCCGCTCACGCCGATCTCGCGGGCGCAGGAGCGGCGTGCGTTCGCGCTGCTCGACCGCTGGATCTTCTCCTCGCACGCCTTCCGCTACCCGCCCACCCTGCTCGACGCCGTCCCGCCCTCGCGCTACGGTCTGCATTGGGACTCGGGCGGGATTCGGCGAGCCGACTTCCCGATCCGCGAGATCGTCGCCGAGATTCAGGACGAGATGATCGGCGAGCTGTTCTTCCCGCCGACGCTGGCGCGCATCGCCGACCAGGAAGTGACCGTCGCGCATCCCGGCGAGACGATGACGCTGACCAACCTGTTCGCCTGGACGAACGCGGCGGTCTACGACGACGTCGGCGCGGCGACGATCGAGCCGACGCACCGCGAGCTGCAGCGCCGCTTCACCGACCTGCAGATGGCGATCTTCGCGCTGCCCTCGGCGTACCTCGAGCTGATCGGCGTGCCGCGTGAGGCGCAGCCACTGGCCCGCGCGAACTTGGTCAAGCTCGCCGCGAAACTGGCCGCCGGTGAACGCACGACGACCGACCCGGGGACGCGCGCGCACCTGGCCGACCTGTTGGTCCGCGTGCGCGGCGTGCTCCACTCGACCAACGTCCGCTCGATCTGACCGCCTGAGCCCGTGCAGGTCCGGTTCCTCGAGACGACGGACGCCGCCGCGCTGCGCGCTCGCTACGCCGGTCTGTCGGCGGCCGACGCGCAGCGGCTCGCGGCCGGCGCTGAGGCACGCGTCCTGGTCGTCGACCCTCCGCTGTCCCAGACCGCGCGCGACGCGCTGCAAGCGGTCGGCGCGGTGGTCGCCGCCGACGGGACGACGCTGCTGCTCGCCCTGACGCGCGCGCAGGCGCTCGCGGCGCGCGACCGTGCGCCGGCCGAACTCGACCTTCTGCTGGCCGCGCTCGACCGCGCGCGCGAGCCGGCACCGGTGCTGCGGCTGCGCGAGCGCGTCCTCGACCTGAGCGATCAAGCGCAGGTGATGGGGATCGTCAACGTCACGCCGGACTCGTTCTACCAGCGGGTCGACGGTGTCGCGGCGGCGCTCGAGAAGGCGCGCGGGATCGCCGCCGACGGCGCCGCGCTGATCGACCTCGGCGGCCAGTCGTACGCGCACTGGAACGCGCGCGTCGCGCCCGAGGCGGAGCGCGAGCGCGTCGTCCCGGCGGTGCGCGCGCTGGTCGCGGCGCAGCTCGACGTCGCGATCTCGGTCGACACCTTCACCGCCGGCGTCGCCGACGCGGCGCTGGCGGCCGGCGCGCACCTGATCAACGACTGCAGCGGGCTCTCCGATCCCGCGCTCGCACCGGTCGTCGCCGCGCACGGCGCGGGGCTGGTCGTCATGCACCTGCGCGGCGAGCTGAACCTGCGCCAGCCGGAGCGCTATGTCTACCGCGACGCACTGGCGGAGATCGTCGAGTTTCTGTACGCACGGACGGAACACGCGCTGGCTTGCGGCGTGTCGCGCGACGCGATCGCGATCGACCCGGGCCTGGAGTTCGGCAAGGAGCCGGCGACCGATCTCGAGATCCTCGAGCGGTTCGGCGAGCTGCGCGCGCTGGGCTATCCGATCCTGTTCGCCAGCTCGCGCAAGAGTTTCATCGGCCGCATCTTCGGCCGGCCGGCTGCGGAGTTGCTGGTGCCGTCGCTGGCGACCGCGGCGCTCGGCATCGCCGCCGGCGCGCGCCTGTTGCGCGTCCACGACGTCGCCGAGACCGTCCAGTTGGCGCGCATGCTGGCCGCGGTCAGGCCGGAGCGCCGGGCGGCGCTGCCGCTCGCCGCGGCGATGCCGGGGACGCCGCTGCCGGGCAACCCGGCAGACTCGCCGGCGGTCTAAGGCCAGGCATGCACACCGTCTACGTCGGGCTCGGCTCGAACCTCGGCGACCGGCAGGGGACGATCCTCGCCGCGCTCCAGCGGCTGCGCCGGGAGGCTAGCGTCGAGGCGGTCTCGGCGTTCTACGAGACGCCGCCGGCCGGTGGAGTCGCCGGTCCCGCCTTCCTCAACGTCGCGGCGAAGCTGACCACGGCGCTCGAGCCGAATGCGTTCGAGGCGTTCGCGCGCCGGATCGAGACGGCGATCGGGCGCCAGCGCCGCGCGCCGCTCGACGCGCGACCGATCGATATCGACATCTTGCTGATCGACGACCTGATCGCCGACTACGGCCGCTTCGAGGTCCCGCACCCGTACTTGGCCGACCGTGCCTTCAACCTCGTCCCGCTAGCCGAGATCGCGCCCGGCGTGGTCGAGCCGCGCAGCGGGAAGACGATCGCGCAGCTCGCCGCCGCCGTCGCGCAGAGCGGGATCGCGCGCAAGGCGCGCGCGATGCACTTCGCAGCGAACCGCCAGGAGGAGGCGCCCGACGTGCGCCTCTCGCTCAACCGGGTCGGCGTGGCGGGCGTCAAGCATCAGATCCGCCTGCAGGTCGGTGGCCGCGAGCGCCTCTTCCTGGGTGAGTTCACCATGGTCGCCGATCTCGCGCCCGACAAGGCCGGCGTTCACATGTCGCGCTTCTCCGAGCTGCTCGAGGCGGCGACGCTCGACGTGCTGGCGCGCGACGAGCAACCGGCGCGGGTCGAGGACCTGGTCGAGCAGATCGCACGCGAGATCGTCCGCTCGCAAGGGGCGCTGCGCGCCGATGTGCGGCTGCGCGCCGAGTTCGGGCTCGAGCGCTGGACGCCGGTCAGCGGCAAGCGCACCGAGGAGACGTACACGTTGATCGGGATCGCGCACGCCGACGCGCACGGGACACGGCGCGTCGTCGGCGTCGAGGCCGAGGGGATGACGGCCTGCCCGTGCGCGCAGTCGATGGTGCGCGAGCACAGCCTGCGCGAGCTGATCGAGGTCGGATTCAGCGAAGCCGACGCCTCGCGCGCCCTCGACGCCCTCCCGGTCGCGACCCACAACCAGCGCGGCCGCGGCGCGGTCTACCTCGGCGCCGAGGCGCCCGAGGCCGACGAGATTCGGGCCGAGGACCTGGTCGAGATCGTCGAGTCCTCGATGTCGAGCGAGACCTACGACCTGCTCAAGCGCCCCGACGAGTTCTTCATCGTCAACAAAGCGCATCACAACCCGAAATTCGTCGAGGACGTCGTGCGCGGCATCTTGGCGCGCGCGCTCGACGTCTACGCCGACTTCGCCGACGGCGCGTACCTGGGTGCGAGTCAGATCAACTACGAGTCGATCCACAAGCACGACGCCTTCGCCGAGGCGTTCGGGTTGTTCGGCGAGTTCCGCCGCGAGCTGCGCGAGGGGACGCACGTCGACCGCAAGACGGACCTGGCGAGTTGGCTGGGCACCCGCCCCTCCCCGGTCGTCACGCTCTGACCGAGCTCGAGCTCTGGGCTTCGCCCGAGCCGACGGTCGCCCGGGTCGACGCGACGCGCGTCGTCGACCAATTAGCGCGCACCGGCCACGACCGCCGCGACGCCGACGTCGCGCTGCTGGCCGGGCTCGGCGTGGCGGCGTCGCGCACGCCGGTGCTCTGGGAGCGCAGCGCGCCCGACGATCCGGCCCGGATCGATCTGCGCTGGGCCCGCCGCCGCCTGCAGCTCCTGCGCGCGGGGCGCATCGAGCCGATCGTCACGCTGCTCCACCACGGCAGCGGCCCGCGCTTCACCGACCTGCTCGACCCGCACTTCCCCGCGCTCTTCGCCGACTACGCGGCGGCCGTGGCGCGCGAGTTCCCGTGGGTCCTGCGCTGGACGCCCATCAACGAGCCGTTGACCACGGCACGCTTCGCGACGCTCTACGGCGTCTGGTACCCCAATCTCCGTGACGAGCGCGCCTTCGGCCGCGCGATGCTACATCAGACGCTCGCCCAGCAGTTGGCGATGGCGCGCATCCGCGCAAGCGTCCCCGAGGCGCAGCTCGTGCTGACCGAGGATCTGCAGCGCTTCGCTGCCGCCGACGCCGGCGTGCGCGACTACGTCGATTTCCTGCGCGAACGCGCCTATCTCAGCGTCGAGCTGCTGGCCGGGCGGGTCGATCGGACGCATCCGCTGGAACCGTTCCTGCGCGAGCGCTGCGGGTTGACGGCGGAGGAGCTCGATGCGCTGCGCGCCGGCGCGGTCGAACCGGCGCTGGTCGCCTGGAATCACTATCCGCACTCCGAGCGCTACCTCTGCACGACACCCGACGGCGGGGTCGGCGACGTTCCGGCCGTCTACATGGAGGGCCAGGAACCGCCGCGCGCCGCGCCGCTGCTGCGCGCCGCCGCGCATCGGCTGCGGCTCCCGCTCGCGCTGGGCGAGGTTCACGTCCACGCGCCGGCCGACGAGCGCGTGCGCTGGCTGCTCCAACACGTCGAGGACGCGCACGCGCTGCGCGCCGAGGGGATCGATCTCCGCGCGCTCGGCGCGTGGGCGGCCTTCGGGCTGACCGACTGGCACTCGCTGCTGCGCAGCGACGCCGGCGTGCACGAGGACGGCATCTTCACCTTCGCCGGCCCCGACGGCGTCCCGCAGCCGACCGCGGTCGCGCACGCGGTCGCGGCGCTCGCGCACGCGGGCACCATCGACGACCGCGGCGTGCGCGGCTGGTGGGAGCGCCCTGACCGCTTCGCGCCGCTCGGAGAGTTGCTCGCCGCGGCCGCGCGCGGCGCGCCTGAGGGGGAACACGTTTCGCCATGGAAATCAGCCGGGTGCTGAAGCTCCTCTGGTTGGCCCTGTTCCTCGCCGGCGCCACCTTCGGTCCGGCGGCCGCGGCGACGTGGCCGACGCCGGCCGACGGGACCCTGGTCGTCGCGTCCTTCCGCTTCGACGACGGCGAGACGCTGGCGAACCTGCGGCTGCACTACGTCACGCTGGGGACGCCGCACCGCGACGCGGCCGGTCACGTCGACAACGCCGTGCTGATCCTGCACGGCACCGGCGGAGACGTGCACCAATTCCTCAGCGACCGCTTCGCCGGCGTGCTGTTCGTCCCCGGGGGCTTACTCGACCCGGCGCACACCTTCATCGTCATCACCGACGCGATCGGCCACGGCCTCTCCTCAAAGCCCAGCGACGGCCTGCGCGCGCATTTCCCACACTACCGCTACCACGACATGGTGCGCGCGCAGCATCTGGTGCTGACCGACGCCCTCCACGTCGACCACCTCCGCTTGGTGATGGGGACGTCGATGGGCGGGATGCAGACCTGGCTGTGGGGCGAGATGTATCCGACGATGATGGACGCGCTGATGCCGCTGGCGTGCCTGCCGGTGCAGATCGCCGGCCGCAACCGCGTCTGGCGCGACATGATCGTCGACGCGCTGCGCAGCGATCCGGCCTACGCCGGCGGCGACTACACGACCGAACCGGAGAACGGGCTGCGCACCGCCGTCGACGTGGCGTGGATCTTCGGCTCGGCGCCGCTCTACGATCAGAGTGCCTTCCCGACCCAAGCCGACGCCGACGCCTACTACCGCGACCACGTGCGGACCCTGACGACCCACTACGACGCCAACGACATGATCTACCAATTCGAGGCCTCGCGCGACTACGATCCGGAGGCGGATTTGGGCCGGATCGTCGCACCGCTGCTCGCGATCAACAGCGCGGACGACCAGATCAACCCGCCGGAGCTGGGGATCTTGCAGCGTGAGATCGTCCACGTCCCGCACGGCCGGTACGTACTGCTCCCGATCACGCCCGAGACGCGCGGCCATGGGACCCACACGCTGCCCGCGATCTGGGGGTCGCTCCTGGCGCAATTCCTCGCCGCGTCGGCGCGCTGATCGCCGCGTGGCCCTGCCCAGCAGCTTCGTCGCCGGAGTCCATCTGCGCTGGGACGGCGTGTGGCAGCGGCCGCACCAGCTGCTCTCGCGGATCGCGCGGCGAATTCCGGTCGTCGTCGTCGAGGAACCCTTCGGCGCACGCGAGGACCGCGACGAGGTGGTCCGCGACGGGCCGGTCACGATCGTGCGCCCGCTGCGCCGGCGTGGCTGGGCGCCGCCGTTCGTCGACGAGCCGGTGCTCGCGACGGTGCGCGCGCTGGTGGGGCCGGCTCCGCACGGCGTGT
Source organism: Vulcanimicrobiaceae bacterium (assembly GCA_050010375.1). Lineage (GTDB taxonomy): Bacteria > Vulcanimicrobiota > Vulcanimicrobiia > Vulcanimicrobiales > Vulcanimicrobiaceae > Vulcanimicrobium. The sequence goes on from JBEKLD010000030.1 coordinate 8,410, forward strand.
GGCTGAACACGCCGATGCTCGACGCGCTCGCCGACGCGTTCGACGCTGCGCCGCTCGTCTACGACGTGATGGACGAGTTGGCGCAGTTCGACTTCGCGCCGGCGGGGATCGCCGAGCGCGACCGCGCGCTGCTCGCCCGCGCCGATCTCGTCTTCACCGGCGGCCGTTCGCTGCACGCCGCGCGCGCGCACGGCGGCGCGAAGGTCCGCTGCGAGCCCAGCGGGGTCGAGTTCGAGCGCTTCAGCGCCGACGTGACGCCGCATCCGCTGACGACCCAGCTGCTCGGCCCGGTCTTCGGCTACGTCGGCGTGATCGACGAGCGGATGGACCTCGCGCTGATCGAGGCGCTCGCCGACGGCGTCCGGGGCGGACACGTCGTGCTGCTCGGTCCGGTCGTCAAGCTCGATCCGGGCCGGCTCCCGCGCCGCGCGAACGTCCATCTGACCGGTGGCGTCCCGTACGACGCGCTCCCGTCGTGGCTGGCCGGCTTCGACGTCGCGTTGCTCCCGTTCGCTCGCAACCGCGCGACCGAGTTCATCTCGCCGACCAAGACGCTGGAGTACTTCGCCGCCGGCAAGCCGGTCGTCTCGACGCCGATCGCCGACGTCGCGGCCGAGTTCGGCGACGCCGTTTGGCTCGCCGACGGCGCGCCGGCCTTCGTTGCGGCGGCCTGCGAGGCGTTGCGGCCGGCGCCGGCGCGGCTGGCGCGCGGTCTCGCTTATGCGCGCGCACGGACGTGGGACGCGATCGCCGACCGGATGCTGGATGCCGTCGCGCAAGCCTGACCCGCTCGACCTGAAAGTCGCCTTCCGGTTCTTGCGCGGCCTCGCCCGCAACAACGATCGGACCTGGTTCCACGCGCACCGGTCCGCCTGGGACGAGCACGTCCGCCACGGGTTGGAGGATCTGGTGACGATGTTGGTGCTGGCCGGCGCGCAGATCGACGACCGGCTGGCCCACGTCGATCCGCGCGCCTGCCTGTTCCGGCTGGCCAACGACACGCGCTTTCACGCCGGCAAAGCGCCCTACAAGACCTGGCTCTCCGCCTGGATGTCGCCCGGTGGAAAAGACGGCGCCTACGCCGGCTACTACTTCCGCCTCGAGCCGCGGAACAGCCACGTCTCGGCCGGGATCTACGTTCCGACCAAAACGGCGCTACTCGGGCTGCGCACGGCGTTCGCCGAGGACGGCGCCGCGGCGCGCGCCTTCGACCGCATCCTGGCGGCCCGTGCGATGCGGCCGTACCTACCGCTCGAGACGCACCCCCTGCGCGTCACCCCGCGCGGCTTTCCCAAGACGCACCCGCGCCTTGGGCTGATACGCGCGCGCAATTTTCTGGTCGAGCGCGAGCTGAGCGACGCGGAGTTGCTCGCGCGCGGACCGTTCGCCGTCGTGCGCGACGCGATTCGCGCGACCGCGCCGTTCGTGCGCTGGATCGACGAGCGCGCGGTCGCCGGCGCGGCCGCGCAGCGCGAGGACGACGAGGCGTGGTGAGAGGTGCGCCGCTCGCGCTGCTGGCCGCGGCCCTGCTCGGCGCCGCGCCCGCCACGACTTCGCTGAACGGGACGCTCGCGGCGCCGGGTGTGGTCTGGATCAGCGACGGCTCGAACCCACCGCCGAGCACCAAGGTCGAGATCACCCAGCACGACCGCACCTTCATCCCAGCGCTCACCGTCGTCACCGCCGGCAGCGACGTGACCTTCCGCAACGACGACGACGTCGATCACAGCGTCTACAGCGTCTCGCCGGCCGATCCGTTCGATCTGGGGATCTACGAACCGGGGCCCGGCAAGGACGTGCGCTTCGCCGTCCCCGGCGTCATCGAGATCCGCTGTCACATCCACCGCCACATGCACGCGATTCTGCTGGTCGTCGACGGTCCGTTCGTGCAGCTCGACGCCGCCGGACCGTGGACGCTGCGCGGCGTGCGACCCGGTCGCCACGTCCTGCACGTGTGGACCGCCGACGACGGCGAGCGGACCAGCGTCGTCGAGGTGCGCTAGCCGGAGCGGCGGTCGAGCTCGATACGGCGGCCGAAGACCGGCTCTTCGTGCGGAGCGGGTGGGACGATCGCACCGCGCGCGACCAGCGCGGCGAACGCCTCGACGTAGAGCGGATCGAATTGCGTTCCGGCGCAGGCTTGCAGCTCTCGCATCGCCACCGCCGCCGTGCGCGCCCGGCGGTACGGCCGATCGGTCGTCATCGCGTCGAAGGCGTCGGCGACCGCGATGACGCGCGCGCCGGCCGGGATGCGTTCGCCGCGCAGCCCGTGGGGATAGCCGGTGCCGTCGAGGTGCTCGTGGTGGTGCAGCACGCACGGGACGATGTTCTGGTCGAGCGAGCCGATCCCACCGAGGATCTCGGCGCCGACGGTCGGATGGAGCTCGATCGCGTCGCGATCGGACGGCGAGAGCCGCTCGATCTTGAACAGGATCGCGTCGGGGACGGCGATCTTGCCCAGGTCGTGCAGCAGCGCGCCGGTGTAGGCGACCTCGACCGCCTCGGGGGACCAACGCAGTTCGACGGCCAGCGCGCGGGTGTACGCCGCGACCCGCTCGGAGTGCCCGGCGGTGTAGGGATCGCGCAGGTCGAGCATCCGCGCGAAGGTCGCCAGCGCGTCGACGAAGGTCGCCTGCGACTCGCGCCGCCGGCGCTCCAGCTCGCGCGAGGCGCCGATGGCCAGCGCCAGCAGCGAGATGAAGACGATCAGGATCGCGCCGCCGGTCGCCGCGATGACGACCCACCGCTCACGCCCCGTGCTGGCGACCATCTGGCCGCGCGAGAGCACGACGGCGACGACGTAGGTGCGGCGCCCGTCGGTCGTCGTCAGCGGCGCGTAGACGGTGCGGATCCCGCCGTCGTCGAGCGCGAACCAGTCCTCGGCGTGCAGCGCACGGCGTACCGCCGCAGCGTCGCTCGGCGCCCCCGCCAGGAGCGCGCGCCCGCGATCGTCGTACAGGCGCACGCCGGTGACGTACCCGACGACGTCGCTCGCCCGCACCGCCGCGGCCAGCTCGCCTTCGCGCACGGTGCCGCGTTCGAGCCGATCGACCAGCGGGCTGAAGACCGCCTCGACGCGCGCCAGCGCGTCGAGCGTCTGATCGGACTCGACCGCGCGCCGGTGCGCGGTTTCGAGGACGAACGCGAGCACCACCGCCGCCAGCGCCGCGCTCGCGAAGAGCACCAGCGTGAAGCGGGCGAGGAAGCTCGCCCGGCGGGTCAGCGAGCGGATCAGCTCACGAAACTCGATGGATACGAGGGCTCGCCCAGCGCTTGGGCGAGCAGCGCAACGTGGGTCGTCTCGACGCCCAGGATCGAGGCCGCGGCCTGCGCCAGCGCGCGGTTGCTGAACTCGGGGACGACGGAGAGGTACGTCGAGGCGGCCTTCTCCTCGACCCCGCGCGCGAAGTGGAGGATCGCGACCTGGCTGTCGAGCGTCGGATAGTTCAGATGCGCGATCCCTTCGCTGGGCACCGCGCCGGCGGCGCGGACCGCGGCGATCAACGCGTCGCGGTGCGCGACGTGGTCGGCGACGAACCGGCCGCAGACCGCCAGCACGGGCGCGCTCAGCAGCTTCGTCGCCGCGGCATCTTGATAGGCCTTGATCCCGGCCCGTTCGAGTTCGATCGCGGCGTTCAACGCGGCGACGTCGTCGGCGTCGGCGACGGTCGCCGCCTGCACGAAGCGCGTCATCAGGTCGACACCGACCAGCGCGATCGCCGATCCGGCGCCCAGCAGGGCCGCGCGGGAGATGCGTTCCATGTTCGAAGACCCCTTCCGTAACGGGGCGGCTGCCCCACGATCCCCGCCAGGGGACGTTCTTCGCCGCCACATCCCTTTGATCGGTCGGAAGCTACGAAATGTGCTCCAGCGCACGAATCCGGGCGGCCAGCGACGGGTGCGAGGCGAACAGCAGTTCGGCCCAGCGGGGCGGCTCGAACTCGGCCAGATTCTGTTCGCCGAGCCGGCGGAAGGCGCGCACGCCTGCCTCGCGGTCGCCCGTCGCCGCGACGGCGAAACGGTCGGCGCGGCGTTCGAGCGCGCGCGAGGCTGCGTTGGCGAGCGGCATCGCGGCGAGCTGCACCAGCATCGCCCAGAACAGCAGCCGAGCGCCCTGGGCCGGCCCGTCGACGCCGCGCCCGCTGGTCGCGCGCAGCGACGCGTCGGCGCCGAGCAGCGCCAGCGAAACCGCCGTGGTCCCCAAGCCGATGCCGGTCCACGGATCGCGGCGGACGTAGTGCCCGAGCTCGTGCGCGACGACGAAGAGCGTCTCGTCGGCGGGGAACGCGCCGACCAGCGTGTCGGCCAGCGCGATGCGTTCGGTGCCCAGCACGCCGGTCACGAACGCGTTGGCCTTCTTCGTCTGCCGGCTCATGTCGAAGCGCAGGATCGAAGCGTTGCCGACGCCCCAACGCGAGGCGAGCGCGCGGATCCGCTGCTCGAGCTCGCCGGTGACCGGTTCGTAACGGTTGAAGAGCGGCATGACGAACGTCGGCGCGACGACCGTCGCGAAGGCCAGCAGCGGCGGCGTGGCGGCGATCGCGATCCAGGGCCACCGCCGCGGTGCGCGCACGACGAGCGCATCGGCCAACGCCGTCATCAGGCTGGCCACGACCGCGCCGACCGCGACGCCCTTGAGGTGGTCCTCGAACCAGCCGCGCGCCGGCTGCTCGGAGTTGCCGTAGACGCGTTCGAGGACGTGATCCTCGACGTAGTCGATGCCCAGGTCGCGCACCCCGTCGAGCACGAGCACCGCCAGCGCGAAGGCCGGCGCGCGCAGCGGGCGCGGGAGCGGCGCGAGGCTGCGCTCCAGCGGATCGGCGAGCACGAACGCGGTGCCGGCCAGCGCGGCGACCCCGCGCACCAGCCCGGCGAGCATCAGCGAGCGCCGCGCGGCGCCGTAACGGCGCGGGTCGCGCTCGGCCAGCGACGGGGCGGGACGGCGCAGATCCGCCGCCGCTTGGACGGCGCGCACCGCCGCGTAGCCCAGCGCGAGGCCGGTGGCCGCGCCCAGCGCGACCGTTCGCACTCTCACCCCGGCTCCTTACCCGCTTCACGCGCGCCGTCCCCGCCCGGCGCGCGCGAGCCGGTTCGTCAGCCCTTGATCTTGAAGTCCAGTCCGGCGTTGAAGACGTTGACCCGGATGTTCTCGCCGGGGAGCGGGACGCCCGGATACTGCGGCAAGGGATAGGGCAGGTGCTCCTGGGCGATGTTGACCACGACGGCGTGGAAGACCAGCTGCGGCGAGAAGATCTTCACGATCCCGATCACCGACTGGTTCAGGTACGAGGGCCCCGGATCGCCGCTCATGTAGTCCGCTGCCTTGCCGATGGAGACGAACGGCCAGAACGTGTGGATGGTGTTCGAGATCGGGATGCGGAACGTCAGCGAGAAGGGGTAGATGAAGCCGCTTCCGGTGTACGGGACGGCCGGATCGTCGCTGAAGCCGGGGATGATCTTCGAGGGATCGCGCGGGACCCAGAGCGCGCGCACGTTCAGGTCGAACGGCGGCCCGATGGGACTCTTCCACCCGAAGGCGTAGCTCGCGCCCACGAAGTAGCCGTGGTAGAAGTTTTGGGCGATGTTGTCGCTCGGCGTGTTGGGAACGCCGCAGCAGATGCGCGAGCGGTTGAAATATCCTTCGTTGACCGACAGACCGGGGACGCCGACGTCTTCGCGCACGCCGAGCGTGTCGAAGCGGTCCTGGATGTCGCCGGTGTAGATGCCCGGCTGGAAGCGCCCGAGCGAGAAGTCGACGTTCTGGTGCGAGTAGAACAAGCTCACCCACTTGGTGAAGCGGTAGTCCAGCCCGAAGTCCAAGCGCGGGTCGCTGGTCGTGCCGCCGTTGGCGGCGAACGCGTAGCCGTTGGCGTTCGAGCCGGGCGGCTTGACGTTCGGCGGGATCGCCGAGAGGGCGGCGCTGTAGGTGTCGTCGCTCCCGGTCGCGACGGTCCAGGTCGGCGTCAACGTGATGGTGAGTTTCGAGAAGGGATCGTCGGCGAGCGCCGGCGCGGCATTGGCGCGCAGGCAGACAACGACGAACGCAACGTAAAAAGCGATCGACTTCATAGTCGGTAGTAGTTTCATCGATTCTCCTTGACGAGACGAGTACGAGCGATGTTCGGGGAGCGGGGGTGGTCGGGCTAGCGCGACCTCGGACGCAGCAGATCGGCCCGCTGGAGCGAGACGTCCTGGCCGCGGACGGGATGCGTGATGGCGTCCTCGAGCGAGAACGCCTCGATCCACTCGGTCGGAGGGCGGACCGCGCCGTCGCTTCCGACTTGATCGAGCAAGGTGTAGATCTCCAAGTTGTTGCCGTCGGGGTCGACGAACTCGACGGCGATCTGACAGCCGGCGCGGCGGCGTCCCTCGAAGAGGACGCGCACGCCGCGCGCACGCAGGTGTTCGCGCGCTTGCAACACCTCGTCGAGCGTCGAGACGGCGAAGGCGAAGTGGTTCAAGTCGCCGTTCGCGCGGCCGCCGGTACTCAGGTCGGCACGCTTGTTCCCGACCAGCGCGACGCCGTGGTGATCGTGGTGGAAGCGCATGAAGACCATGCCGCCCGGCACCATGCTCTCGGGGTAGACGTCGGAGACGCGGAAGCCGAGCACCTGGGTGTAGAACTCGACCGAGCGTTCGAGGTCCGCGACGTTGATGACGATGTGCCCGAGCTTGGTCAGCTCGAACGGCCGGCCCGGTGGCGGGACGAACCGCTTGAGCGACTCGACGTCGAGCGCGCCCGGCAGGGGCGCCGCGGCGAGCACGCTGCGCAGGTCGTTGAGGTCGAACGACAGCTCGCCGCGCTCGTAGCGTTCGCGCGACGCGGCTTCCTTCGCGGCGCGAGCGCGCGAGGCGACCAGCACCTCCTCGACCCGCTCGCGCGCGACGACGCAGGCGCCGTCGGCGTCGAGCACGACGGTATCGCCGGGCCGAATCGTCGCGCCGCCGACCTCGACGGGAACGTCGAGCGCACCCGGCACGGTCTTGGTCGCGCCGCGTACGCGCACGAAGTGGGTCCAGATCGGCAGCCCCATCGTGGCGAGCTCCTCGACGTCGCGCACCGACGCGTCGCACAGGACCGCGCCGGCGCCGCGCTTGCGGATCTGGGTCACTAGCAGCTCGCCGATCAACGCGACGGCGCGCGGCTGCGGCATCGCCAGCACGACGACCTCACCCGGCTCGATGCGCTCGATCGCCGCGTGGACCATCAAGTTGTCGTCCTGGCCGCACAAGACCGCGCGCGCCGGACCGGCGAACCGGCTCCCCGCCAGCAGTTGGCGCAGCTCGATGTCGATCAGGCCCGCCCGGCCGGAGGCTTCGTAGACCGTCGCGACGCCCAGCCGCGCCAGCTCTTCGTGCGCGCTCACAGCGCGTGCACCACCTCGGGCAGCATCCGCTGATACGCTTCGGCGTACTTGATCGTGGCATCGCCGCTGACGCGCCGCGCGTGGTTCGCCCGGTGCTCCATCCGCTCGGCGTAGTAGCGCTGCAGGTACTCTTGCGAGCCCATCGCGCGCATCGCAGCCCGCTTCTGTTCGACGACCGGCGTGATGTCGAGGAAGACGTTGGGGACGAAGCCGCTCAGCTCGGTCTGGTGCGGCTCGCAGAAGTAGATCGCGGGCGGCGCGTTGATGCGGAACGCCGCCGCGACGCCGGCGCCGGAGGTCAGCTGGCGTGCCATCAGCGCGACCGCGCTGGCCACCGGATGATCGGGGTTGAACGGGTCTTTCTCGGTCTGCGTGATGAGCACGTCGGGCGCCAGCTCGCGCACGTACTCGACGACCTGGTCGACCCGCGGTTGGTCCATGATCAGCGGGTAGTCGCCGAAGTCGAAGCAGGTGAACTGCGCACCGACCGCCTCGGCGGCCGTCGTCGCCTCGGCGCCACGGATCGCCTTGACGCTCTCGATCGTCTGGTTCGGCAGCTTCCAGAGCTCGCCCGACTCGCCGCGCTCGCCGTACGAGAGCGCCAGCACGCTCGCCCGGCCGCCGGCGGCGCTGGTCAGCGCGAGCGCGCCCGTCGCCCGCCAGACGAAGTCCGAGCAGTGCGCCACCAAGACCAAGACGTTGCGGCCTGCTTCAGGAGGCAACGGTATGGGCTTCCTGCTGGTGGCGGACGATGCGCTCGAGCGAGGTGGCCGCGGCGCGCGCGACGGGCGCCGGGACACCCAGCTCGTCGAGCAGCGCCACCGCGGCGTGCATCTCGTGCGCTCGCCGCTGCGCATGCGCGAAGGTGCCGTCGACGATGCGCTCGACCAGCCGCGCGTCGGCCTGATCGAAGGTGCGCCCGATGTCGGCCCGCAGCCAGTCCTCGACGCCGGCGGCGCGCGCCGCTTCGAGCGCCTCGCAGACCGCGGCCGACATCCCCTTGTAGAAGACCGAGCGGGTCAGCTTGCGCGCCGCCGCCGCGCCGGGTTCGGCGCCGACGATCTCGACCGGGGTCTCGAACGGCGCCAGGAAGGCCGCCAGCTCGGCCGCCCCTTCGCCGGCCAGGAACATCGGTACCCGAATCCCCAGCGGCGGAACGGGCGCCATCATCGCGACGTCGACGAAGCGCACGCCGCGCTCCGCGGCGATCGCCGCCAACTGCTGCTTGAGGCCGGGCCCGGCGGTGTTGAGGTCGGCGAAGAGCGTCCCCGGCGCGAGCAGCGGGACGGCCCCGCGAGCGACCTCTTCGGCGACGCTCGCCCAGTTGACCGAGAGCACGAGATCGGCGCCTTCGAGCGCCGCCGCCGCGCTCGGCGCCAGCGGGATCTCGCGCAGGTCGCCGTGCGGCAGCGGGTCCCAGCCACGCACGACGACGCCGCCCCGGACCAAGTCCCGCGCGATCAACGATCCGGCTTCGCCCAGACCGAGGACCGCGACGGTCCTGGCGCCAAGATTGGTGCCAATCATGGCGCCACCGTTCATCGAACCCGCGACGCCTCCTGCCGCGACCCGGCGCTCGGTCTCCGAGGTCGCTGCGGCCCTGCGCGAGGGGATCACCGCCGGCGCCTATCAGCCCAACGAGCGACTCGTCGAGGAGCACCTCGCAAGCATCCTGGGGACCAACCGCGCCGTCGTCCGCGGCGCGCTGGCGCTGCTGCAACAGGAAGGGCTGGTCGTGCGCGAGCGCCATCGCGGCGCGCGCGTCCGGGCGATCGGCGTCGAGGAGGCGGTCGAGATCCTCGAAGCGCGTGCCGCCCTCGACGGCGTCGTCGCCCGGCGCGCCGCCGAGCGGATGACCGACGAGCACGCCCGCGTGCTCACCGCGCTGCTCGAGCAGATGCGCGCGAAGCTCGAAGCCGGCGAGCTGCTGGCCTACTCCGAAGTCAACGCGCGCTTCCACCGCACGATCCGCACGCTGGCCGCGCACGCGACCAGCGAGAAACTGCTCGCGCTCTTGCAGTCGCAGGCCGTCCGCTACCAGTTCCGCACCGTGCTGCGGCCCGGCCGGCCGACCGAGTCGCTGGCCGAGCACACCGCGATCCTCGACGCGCTGCTCGCGCGCGACCCGGACGCGGCCGAACGCGCCGCGCGCCGGCACGTCGCCGGCGTCATCGACGCGGTCCGCACGATCGCCGCCTTGCGCCTGCACAGCTGAGCCGGATGCCGCTCCTGCTCCGCGCGGCGGTCGACGACTACGGTCACACGCGCGCGCTGCTCGACCGCTCCCTGCTCTCGCCGACGCTGCGACTCACCTTCGAGACCGTTCGGCCGATCAGCCGCGCCTTCGGCCCGATGGTCGCGCAGGGCGCCTTCGACGTCTCGGAGATGGCGATCGCGACCTTCCTGCAAGCACACGCGCTCGGCAAGCCGCTGGTCTTGCTGCCGGTCGTGCTGATGAACCGCTTCCACCACGCGTCGATCGTCCGCGCGACGGGCTCGCCGATCCGCGGCCCGGCCGATCTCGCCGGCCGGCGTGTCGGCGTGCGCGCGTACCCCCAAACGACGGCGGTGTGGGTGCGGGCGATCCTCCAGCACGAGTACGGCGTCGATCCCGGCGCGATCGAGTGGGTCGTGCGCGAGCCCGGCCACGTCGCCGAGCTCGCCGATCCGCCGAACGTCACGCAGCTCGCCGAGGCCGATTTCCCGCGCCTGCTGCGCGAGGGCGCGATCGACGCCTGGATCGCCGGCCGCGACGCCGACGGGGTCGCCGGCGTCGAGCCGCTCATCGCCGACGCCGACGGCGCGGCGCGGACGGCCTTCACCCGCGACGGCATCCTGCCGATCAACCACGCCTTGGTCGTCCGGCGCGACGTGCTCGACGCGCATCCGCGCGTCGGCGCCGAGCTCGTCGCGCTGTTCGGCGCGGCCAAAGCGCTGCATTTCGAGCGCTTGCGTGCGCAGGGCGCGCGCGACGCCACCGAGGCCTTCCAGCTCGACCTGCTGCGTCAGGGCGTCGATCCGCTGCCCAGCGGGATCGAGGCGCTGCGCCCCGCACTCGCCGCGATGATTCGGCTCGTCACCGAGCAGCGGCTCGTCCCCGTCTCAGCGACCGTCGACGCGCTGTTCGCGCCGTTCCGGCAAGCGGCGCAGCGGGAGCCGGCGGGCGCAGCACCAATCTCCGCTCCCGAAAGGGAGGCGTGATGGGACAACTCGAGGGCAAGGTCTGCGTGCTCACCGGCGGCGCGGGCAGCATCGGCGCGGCGACCGCACGGCGGTTCGTCGACGAAGGCGCGCGGGTGATGTTGGTCGACGTGAGCGAGGAACCGCTGCGCGCTGCCGTCGCGGCGCTGGGTGCCGAGCGGGCCGCCTACGAAGTCGCCGACGTGACGCGCGCGGCCGACGTCGCACGCGTCATGGAGCGCACGGTCGCGCGCTGGGGACCGCTCGACGTCATCTTCAGCAACGCCGGGACGATGGGCGTGATCGCGCCGATCGCCGAGTATCCCGAAGACGTCTTCGATGCCACGCTGGCGGTCCACGTGCGCGGCGCGTTCCTGTGCGGCAAGTACGGATTGCCGCGCATGCGCGACGGCGGCAGCATCATCATCACCTCGAGCGTCGCCGGCGTCCGCGGCGACGCCGGCGTCTACGGCTACATCACCGCCAAGCATGCGCAGGTCGGCCTGATGCGCTGCCTCGCGAAAGAAGCCGCGCCGCGGGCGATCCGGGTAAATACCATCCATCCGGGTCCGGTCGACAACGGCTTCCAGCGCGGCGTCGAACGGAACCTGACCCCGATCCTAGGCCGCGACGCGACCACCTTCTTCGACGAGATCATCCCGCTCGGGCGCCACGCCCGACCCGATGAGATCGCGGCCTCGGTGCTCTACCTGGCCTCGGACCAGAGCAGCTTCACGACGGGCAGCCTGCTGATGGTCGACGGCGGGATGAGCGCCTGAAGGGGCGCAGGAAGTTTCTGCCAAACCCGATTCGGGATACAGGGATTCCGTATACGACCCCCGGCCATGCTCCTTTCGTTTTCGTACTCATCTCGAGCTAGGAGGACGTCCCTATGACCACCAGCCGCGTCGATCGCGCTGATTTCCTCAAAGGTGCGGCGGCTGCGGGCGTCGCCGCCGCCGCTACCGGCGTTCCGCAGGTCACCTTTGCGCAGGCCCCCCGCACGATCAAGATCGGCCTCGTGCAGCCGATGACCGGCCCGCTGGCCTTCTTCACCGAGCACATGCCGTTCGTGCTGGCGCAGATCAAGGGGAAGATCGGCACCTCGATCGACGTCGGCGGGACCAAGCACCCCTACGAGATCGTCATCAAGGACAGCCAGTCGAGCCCGAACCGCGCCTCAGAGGTCGCACGCGAGCTGATCCTCCAGGACAAGGTCGACCTCATCGCGACCTACGCGACGCCGGAGACGGTCAACCCCGTCTCCGACCAGTGCGAGCTCAACGGCGTTCCGTGCATCTCGAACGACGCGCCGCTGGAGCCCTACTTCTTCGGGCGCAAGGGCGATCCGAAGAAGGGCTTCGAGTGGACGTACCACTTCTTCTTCAGCGCCGGGACGCTGGCCAAGGCGATGCTCGCGTACTGGAACAAACTGCCGACCGATAAGGTCCTGGGCGGGCTCTGGGGCAACGACGGCGACGGGATCGCGCAGTCGAAAGTCTTCGCCGCGGAGTTCACCTCGGCGGGTTACAAGGTGGTCGACCCCGGCCGCTTCGACATGCCGGCCAGCAACTACAACGCCCAGATCGCCGCCTTCTCGAGCGGGCACTGCGACATCATCCAGGGCGTCCTGCCGCCGCCGGAGTTCACGACCTTCTGGAACGGGGTCGCGCAGCAGGGGTATAAGCCCAAGTCGGTCTATGTCGGCAAAGCGTGCGAGTTCCCCGAACCGATCTATGCGCTGCACGACCGCTGCATCGGCCTCACCGTCGAAACCTGGTGGTCGAAATTCCACCCGTACAGCTCGCATCTGATCGGGCTCACCTCGCGCCAGCTGGCCGACAGCTGGGAGGACGCGGAGAAGCGGCAGTACTCGATGGCGCTCGGCTTCCGGCACGCGCTGTGGGAGGTCGTGTTCGACGTCCTCAAGCGCACCCAGGACGTCAACAAGGCGGCCTCGATCCGCGACGCGATTCGGACCACGAAGTACGAATCGATCGTCGGTCCGATCGACTTCCGCACCGGCCCGTTCCCGAACTGCGCCGAGACACCGCTCGTCGTCAGCCAGTGGTTCAAGGGTTCGAAGTATCCCTACGAGTTGGCGATCGTCGACAACTCGACCACGCCGGCCGTCCCGGTGGCTCGCAAGCCGGAGCTGATCCACTACTGAGGACGTGCCGACCCGCCCCATGCTCGAGCTGACGGGACTCTCCCGCCGCTTCGGGGGGCTCACGGTGATCGACGATCTCTCCCTGCGCGTCGAGCAAGGAGAGATCGTCGGCATCCTCGGTCCCAACGGGGCGGGCAAGAGCACGCTCTTCAACCTGATCGGCGGCAACCTCGCACCGAACGCCGGCCACGTCGTCTACGAAGGCCGGGACATCACCCGGATGCGGGTGTGGGACCGCTCGCGCCTGGGGATCGGCCGGACCTTCCAGATCCCGCGGCCCTTCACGCACATGAGCGTCTTCGAGAACGTGCTCGTCGCCGCGGTCCACGGCGGCCGGCTCGCCCTCGCGCGCGCGAAGTACCGCGCGCTCGAGGTCCTCGAGCGCACCGGCCTCGTACACCGGCAAGCGCAGCCGGCCGGCGAGCTGGCCTTGCTCGACCTCAAGCGGCTCGAACTCGCCAAGGCGCTGGCGCAGACGCCGCGCCTGCTGCTGCTCGACGAGATCGCCGGCGGTCTGTCGGAGGCCGAGTGCGAGGAGTTGCTGGCGATCGTCAGCGAGGTGCACGCCGCTGGGGCCACGGTCGTCTGGATCGAGCACGTCGTGCTCGCGCTGCGGCGGATGGCGACGCGCATCGACGTGCTGCATGGCGGTCGCATCATCGCCAGCGGTGCGCCGGACGACGTGCTCGCCGATCAGCGGGTGCGGGAAGTGTACCTCGGTGTCTGAACCGCTGCTCGCCGTCGAGGACCTGACGGTTGTCTACGGCCAGTTTCGCGCGCTGCACGGCGTCGATCTGCACGTCGACGCCGGCGAGATCGTCTCGGTCATCGGCGCGAACGGCGCCGGCAAATCCTCGCTGCTCAAGGCGATCGTCGGCTACGCCCACCGCGCCGCCGGGACGATCAGCCTCGACGGCACCGACCTGCGCGGGCGCTCGACGGCGCAGATCGTCAAGGCCGGGATCGCCCTCGTCCCGGAGGGCCGGCGGCTGTTCCCTTCGCTGACCGTCGAGGAGAATCTCAACATCGGCCGCAGCGTCGGGCGGGCCGGCGAGGTCAGCTTGCAGACGGTCTTCGAGACGTTCCCGATGCTGGCCGACAAGCGCCGCCAACCGGCCCGCGAACTCTCCGGCGGCCAGCAGCAGATGGTCGCGCTCGGCCGCGCCTTGCTCGCCAACCCGCGCTTGCTGCTGTGCGACGAGATCAGTCTGGGACTCGCCCCGGTGATCGTGAACACGCTCTACGAGATCATCCCGACGCTCGCGCGCCGCGGGATCGGCCTGCTGATCGTCGAGCAGGACATCTCGCGCTCGCTGGCCGTCGCCGATCGCTTCTACTGCCTGCTCGAGGGTTCGGTCACGCTGACTGGGCGCCCGGCAGAGGTCTCACGCGAGACCGTGACGCGGCACTACTTCGGACTGTGAGACGAGCACGATGAACACGGTCGGCCTGGCCAACCAAATCGTCCAAGGGATCCTCATCGGCGGTCTCTACGCGCTCTTCGCCTCGGGGCTCTCGATCTCGGTCGGCGTGATGCGCTTCGTCAACATCGCGCACGGCGACCTGATCGTGCTCGTCTCGTTCTTGTTGCTCGCGCTGACCGCGAGCCTCCACCTGCCGCTGCCGCTGGCCATCGCGGTCGCCCTGCCGATCGCTTTCGTCGGCGGCTACCTGCTGCAGCGCTACCTCTTTCAGCGCGTACTCGGCAAGGGGATCCTCCAGATCGTCTTGGTGACCTTCGGTCTCTCGATCATCGTCGAGAACTTCTTACAGGGCACCTTCGGCGCCGACACCCAGCGCATCTCCGGCGGCGGCATCGAGACGGCGACGATCCCACTCCCTGGCGGGATCGGCATCGGCGTCTTGCCCCTGATGATCTTCCTGGCGGCGATCGTGCTGATCTTCGCGCTCGACCGGCTGCTGTACACGACGCAGGTCGGTGCGCACATCCGCGCCGTCTCCGACGACGTCGACGCGGCGAACCTGGTCGGCTTGTCCTCGCCGCGCATCTACGCGATCGCGATGGGCATCGTCGGCGTGACCGTCTGCATCTCGGCCGCGTTCATGTCGGTCTGGCAGAACTTCGATCCGACCAGCGGGCCCGACCGGCTGCTGACCGCCTTCGAGGCCGTCGTGCTGGGCGGCCTGGGCAGCTTGTGGGGGACGCTGCTCGGCGGGATCATCCTTGGCGTCGCGCAGGCGATCGGCGCGCAGATCGACGTCTCCTGGCAGCTGCTGGCCGGCCATCTGGTGTTTCTGGTGATCTTCCTGATCCGGCCGCAAGGCCTCTTCCCGAGGTACTGACCGGTGCGCTCGCCGCGTTCGACCCCGCGCAGCGTCCTGATCGGCCGTGGCATCCTGCTGATCGGCGCGATATTGCTGTTGGCCGCGCCGTGGATCACCGACGCGAACGGCCTGCAGATCGCCGCCGATCTGCTCACGATGTTCGTGCTGGCCGTGATGTGGAATTTGTTGGCGGGCTACGCCGACATCGTGAGCATCGGGCAGCAGGCCTTCGTCGGGATCGGTGCCTACGCGTTCTACGGCTTCGGCGTCCTGGGCGGGGTGAATCCGTTCGTGGCGATCCTGCTGGCGGCGCTGACCACGCTGGTCGCGGCGATCCCGAGCATGGCGATCGTCTTCCGGCTGCGCGCGGCGTATCTCTCGGTCGGCACCTGGGTGCTGGCCGAGGTCTGCATGCTCGGCGCCGGCAAGCTCGAGGCGTTCGGCGCCGGCCTGGGTTCCAGTTTGCCGGTCTCGTTCGCCGAGTACTTCGGCGACACGCCGGCCGCGCGCTCGATCTCGGCCTACTGGCTCGCGCTCGGCCTGGCGATCGTCGCCTTCGTCACGACGTACCTGTTGATGCGCTCGCCGACTGGGATCGGGTTGACGGCGATGCGCGACGACGAGGAGGCGACGGCGACGGCCGGGGTCAACGTGCTGCGCGCGCGCATCATCTGCTTTTTGTGGACGGCGCCGTTCCTGGGCTTGGCCGGCGCGCTGATCACGCTGCAGCAGCTCCGGGTCGCGCCGGACCTGTCGTTCAGCCTCGTCGACTGGACGGTCTACGTGATCTTCATCGTCGTGATCGGCGGCGTCGGCAGCTTCGAGGGGCCGATCATCGGCACGGTGGTCTTCTTCTTCATCCGCGAATACTTACAGAGCTGGGGCGTCTGGCACTTCATCGTGCTCGGCATCGTCTCGATCGGCGTGATCTTGATCGAACCGCGCGGCCTCTGGGGCTTGCTCCGCCGCGTCATCCCCGAGGACCTGATCCCCGTCTCCCACCGCCCACCGCGAAGCAGCGACGCGTTACCCTGACTCGGCGAGCGCGATCCAGGCGGCCAGCGAGGCGAGCTTCTCGTCCTGGCGCCAGGGTGGGCCGAGCGTTTTCCCGAGCGCGTCGATGCGGGCTTGCAGATCGGCGACCGGGAGCCGGAACAGCGAGGTCGCTCGATCCCAGATCTCGCGTTCCTTGACCCTGCTCACCGGGAGCGCGCACTGCTCGGCGGCCGCGACCAGCACCTCGCGAGAGAACTCGCCTTCCGCCGTGTGCATGAGCTCGTGGGAGCGGAGGATCGCCGCGATGTTCGGCAGCGAGCGCTCCGAGGCGAACAAGATGCCGGCACCGACTACGGTGACGTCGTCCTTCGCGAGCTGCGCGACCAGCTTGCTCATCGCGCCGAGGGCCAAGAGCGTCGAGCTCTCCCGGCATCGGGCGATGAGCGCTTCGGCGCTCTCGACGTCCAGCTTCTCCGCGGCGTGATAGGGCTGCTTGGAGCCGGGCACGTCAGGATCGGCGATCTCGAAGCGCCGTCGTTCGAGCACGACCGGCTTGCGGGGCGATCCGGAGACCGCCACCGCGGCGGCCCACCCGCTGTGGGTGCGGAAGCCGAGGGCCGCTGCTTCACTCATGGCGAGACTTCACTTTCGTAGCCACTGGCTCAGCGCTCGGGCCGAGGCTACGGCTTGACGCCAAGCTGCCTATCGACCGTGAGCGTATCCCAGAAGATACGTAATCTCTTGATCCGATGGTTCGGTTTGTAGA
>JBEKLD010000031.1:0-24805 GCA_050010375.1 Vulcanimicrobiaceae bacterium
CCGCGCGCCGTCGACGTACGGCTGACGGCGTAGCCAGGCCGCCGCGGCGAGCGGACCTTCGATCGCGATCGTCCCCATGCGGTGCGAGAAGAGCGCGGCGTTCGCGCTGCGGTCGTTGCGCGAGGCCGGTCCGTCGATCGTGAAGACGACGAAGCCGTGCTCGGCGAGCAGCTGATCGAACAGGCCCGGCCAGCGGTCGTCGGAGGGGACGCCCCACGTCAGCGGCAGCGGACCGCCGTAGACCTTGACGATCGCCGGGTAGCGGCGCGAAGGATCGAAGCCGGGCGGCACGATCATCCAGGCGTCGAGCGGCCCGCGCCGCGAGGGGATCTGCAGGAGCCGAGTCGTGCCCAATGCGAAGCGCGCCAGCGAGGGAGTCGCGAAGATCGTCCGGCGCGCGCCGGCGAGGTTGCGGCGCAGCACGACCGGTGCGCGGTCGAGCGCCGACCAGGTGTCGATGAAGACGTCGCCGCGCTCGGGCATCGCGATCGCGTGCGAGCCGCGCTCGGGCGTCAGGTCGACCGGTGCCGCTCCGCCCCACAGCGCCAAGCGCAGCAACGCGTGTTCGCGGCGCGTCGGCGCGAGCGCGTCGACGTAGACCGCCCCGTGCGCCTGATCGACCTGTTCGATCGCGCCGACCGGGATCGTCCCGCTGAGCCGGCGCGCCGCGCCGGTCCGCGCGTCGACCAGGTACGCGCCTTGCACGCCGTCGCGCCGCGAGATCCAAACGAAATGGCGTCCGTCGCGCAGGAAGCGCGGCGGCGGCGCGACTTCGAGGAAGTGCGGATCGGCCTCGCGCAGCAGCGTGCGCGGCGCGGCGCCGTCGCGCGGAAACGCGACCAGCCGCAGCTGCCGTTGCGCGCGGTCGAGGATCTCGTCGACGACCGCGCGGCCGTCGGGCGTCCACACGAAGGAGACCAGATACTCGTCGTGCGGCGCCCCGTCGTACAGTGTGCGCACGGCCCCGCCGCGCAGGTCGACGACGCGCAGCGAGACGCGCGGGTTCTTCTCCCCGGCCAACGGGTAGCGCTGCTGCTCGACCGTGTTGTCCGGTACGACCAGGTACTGCTGGATCGGATACACGGTGACTTGCGACTCGTCGAAGCGCAAGAACGCGATCGCGTCGCCGGTCGGCGACCAGACGTAGGCATGCGCGACGTCCAGCTCTTCGCTGGAGAGCCAATCGGGATCGCCGTTGAGGACGCGCGCCGAGCCGCCGGTGGTCAACCGGGTGACGCGCCGCGTCGCGACCTGCACGACCGCCAGGTCGCCGGCATGGACGTAGGCGATACGCGTCCCGTCGGGCGACCACTGCGGGTCGTCGGCGTCCCGGACCAGCCGCCGCGCCTGCCGGCCGTCGGCGTCGGCGACCTCGAGCGCGTCGCCGTCGACATAGGCGATGCGGCGCGCGTCGGGCGACCAGACGATCTGCGCGATCGCGCGCGAGCGGGTCCCGCGCTGCGAGGCTCGGGCGGCGAACAGCCGCCGGTCCGTGCCGCTGCGCTGGTCGTGGACCCACAGGGTCGGCGGGTCGTGCGGGCGCGCCGCCGGAACGGTGTAGACGTAGCGCGAACCGTCAGGCGCCCAGCTGAAGCCGGCCGGCGGCCGGCCAGTGACCGGGTTCGGCGCGACGATCTGGTCGATCGTAAGCTGCTCGGCGGCCCGGGCCGCGAGCGGGGCGAGCGCCAGCGACGGCGCGACGAGCAGGGCAGCGACGAACCGAGCGAGCAACGGACGACCCCCGATGGATGAACACGAGCAGAACCCGATCGTCGCAATGGCGCAGAAGATACGCGCGCGGCGCGAGCTCGGAGCGGCGATCGATTCGGCGACCGACCAGGTGCCCCCCGGTCCGGGCGGCGACGCCGCCGGCGACGCCGCGGCCCGCTTCGCCGCGCTCTCCGAGGTCGTCGCGATCGGCGCGAAGCGGCTCAACTCGATCCTGGGCCGGCGCAGCGGCGTGACGGTCGTGCGCCTCGAGAACCCGCCGCGGCTGCGGCTGCGCTTCCGGGAGCTGCGGATCGCGCTCGACCTCGATCCGCGGCGGCAATTGGTCGTCGTCAGCGGCGCCGGCCTGGACGGCGAGTACCAGTTCATCGAGAGCGCGACGCCGGCGCTGATGAACCTCTCGCGCCTCTCGACCGAGGCCGGTTATGGCGACGCGCTGACCGGGTCGGGGCTGCTCAAGACGATCTCCGCCGAGGCCGAGCTGCCGCGGCCCGCGCACCTCGACGAGCCGGGGCCGATGCGCTTCTAGTCGCGACCTTCTCAGCCAGCGCCCGCGCGACCAGCGAGCGCGACGGGCACATCGTGACCGGACAGGTGCCGCAGTGCGGGACCGGTGCCTTGCAGATCTCGCGGCCGTGCAGGATCAACCAGTGGTGAGCGAAGCGCCACTGCGCGCGCGGGACCAGCGCCGTCACGTCCTCCTCGACGCCGCGTGGCGTCGTCGCCAACGTCAAACCCAGCCGGTGCGAGACCCGGAAGACGTGCGTGTCGACCGCGAACGCCGCCTCGGCGAAGGCGACCGACATCACGACGCTCGCCGTCTTGCGACCGACGCCGGGCAGTGCTTCGAGCGCCTCGCGGTCCTCGGGAACCTGGCCGCCGTGCTCCGCGACCAGCGCCTGCGAGGCGGCGATGATGTTCTTCGCCTTCATGCGGAAGAAGCCGCACGACTTGATGATCCGCTCGACGTCGGCGGTGTGCGCGCGCGCCAGCGCCTCCGCGTCGGGATACTTCGCGAACAGGGTCGGCGTGGTCAGGTTGACGCGCGCGTCGGTGGTCTGGGCGCTCAGGATCACCGCGATCAGCAGCTGGAACGGGTTGGTGTACTCGAGCGCGGTGACCGCGTGCGGGTAGGTCCGCTCGAGGATCGCCAGCTCCTCGAGCGCGACGGCGCGGCTGACCTTGCGCTTGGGGAACGGGATCGCCACGGGCGGAACCTTCGCCCGTCCCGGTCGAATCCTATCCTCGACATGCCTTTCCTCAAACAGAAGGATCCGACCGTCCCGCCCGGCCAGACCGTGACCGAGGGCTTCCCGGTCCTGCACGTCGGCGACGTCCCGGCGATCGATCCGGCGACCTGGCGGCTTCGGCTCTTCGGCCAGGTCGAGGCGCCCTTCGAGCTCTCGTTCGCCGAGCTGCGCGCGCTGCCGGCGACGCAGTGGCACGGCGACATCCACTGCGTGACCCGCTGGACCAAGAAGAACACCAGCTGGACCGGCGTCCGCTTCGCGTCGCTCGTCGAGCGCGCGAAGCCGCTGCCGTCGGCGGCGTTCGTCGTGCAACACGCCGACAACGCCTACACGACGAACGTACCGCTGGCGGAGATGCTCGGCGACGACGTACTCGTCGCATACGAGTTCGACGGCCGGCCGATCGAGCCGATCCACGGCGGCCCGGTGCGGCTGCTCGTCCCCAAGAAGTATTTCTGGAAGAGCGCCAAGTGGGTGCACGGGATCGAGTTCCGCGATACCGACCAGAAGGGCTTCTGGGAAGTGCGCGGTTACCACAACGACGCCGACCCCTGGCAGGAAGAGCGCTACGCCGGCCTGCCCTCCTGGTTCGGCTGAACGCCGGCGCGCGGCGCGCCCAGGAGCGCGCGGAGCGCGAGCGCGCTCGGGCTCCCGGGCCGCGTGGTGTACGTCAGCAGCACCGCATCCGGTGCTTCGGGGAGCGAGAACGACGCGTGATCGAAGACGAGGCGGCCGGCGACCGGATGATCGACGAGCTTCTCGCCTTCGGTTTGGTGCCAGACCCGGTGCTCGTCCCAGCGCGCGCGGAACTCCGGACTGCGCTCGCGCAGGTGCGCGATCAGCGCGGCGAAGGACGGCTCGCCGGCGTGCCGCCCGGCGCTGAGGCGAAACTGTTCGACGACGCGGCGCGCGAGCTGTTCCCATTCGGGGAACAGCCGGCGCCGGTTGGGATCGAGGAAGAGCTGGTAGACGACGTTGCGTTCGAGTTCGCTCGCGCCGGCGAGGTCGCCGAAGACCAGCGCGTAGGCGCGGTTCCAGAGCAGCACGTCCCAGCGCGGTCCGTACACGACCGCCGGCACGTAGCGCAGCTCGTCGAGCAAGTCTTGCAACGAGGCCGGCAACGCGAGCGCGCGCGGGTCGGGACGCTGCGGCGTCACACCGGCCAGCGTGAAGAGATATTCGCGCTCGGGCGCGTCCAGGCGCAGCGCGTCGGCGATGCTGCCCAGCACGTTCGGCGAGACGTTGATCGGTCGGCCCTGCTCGAGGCGCGCATACCAGGTCTCGCTCACGTGCGCCAGCACCGCGACCTCTTCGCGACGTAGCCCCGGCACGCGCCGCCGGCGGCCGTCGACCATGCCGACGTCGCCCGGTGCGAGGCGCGCGCGCCGGCCGGTCAGGAACACCGCCAACTCACGCCGCGCGTCCGGCGGCGGCGATGCGAAGGTTGCACTGGCAGTACCAGGATCGGTGCGGTACGGCGCGGGGCTAGCCATGCACCTATCCTTACACGCATGGAACAGACTCTCCACCCTCGCCGGCGCATCGCGGTCGTCGGCGCAACCTCGGGCATCGGTCTTGCGACCGCGGAACTGCTGCGCGCGCGCGGCCACGCGGTCTTGGCGATCGGTCGCGACCCGGCCAAGCTCGACGCGCTCGCCCGCGCCGCCGAGACCGGCGCCGCCGGCAGCCTGGTGGTCGGCCGCGCCGACGGCGGTGACCATGACGCGTTGCGCACCCTCCTTCAGGCGCACGCGCCGATCGACGACCTGGTCGTCGCCGCGTCGGGCGGCAAGGGTGGCGGACCCTTTGCCGGCCTCGCGCTCGACGAACTGCGCGCCGGCTTCGAGCAGAAGTTCTGGGTCCATCTGACCACGCTGCAAGCGGCGCTCGACGGGCTGGCACCCGACGCCTCGATCACGCTGATCACCGCGGTCTCCGCGCGAACGGCCATGCCCGGGACGTCGGGGCTCGCGGCGATCAACGGCGCCCTCGAGACGATGGTCCCGATTCTCGCCCGCGAGCTCGCACCGCGCCGGGTGAACGCGATCTCACCCGGCATCATCGACACGCCCTGGTGGAACGGTGTCCCCGAGGACGCGCGGGGCGAGATCTTCGCCGCCTACGCGGCGAGCACGCCGCTGGGACGCGTCGGCGAGGCCCCAGAGGTCGCGCACGCGATCGCCTTCGTGGTCGAGAACCGCTACGTGACCGGCAGCGTCCTCGAGGTCGCCGGCGGCTTTCAGGTAGTGTAAGGGCTCTACTTGTTGTCGAAGACGCCCAGCACGGTCGCGCCGGCGATGCAGGCCGAGGCGCCGGTCGGCGCCGTGCCGCTGCAGTCGATGGCGAACAGCGAGACGCCGGGGAAGTTCGCGTACGGGATCACGCCGCTCGTGTCGGGTTGGCTGGCGCTCGTCCCACCCTGGATCAGGCTCGTCGACGCGAGGGCGTAGGTCGGCGAGAAGGTCGCGCCGGCGGCCGGATTCGCGCCGCCGGGCGAGGCGCCGACCGAGTAGGTCACCGGCGTCCCGGTCACGTCGCCGACGGGGACGACCGGTTGCACCTGCGCCGTGTTCGAGAACGTCGCCGCGGAGATCAGCGTACTCGAGGGCGCCAGCCCGGCCGCGCCGCCCCACACGATCGTGCTCGTCCCGGCAGCGTTCAGGGCGGGGGAGGCGTGGTGCAGGCGCACCGCGCCGGTGTTGGTGTAGTTCTCGTCGTTGAAGACGAGGCACGTGTGCGTGCCGCCGGTTCCGGCGACGACGATCGTGTAATTCGTGCCGCCGTTGAGCGTCGGGATGCTGCAGACCGGGATGATCGTCGTGCTGGTCCCGTCCTGATCGACCTCGAAGTCGTACGTCCCGACCGAGAAGGCCGCGAAGCTGGTGATCGCGCCGTACGCGAAGCTCGTGCCGGCCGGCGATGACGGCCGCGTCCCGCTGCTGGGCCAGAAGCGATAGTCGAAGCTCGCGACGTCGGGTGCGCCGTTCAGGAAGCGCACTTGCGCGTCTTGGGCGGAGATGCCGGTACCGATGACGCTGGAACCGTTGCCGCCGCACGCCGACAAGGCGAGCATGGCAGGCAGCGCGAGCAAGATGGCGAGACGGAGTCGATGCATGCGGTGCGTCTACCCGCGCGGCGGCCACGCGCAAACGCAACCGCGCATGAGAAATGGATTGGTGCGCGGGTCGGAGCTAGCGCAGGCGAATGGAGGCGGCGTCGCGCGCGACGATGCCGTCGCGCACCAGCGCGTCGACGACGGCCGGGATCTCCGGCAAGCGATCGGCCGGCACGTAGGCCGCGAGATCGTCCTGCAACGCAGCGAGCGCGAGCGTCTGGCCGCTTGCGACGTCGCGCAAGCGATCGATGATTCGCCCGCGCAAGAAGCGGGTCGTGCGTTCGAACGGAAGCGTACTTTGCGGCGTTCGCGGCGGCGCGTGCCGCCGCGCGCGCTCGGCGAGGATCGCCGGATCGACCGGAGCCGCCGCGCAGTCCGCGCGCAGCGGGCAGACCAAGCACTTCGCCGCCCGGGCGGTGCAGAGCGTCGCGCCCAGGTCCATCAGCGCCGAGTTCCAATCGTGTGCCGCGCCGGGTGGAACGCTGGCGCGCGCCAGCGCATCGAGGCTGCGCTCGTCGGCCAGCGGCGGATGCTCGAGGCCGTACGCGACGCGGTGCATGACCCGCCGCAGGTTGACGTCGATCGCCGCCTCGTCGCGCTCGAAGGCGAACGCGCGCACGGCGGCCGCGGTGTAAGCGCCGATCCCCGGCAGCGCGCGCAACGCCGCTAGATCATCGGGCAGCGCGCCGCCGTACTGCTCGACGACGGTGCACGCCAGCGCATGCAGCCGGACCGCCCGGCTATTGTAGCCCAAACCGCGCCAGGCGCGCACGACGTCGCCGGCTTCGGCGGCGGCCAGCACGGCGAAGCTCGGAAAGCGCGCGACGAACGCCTCGTAGAGCGGGATGACGCGCTCGACCTGCGTCTGCTGCAGCATCAACTCGCTGACCAGGATCCGGTACGGATCGCGGGTCTGCCGCCAGGGCAGGTGCGTGCGGCCGTGCCGCGCGTACCATGCCAGCAGCGCGGCCGAGGGAAACGCGGCGTTCAGCGGGCGGCCTCGCCGATGCGTCGGATCCCCTCTTCGATCGCCGAACGCGGCACGGGCGTGATCGCCAGACGGAAGTTGTGGTCGCCGCCCGACTGCGCGTAGAACGCCTCGCCGAACAAGAACGAGACGCCGAGGCGCTCGGCGCTCGCCAGCAGGACGCGCGCGCGGATCTCGCGCGGCGCCGTCGCCCACAGGTAGTAGCCGTCGCCCTCGCGGCTCGCGCGCAGCCCGGCCGGCCAGTGCCGATCGATCGCCGCGTACGCGAGCGCCCGCCGTTCGACCAGCTCCTCGCGCAGCGCCACGACGTGCGGGTCGTAGGCCGCCTCGAGGTAGTCGCGCACGCCGGCCTGGATGTACATCGAGGACGCCATGTCGTAGGACTGCTTGCGCAGCAGCAACCGCTCGTAGATCGTGCGCGGCGCGACGATCCAGCCCAGCCGCAGCGAGGGCGCGATCGTCTTCGAGAACGACGAGAGGTAGATGACCGATTCCGCATCGCGCGCGCGCAACGGGGCCTGCCGCGGAGCGACCAGCTCGCCGTAGGGATCGTCTTCGACCAGCGGGACGCCGTAGCGCTTGGAGAGCGTCACCAGCCGGTCGCGCCGGTCGGCGTTCATCGTCACGCCGGTCGGGTTGTGGATCGCCGGCATCGTGTAGACGAAGCGCGGCCGACGGGTGCGCAGGATCGCCTCGACGTGGTCGACGCGCATCCCGTCCTCGTCGACCGGGACCGAGATCGCGCGCAGCCCGGCGATCTGGAAGATCTGCAGCGCGCCCGGATAGGTCGGCGCCTCGACGACGATCTCGTCGCCCGGTTCGGCCAGCGACTGCGCGACCAGGGTGATCCCTTGGGTCGAGCCGGTCAGCATCAGCACGTCGCGCGGGTCGACGGCGCAGCCGCGCGCCCGCATCCGCAGCGCGATCGCTTCGCGCAGCGGCCCGTAGCCCTCGGAGTCGCCGTAGGTCAAGACGAAGTTGACGTCGCCGCCGACTCGCGCGAAGGAGCGCGCCAGATCGGCCAGCGGCGAGGGTTCGGGCGGCGGGACGCCCTGCACGAAGGCGATCAGGTCGCCGTGCTCGATCGCGGCCAGCTCGCCGAGCACCGCCGGGAACTGCCCGACCCGCCACGGCGGCAGCGTCACCCACCACGGGACGGTCGACGAGCGGTCGGGTTGCCCGCCGCGCAGCGTCGAGGCGACCCGCGAACCGGAACCGACCCGCTGTTCGATCAGCCCGTCGGCGGCGAGGTCCCGGTAGGCGTGGACGATCGTCGAGCGGTTGACGTCCAGCCGTTCGGCGAGCGCGCGCTCGGGCGGGAGCCGGGTGCCCTCGGGGAGGGCACCGGCCAGGATCTGCTCGCGCAGCCGCTCGTAGATCTGGCGATAGATCGGTACGATGCTGCCGCGGTCGAGATCGAGCGAGAACTCGGACCAGCCCGTCCGCATGGCCGATCCATTCGCCATGTGGCTCCCTCCAATCCCTCTATCTTTGCCCCAAAAGGCCCTAATTGGATGGGAAAGAGCCACGATTGGCGGACCGAGAGCCCCGAAAGCCACGTTACAATGAAGCCAACGCACGAGCCCCCGGAGCCCGTCATGATCGACCTGCCCGCCCCTCCCGCCACCAACGGCCTGGCTGCCAAGCCGGCGCCGGAGCCGGACCCTGCGGAGACCCGCGAGTGGCTCGACGCGCTCGACGGCGTGATCGAGGAGGAGGGCGGCGGCCGGGCCAGCGAGCTGGTCCAGGCGCTGGTCGAGCACGCGGCGATCCGCGGCGTGCGCACGCCGGCGGCGCAGACGACGCCCTACGTCAACACGATCTCGGTCGAGCAGCAGCCGCACTATCCAGGCGACCTCACCACCGAGGAGCGGCTGCGCCACTACACCCGCTGGAACGCGCTGGCGATGGTCGTGCGCGCGAACAAGGACGGCGGCGACCTGGGCGGTCACCTGGCTTCGTTCTCGTCGGCCGCGACGTTGGTCGACGTCGGCTTCAACCATTTCTGGCGCGGGCCGCAGCACGCCAGCGGCGGCGATCTGGTCTACTTCCAAGGCCACTCCTCGCCGGGCGTCTACGCGCGCTCGTACCTCGAAGGCCGGCTGAGCGAAGAGCAACTCGAGAACTTCCGGCGCGAGGTCGACGGCAAGGGGCTGCCGTCGTATCCGCATCCGTGGCTGATGCCGGACTACTGGCAGTTCGCGACGGTCTCGATGGGCCTGGGCCCGCTGCAGGCGGTCTACCAGGCGCGCTACATGAAATATCTCGAGCACCGCGGCTTGATCGCGCCGAGCGATTGCAAAGTCTGGGCCTTCGTCGGCGACGGCGAGATCGACGAGCCCGAGACGCTGGCCGGGCTCTCGCTCGCGACGCGCGAGGGGCTCGACAACCTGATCTTCGTCATCAACGCGAACTTGCAGCGGCTCGACGGCCCGGTGCGCGGTAACGGCAAGGTGATCCAGGAGCTCGAGGGTCTCTTCCGCGGCGCCGGCTGGAACGTCCTCAAGGTCATCTGGGGCTCGCGCTGGGATCCGCTGCTCGCCGCCGACGACACCGGTGCGCTGGTGCGGCTGATGGGTGAGACGCTCGACGGTGACTACCAGACCTTCAAGTCGCGCGACGGCGCGTACGTGCGCGAGCACTTCTTCGGCCGCTATCCTGAAACGCGGGCGCTGGTCGACCGCTACACCGACGATGAGGTCTGGGCGCTCAACCGCGGCGGCCACGACCCGCTCAAGGTCTACGCCGCCTACAACGCGGCGGCCGAGCACACCGGTTCGCCGACGGTGGTCATCGCCAAGACGATCAAGGGCTACGGGCTGGGCTCGGCCGGCGAGGGGATGAACATCGCCCACCAGCAGAAGAAACTGATGGTCGAGCAGTTGCGCGCGTTCCGCGATCGCTTCTCGATCCCGATCTCCGACGCCGACCTCGAGAAGGTGCCGTTCATCACGCCGCCGCCCGACTCGCGCGAGGCCGAGTACCTGCGCGAGCGGGTGGCCAAGCTCGGCCAGGTTCCGACCCGCCGGCGCAACGTCGAGGCACCGCTGGCCGTCCCCGAGCGTGCGGCGTTCGCGGCACTCGACGAGGATAGCGGCGAGCGCGAGTTCTCGACGACGACGGCGTTCGTGCGCACGCTCTCGACGCTGCTGCGCGACAAGACGGTCGGCCCGCGGCTGGTGCCGATCGTCGCCGACGAGTCGCGCACCTTCGGCATGGAGGGGATGTTCCGGCAGCTCGGGATCTACTCGCGGCTGGGCCAGCTCTACCGCCCGCAAGACGCCGATCAGTTGATGTGGTACCGCGAGGACAAGGCCGGCCAGATCCTCCAGGAAGGGATCACCGAGGCCGGCTCGATGTGCTCCTGGATCGCCGCGGGGACGTCGTACTCGACCCACGGCGTGCAGACGCTGCCCTTCTTCATCTTCTACTCGATGTTCGGCTTCCAACGGATCGGCGACTTCGCGTGGGCGGCCGGCGACATGCGCACGCGCGGCTTCTTGCTCGGTGGGACGTCGGGCCGCACGACGCTCAACGGCGAGGGGCTGCAGCACGAGGACGGTCACTCGCATTTGCTCGCGGCCGCGATCCCGAACTGCGTCCCCTACGACCCGACCTTCGCCTACGAGGTCGCCACGATCGTGCAGGACGGCGTGCGGCGGATGCTGGCCGAGCAGGAAGACGTCTTCTACTACGTCACGCTGCTCAACGAGAACTACCCGCACCCGGCGGCGCCGGAGGGCGTCAGGGAGCAGATCCTGCGCGGGCTCTACCTCATCCGCGACGCGGGGACGGCGAAGCCGGGACAGCCGCGCGTTCAGCTGATGGGCTCGGGCTCGATCTTGCGCGAGGTGATCGCGGCGGCCGACTTGTTGCGCGACGACTTCGGCGTTTTAGCCGACGTGTGGAGCGCGACCAGTTTCACGCTGCTGCACCGCGACGGCGAGTCGGCATCGCGCTGGAACCTCTTGCACCCCGGCGAAACGCAGCGACGGTCGTTCGTCGCGCAGCAGCTCGACGGGCACGACGGACCGATCGTCGCCTCGACCGACTACGTCAAGACCTTCGCCGAGCAGATCCGGCCGTTCGTCGAGAACCGCCGCTTCCACGCGCTCGGCACCGACGGCTTCGGCCGCAGCGACACACGCAAGCAGTTGCGCTCGTTCTTCGAGATCGACCGGCGCTGGGTCGCGCTGGCCGCGCTCAGCGCGCTGGCCGACGAAGGGACGATCGAGCGCGCGCGCGTCGCCGAAGCGCTGGCGAAGTACGGTCTCGATCCCGCCAAGCCCGAGCCGACGACCGTTTAACGATGGCGCAACTCGAGTTGAAGGTCCCGGATCTCGGCGACTTCCACGACATCCCGGTCATCGAGATCCTGGTGCAGCCGGGTGAGGCGGTAGCCAAGGACGCCGCGCTGGTGACGCTCGAGTCCGACAAGGCAACGATGGAGGTCCCGGCCTCGACCGCCGGGACGATCCGCGAGGTCAAGGTCAAGGTCGGCCAACGGGTCTCGACCGGGACCGTGATCGCGACCGTCGACTCGGCCGACGCGCCGGCTGCCGCCGCAACGCCGCCGGCGAGCCCGGCGCCCGCCCCGGCCGCGCCGCCACCCGCCGCGGCACCCGCGGTCGCGGCGACGGCACCACCTGCGACGGCGGAGCCACCCGCGACGACGGCGCCGCCGCGGCCCACCGCGGCCGGCAACGGCGTCCCCGCGCCGAGCGTGACGATCGGCCCGGTCCACGCCTCGCCGGCGATCCGCCGCTTCGCGCGCGAGCTGGGCGTCGACTTGGGCCGCGTGCGCGGCAGCGGTCCGAACGGCCGCATCACGCGCGACGACGTGCAGAGCTTCGTGAAGGGCGCGCTCGCCGCGCCGCCGTCAACCGGCGGCGGCGGTTTGGGTCTGAACCTGCCGCCGTGGCCGACCGTCGACTTCGCCAAGTTCGGGCCGATCGAGCGCGTCCCGCTGACCCGCATCCAACGGCTCAGCGGTCCGGCACTGGCGCGCAATTGGGTGATGATCCCGCACGTCACGCAGAACGAAGACGCCGACGTCACCGAGCTCGAGGCGTTCCGCAAAGAGATCAACGCCGAGCGCAAGGACGTCAAGCTGACGATGCTGGCGTTCCTGATGAAGGCCGCGGTCGCAGCGCTCAAGCGCTACCCGGTGGTGAACTCCTCGCTCGATGGCGACGAGCTGGTCCTCAAGCAGTACTACAACATCGGTTTCGCGGCCGACACGCCGCAAGGGCTGGTCGTCCCGGTCATCCGCGACGCGGATCGCAAGGGGATCGTCGAGTTGGCGCGCGAGACCGCCGAGCTCGCCGCCAAGGCGCGCGACGGCAAGCTCGGCCCCAACGACATCAGCGGCTCGACCTTCTCGATCTCCTCGCTCGGCTCGATCGGCGGGACCTACTTCACGCCGATCGTCAACGCCCCCGAGGTCGCGATCCTGGGCGCCGCGCGGGCCGAGATCAAGCCGGTCTGGGACGGCAGCGCGTTCGTTCCGCGGCTGATCCAGCCGCTCTCGCTCTCGTACGACCACCGCGTCGTCGACGGCGCGCTCGCCGTCCGCTTCTGCGTCGCCCTCAAAGAATCGCTCGGCGATCTGCGCCGGACCTTGCTCTAGTCGCGGAAGTCGAGCGCTTGGCGCGGGTCGGCTTTCGGGCACAGCGTGGTCCATGACACGGTCGGCTGCGCGGCGATCGGCCTGAACGTATGGCTCGTCGAGAAGTCGAAGAACCCGCGCAGATCCGGGGAGTGCGCGTCGATCCCGCCCAACGAGCCGACGTCGAAGAGCTGTTCCACGAAGCGCAGGATCGAACCGTAGTCGCTGATACCGTGCGCGACGTTCCCGGGCTTCACATAGGGCGAGATCACCAGGAAGGGCGTGCGCAGCCCGGGCCCCAGGCCGTCCCACGCGCGCGGTGACGGCGGCACGACGTGGTCGTAGAAGCCGCCCCAGTCATCCCAGACCACGAAGATCGCCGTGTGATCCCACTCGTCCGGCCGGCCGCCGATCGCGTCGACGACGTCTTCGACCCACGATGGGCCGCCGTTTCCGGTGCCGGGGTGATCGCTAGCGGGGACACACGGCGGTTTGACCCACGCGAAGGTCGGCAGCCGGCCCTGGCGAGCGTCCGTGATCACCTGTTTCGCCGGCGGCCAGACGTGATTCCACCAGCCGGCGCTGTTGATGAACCCGTTGAACGCTCCGCCGCCCCGGTACGGACTGGGAATGGACGTCGCCGTCGCGTAGTGCGTCCAGGTCAGCGTCGCCGCCGGCTGCGGACTCGCGCGCTGCCGCTCGACGAGCTTGTCGGCAAAGGTCTGTGCGGTATAGCACTCGCCTTCGAAACCACGCATCGTCGGAACCGCCCACGGCGAGGACGGCGGTCCCAGCGCGGGGACCAGGATCGCCGGCGTCGGGCCCGGACGCGCCGAGCTGCTCAAGACGTCGGCACAGCCGGTCGTCCCGGGGTACTGGCTGTACCCGTAGAACGGCTGATCGACGATCTCGTCGCCGTCCGCGTCGCTCGAGCGGCCGGCCACGATGAACTGATGGCCGGGATACGAGTCGGTCGAGCCCGGCGCGAAGAACGCGTCGCCGATCTCGAATTGCCGCGCGATCGCCCAATACACCGCGCGATCCTGCACGTCGAGATAGTAGAACGGGCCGTTCGGTGAAGTAAACTCCAATCCCGAGCAGGTCATCGGTGAGCTCGCGTTCGCCTGCCAGGCCGCATTCGAAAAGGCGCCGGAGGCGACGCACTCGTAGGTGTCGTGCCAGTTGTTCGGCCCCGGCGGCTGCGATGAGCCCGGCGCCGGCGAAGGGATGAGACGTTGGTCGAAATCGGCGATGAGCATCGCGCTCGCGATCGGAGTCGGAACGACCGCATCCGCGCCTGGGTACGGCGCGGGATGGCCCGGCACGACGCCGTCGCCGCCGAAGACGTTGTCGAAGGTGCGATTCTCCATCACGATCACGACGACGTGATCGATCTTGCCCCGCGCGAGCATCGCGTCGTCCGGGCCTTGCGCGCCACTGTGCGCGAAGGGGCCCGCCAGCGCCACAACCAGCGCTGCCGCTGCGGCCCCGAACGCGATGCGGCGAAGATCCATACCCGTACCGCGTGCTGCGCGGCGCGGCCGCGAGAACCCTCCCGCCGGCGTTCAGCGGTCGGCGCCGCGGCGCGCGAAGCCGATTCCGAAAGCCAGCGTTGCGGCCGCCGCCGGCACGATGCCGACGAAGTGGGGGTTGAGGTCGATCGCCTCGCCGCCGACCACCGGCGCGACGATCAGGGCGAGGTTGCTGGCGGCGTCGTTGAAGCCCATGATCGCGCCGCGCTCGGGCGCCGGCGCTGCGCGCGAGAGCAGCGCCGTGAGCGTCGGCTCGACGCTTGCGGCACCGATCGCCCAGACGGCGAGCGCGGCGCCGAAGAGGCCCAGCTCGCGCACGAACGCCAGCGCGACGTAGGCGACGACGAGCGCGGCGAAGCCGCACTGCGCGACGATCGCGTCGCCGTAGCGGCGCGCCAGCGGCCCGACCGCGACGACCAGCGTCAGGCCGCCGACGAACCCAGCCCCGGCCAGCAATCCGCTGGAGAGCGCGGGTCCGACGTTCAGCTGGCGCACGAGATAGAGCGAGAACACCGCGAAGAACGAGGTGACCGCGAAGATGAACAGCGTGTGGCGCACGACCAAACTGCGCACGGCCGGATCGCGCGTGACGAGCAGCGCGGCCTCGCGCAGGCTCGGCGCCGCGCCGCCACGGCGCGGCGGCTGCGGCAGAAAGCGCAGCGTCAACACGATCGTCACGAACTCGATCAGCGCGGCGGCTGCGAACGGGGCGGCGAAGCCGAAGCGAATGAGTCCCCCGCCGAGCACGGGGCCGAGCACGATCCCCACGCCGAAGACGGCGCCGAACAGTGCGTAGGCGCGGTCGCGGTCTTCCTCCGCGGTGACGTCGGCGATGTACGACTGCGTCACCCCGATCCCGCCGCTGCCGAACCCGGCAACCGCGCGCGCGACGAAGATGAACGCTAGCGAGTGGGCCAGCGCGAGCGCGACGTACCCGACCAGCGAGATGCACTGCGAGATGAGGACGACGCGCTTGCGGCCGAGCCGATCGCTGACGCTGCCCCAGATCGGCGCCGCGATGACGCCGGCGACGCCCGAGGTCGTCAGGATCGTCCCGACGACCAGACCGCTTGCGCCGTAGCGTTGCGCCAAGTACGGCAAGAGGGGGACCATGATCATCGTCCCCAGGACGTCCACCAGCGTGACGCCATAGATCGGGACGAGTGCCGATACGCTGGTACGCGTCCCCCGCTTGCCGCCCATGTTCCAGTCTGATCCCCGCTCCGGCACGCACCGACGCGAGGGCGGCGCGGGCTTTAGTACGGGATCTGAATGGCTGTGCGCAGGAAGTCCTGCCAGACCTGGGACGCGGCATCGGCGTCGGCGGCCTGCTTGGCCTTGGTGGTCGTCGCGCTCATCGCGGCGTGCATCTGGCCGGTGCTCATGCAGACCAGCTTATCGCCGTCGCTGGTCGTCGCCAACGTCTCGTGCATCGACATCATGCCGCTGTGGGTGTCCTTGTCGGTCGCCTTGCGACACATCAGCGTCGCCATGGTGGTCGCCGGCGCCGGCGCCATCATCGCGTCGTGCGACATCGTCGACTGGGCGAGGCAGACCCCGGGGACGGCCAGCACTGCGGCCAGGCCCAGGGTGGGAAGAACGAATCGCATCGGGTTACCTCGAGGGTGCGGTGGGTGGAGATGCGCCCATGCTAGCGGCCGGGACCGCGACCGCGCCGTAAGCCTCCTTACTCCAGAGCCAGATTTCCGGCACAGAACGATCGCTCGGCGGGGTACAACCCCTCTCGTGAGCCTCAACGGGGACCGGTCTTGGTACCGCGACGCCATCGTGTACCAGACCCACGTCAAGGCCTTTGCGGACGCCAACGGCGACGGGGTCGGCGACGTGCGCGGTCTGACCTCGCGCCTCGACTACCTGGCGGAGCTGGGCATCACGGCGCTGTGGCTGCTGCCGTTCTTCCCCTCACCGCTGCGCGACGACGGCTACGACGTCAGCGACTACTTCGGCGTCCACTCCGCCTACGGGACGCTGGACGACGTGCGACGGCTGGTCGATGAAGCGCACGACCGCGGCATCCGCGTCATCGCCGAGCTGGTCGTCAACCACACCTCCGACCAGCACCCGTGGTTCCAACGCGCGCGCAGCGCGCCAGCCGGCTCGCCGGAGCGGGCCTGGTACGTGTGGTCGGACGACGATCGCGCGCTGGCCGGAACGCGCATCATCTTCACCGACACCGAGACCTCGAACTGGGCCTGGGACCCGGTCGCCGGACAGTACTACTGGCACCGCTTCTTCGCGCACCAGCCCGACCTCAATTTCCAGAACCCCGAGGTCATCGGCGCGATCGTCGAGGTGATGCGCTTCTGGTCGAAGCTCGGCATCGACGGCTTCCGCCTCGACGCTGTGCCCTACCTGTGCGAGCGCGAAGGGACGAACAACGAGAACCTCCCCGAGACCCACGGCGTCGTCAAAGTGCTGCGCGCGGTGCTCGAGAACGAGTTCCCCGACCGCATCTTCCTGGCCGAGGCGAACCAGTGGCCCGAGGATCTCTCCTCGTACTTCGGCGAGGGCGACGAGTGCCACATGTGCTTCCACTTCCCGCTGATGCCGCGGCTGTTCATGTCGGTCGCCGACGAGGACCGCTACCCGATCCACGACATCTTGCGCCAGACTCCGCCGATCCCCGAGGGCTGCCAGTGGGCGGTCTTCCTGCGCAACCACGACGAGCTGACGCTCGAGATGGTCAGCGACCGCGAACGCGAGCGGATGAACGCGGTCTACGCGATCGAGCCACGGATGCGCCTGAACGCCGGCATCCGGCGCCGGCTCGCGCCGCTGCTCGAGAACGACCGGCGCCGGATCGAGCTGCTCAACGGGCTCCTGATGTCGATGCCGGGGACGCCGGTGATCTACTACGGCGACGAGATCGGGATGGGCGACAACCTGTTCCTCAAGGACCGCGACGGCGTGCGCACGCCGATGCAATGGTCGCCCGACCGCAACGGCGGCTTCTCGAGCGCCGAGCCGGTCCGGCTCTACGCGCCGGTCGTGACCGATCCTACCTACGGCTACCAAGCCGTCAACGTCGAGCTGCAGGCGCGCACGCCGACCTCGCTGTTGAACTGGATGCGCCGCATCATCGCGGTACGTACCGCGACGCGCGCCTTCGGCCGCGGAACGCTGACGCTGCTCTATCCGACCAACCGTCACGTGCTGGCCTACCTGCGCGAGTACGAAGGCGAGACGCTGCTGGTGGTGGCGAACCTGGCCCACAGCGCGCAAGCGGTGCAGCTCGACCTGGCGCAGTTCGCGGGCCGCACGCCGTTCGAGATGCTCGGCTCGAGCCCGTTCCCGCCGGTCGCGACGACGCCGTACACGATCACGCTGGGGCCCTACGGGTTCTTCTGGTTCTCCCTGGTCGGCGATCCGGCGGTGACCGGCGGCGCGAACCGCTCGAGCGCGCTGCCCGAGTTGCCGACGGTCGTCGTCCCGCGCGCCGGGCTGAGCTTCGACCGCTGGGCCCGCGCGGTGATCGACGCCGACGTCGTTCCGCTCGCGCTGGGCGCCACCGAGCACGGCCGCGTGCGCGACGTCTTCACCGCCGAGGAGCTCGACCCGGCACTCGCCTTCGCCGTCATCGGCGACGGAGCGCGGCGCGTCTCGCTGCCGCTGCGCTTCGTGTGGGACGCTCCGGTCCGCGAGGACGCGGTCGCGCGCGCACGCAGCGGTCCGCGCGAGGGCTGGATCGTCGACGCCACCGCCGACGCGACGACGGCGCCGCTGGTCGAGCGCGCGATGCGCGCGGGGACGGTCCTGCGCGATGAGGGACGGTTGGAGTTCGCGCTCGAGGCGGAGCCGATGCCCGAGGCCGAGAGCTCGCAGCGGCTCGGCTCGAGCAGCGGCGCACAGCGCTGGATCCTCGACGACGAACGACTGCTGACGCTCTACCGCCAGATGCCGCGGCGCGAGGACAGCGCGGTCGCCTTCCTGCGCCATCTGCGCGAGCGCGACTATCCGTCGGCTCCGCGGCTGCTCGGCAGCGCGGCCGTCATCGACAGCGACGGCGTGCCGTGGATCGCGGCGACCGCCCAGACGTACATCCCGCACCCGATCGACGCCGATGCTTCGCTGCGCCAGATCCTGCGCAGCGGGACCGCCGACGAGCGCCTGATCCACAGCGCGCAGGTCGTCGCCGAGGGGCTCGCGGCGCTGCACCGCGCCCTCGCCACCCCCGGTAGCGACGCGAGCTTTGGGACCCACCCGATCCTCCCCGAGGACCTCGCGCGCTGGCGCGCCGACGCACGCGCCGATCTCGACGCCCTCACCCAAGCCGGCGTCGAAGGCGTCCCTGCGGTACGTGAGCGTATCGCCGGCCTGCTCGACGCGCTGCCGGGTCAGCTCGACGCGCACGCTGCGCGCGCGCACGGGCGGTTGCACCTGCGGCGCGTCCTGCTGGTCGATGGGCGGCCCGTCTTCGTCGGCTTCGGCGAGACGGTCGCCGATCGGAGTTCGCCGCTCAAGGACGTCGCCTCGCTGGCGCGCTCGTTCGATCTGGTCGCGCGCGACGCGGTCCAGGCGAGCGCCCACGACCCGACCGCCGACGCGGCCGAGCGATGGAGCGCGACGCGCGACCTCATCGGCCGCGCGCTGACCGCCTTCCTCGAGCGCTACGCGCAGGCCGCCGACGACCTGACGACGCTCCCGCACGACACCGCGCAGCGCGCCGCGCTGATCGCCTTCTTCCGCGTCCGCGGCGCGCTGCACGACGTCCGGACCGCGCTCGCGCGCCGGCCGGCGACGCTCGCCGGCGCGGTCGATGCGCTGCGGCTGGAGTGCCGGTGATCGACCGCTTCGCCCACGCGATGCCGTTCGGCGCCGAGATGCGCGCCGACGGGACGGCCTTTCGGCTCTGGGCACCGTCCCGCGGCGGCGCGCGCGTCGTCGTCGACGGCGTCGAGCACGCGCTGGCGCAGCGCGAGGGCGGCTGGTTCGAGCGCGTCGTCCCGGGCGTGCGGCCAGGCGCGCGCTACGCCTTCGTCTTCCCCGATCTGCCGTACCGCGTCCCCGATCCGGCGGCGCGCTTTCAGCCCGACGGCGTCCACGCGCCGAGCGCCGTGGTCGACCCGCGGGCGTACACCTGGCGCGAACCCGGTTGGCGCGGCCGGCCCTGGCACGAGATCGTCCTCTACGAGTTGCACGTCGGAACGTTCACGCCGGCTGGGACGTACGTTGCGGCGACCGAGAAGCTGGACGCGCTGGTCACGCTCGGCGTGACGGCGATCGAGCTGATGCCGCTCGCGCAGCCCGCCGGGACGCGTAACTGGGGCTACGACGGCGTGCTGCCGTTCGCGCCGCAGCACGCCTACGGCACGCCCGACGACCTCAAGGGGCTGATCGACGCGGCGCACGCGCGCGGCCTGTGCGTCTTCCTCGACGTCGTCGACAACCACTTCGGCCCCGAAGGCAACTACCTGCACGCCATCGCCGACGCGTTCTTCACCGAGCGCCACCGCACACCGTGGGGCGCGGCGATCGACGTCGAAGGTCTGCTGAGCCCGACCGTGCGCGAGTTCTTCGTCCACAACGCGCTGTTCTGGCTGAGCGAGTACCGCTTCGACGGGCTGCGCTTCGACGCGGTGCACGAGATCCACGACGACTCGCCGCGTCCGTTCCTCGACGAGCTGGCGGCGCGGATCCGGGCCGGCGTCGAGACCGACCGGCAGGTCCACCTGGTCCTCGAGAACGATGCCAACGCCGCCCGCTTCCTCGACCGCTACGACGCGCAGTGGAACGACGATGCGCACCACGCTTTTCACGTGCTGGCGACCGGCGAACGCGACGGGTACTACGCCGACTATGCCGACGACCCGGCACGGCACCTGGCCCGCGCGCTCGCCGAGGGCTTCGCCTATCAGGGCGAGGCGTCGGCGTTCCGCGGCGGCGCGCCACGCGGCGAGCCGAGCGCGCAGCTGCCGGCGACCGCGTTCGTCGACTTCTTGCAGAACCACGATCAGATCGGAAACCGTGCCTTCGGAGAACGGCTCAGCGCGCTCGCGCCGCCGCTGGCGGTGCAGGCGGAGGCCGCGATCCTGCTGCTCGCGCCGGCGATCCCGCTGCTGTTCATGGGCCAGGAATGGGCGGCCTCGACGCCGTTCCTGTTCTTCACCGACTTCGGCCCGGAGCTCGGTCCGACGGTGACCGAGGGCCGCCGGCGCGAGTTCGCGGCGTGGTCGCATTTCGCCGATCCGGCGACGCGCGAACGGATCCCCGACCCGCAAGATCCGGCGACGATGCAGGCCTCGACGTTGCGCTGGGGCGAGCGCACCCAGGCGGCGCATGCCGCCGCGCTGGCGCTGCACGGCGAGCTGTTGGCGTTGCGCGCCGAGGCGATCCTCCCGCACCTGGCGCGCGGCGCGTTCGGTGCCGGCTGGGAGGTGCTCGAT
This sequence comes from Vulcanimicrobiaceae bacterium, assembly GCA_050010375.1. GTDB lineage: Bacteria > Vulcanimicrobiota > Vulcanimicrobiia > Vulcanimicrobiales > Vulcanimicrobiaceae > Vulcanimicrobium. The sequence goes on from JBEKLD010000031.1 coordinate 20,626, forward strand.
CCGCGCACGCTGCGCGTCCGCTGGCGCTTCGGCGACGGAGCGCAGTTGGTGCTGACGGCGCGCATCGACGGCGCCCGCTCGGCGGTCCGTTGGGAGCTCGACGGGGCGCCGCTCTTCGCCCTGGGCGAGAACCCGGTGTGACGCCGCGCGCGACCTATCGCCTGCAGCTGCACGCCGGCTTCGGGTTCGCGGAGGCGACCGCGCTGGTCCCGTACCTGGCGTCGCTGGGGATCTCGCACGTCTACGCCTCGCCGTACCTGAAGGCTCGCGCCGGCTCGACGCACGGTTACGACATCGTCGACCACGGCGCGCTGAACCCCGAGATCGGGACCACCGCGGAGTTCGAGGCGTTCGTCGCGGCGCTGCGGGCGCATGGGATGGGGCACATCCTGGACTTCGTCCCCAACCACATGGGCGTCGGCGGCGGCGACAACGCGTGGTGGTTGGACCTGTTGACGTGGGGACCCCAGTCGCACTACGCCGACTACTTCGACGTCGACTGGGAGCCGCTGCGGCCGCAGTTGCGCGGCAAAGTCATGTTGCCGTTTCTGGGCCGGCGCTACGGCGAGGTGCTCGACGCCGGCGAGCTGCGCCTGCGCTACGCGGACGGTGCGTACTCACTGCAGTACTTCGAGCATCGCTTTCCGCTCACGCCACCGAGTTACGCGCTCGTGCTCGAACGCGCCGAGCCGGCGGATCTGCGGGCCTTCGCGCGGTTGTTCGGCGCGCTGGCCGAGATCCCGAGCCGTACCGAGCGCCGCGACGCCGCGGCCTCGTTGCAGCGGCTCCTCGACGAGACGCAGGGTGCGCACGCGCGCGCGCACGCCGAGCGACTCGACGCCGACCGGGCGACGGAGGCCGGCCAGGCGCTGGTCGAACGGCTGGTCGAGGCGCAGCACTGGCGGCCGACCTCCTGGCGTGTCGCCGGCGAGGAGATCAACTACCGCCGCTTCTTCGACATCAACGGTTTGGCCGCGCTGCGCATGGAGCACGCCGAGACGTTCGCCGACACGCATGCGCTGGTGTTCTCGCTGATCGAACGCGGCCTGCTCGACGGCTTGCGACTGGACCACGTCGACGGCCTGTTCGATCCGCTCGGCTACTGCGATCTGTTGCACTCGCGGGCCGAGCTGCTCCACCAGCCGATGTACCTGGTCGTCGAGAAGATCCTGGCCGCCCACGAGGAGCTGCGCCAGCGTTGGCACGTCGACGGGACGACCGGCTACGAGTTCCTCAACGCCGTCACCGGCCTGTTCGTCGATGCGCGCAACGAGGCGGCGTTCACCCGCGTGTACCAGCGCTTCACCGGCGATCGGGCGACCTTCGAGGAGGTCGCGCGGGCGGCGAAGCGGCTGATCCTCGTCACCGCCCTGGCCGGCGAGCGCAACGTGATCGCGCTGCGCCTGGACCGAATCGCGCAGCGCGACCCGCGTACCCGCGACTTCACGCTCGGTGCGCTGACGCGCGCGCTCTTCAACACGATCGTCGCCTTCCCGGTCTACCGGACCTACGTGCGCGGCGACGCCGTCAGCGAGGAGGATCGCCGTCACGTCAGCTGGGCGATCGGCCGTGCCGCCACCTTCGACATCTCCGGCGAGCGTGACGTGTACGACTTCCTGCGGCGCGTGCTGCTGCTCGAATGCGACGACCCCCAGATGCGTCTGCACTACCTCGACTTCGCCATGCACTTCCAGCAATTGACCGCGCCCGTCGCGGCCAAAGGCGTCGAGGACACCGCCTTCTACCGCTCGGTGCGGCTGCTCGCGCTCAACGAAGTCGGCGGCGATCCGGGCCGGTTCGGGACACCGGCGGCCGAGTTCCACCGCCAGAACGCGCGCCGGGCCGCACGCCGCCCACACGCGATGCTGACGACGGCGACGCACGACGCGAAGCTCGGCGAAGACGTCCGGGCGCGACTCGCCGTGCTCTCCGAGATCCCCACCCTTTGGCGCGCGGCGCTGACGCGCTGGTCGCGCCTCAACCGCCGCCACCGGCCGCAGACGCTCGTGAAGCTGCCCGCGGATACGACGGAGTATCTGCTCTACCAGACCATCGTCGGCGCCTGGCCGATCGAGCTGCTCGACGGCGAGCTCGATGCGACGGCCTTGGCCGCGTTCGCCGACCGCGTCGCGGCGTATCTCGTCAAAGCCTCACGCGAGGCGAAGCGGCAGACGAGTTGGGCGCATCCAAACGAAGCGTACGAAGCCACGCTCGACCGGCTGGTGCGGGGCGTCCTCGATCCGGATCGCTCGGGCGCCTTCCTCGCTGCGGTGCGCGCGTTCGCGCGCGAGTTGGCGCCGGCGGCTTTGACGAACACGCTCACGCAGGTCGTCCTGAAGGTCACCTCACCCGGCGTCCCCGACACCTACCAGGGCGCGGAGCTGTGGGACCTCGCGCTGGTCGATCCCGACAACCGGCGTCCGGTCGACTTCGCGCTGCGCGTGCGCGCGTTGCGCGAGATCGACGACCGGCTGGCTGCCGGGACGCCCCGCGCCGACGTCGTAGCGGATCTGCTGCGTTCGTGGCCCGATGGGCGCCTGAAACTCTACGTGCTGACGACGCTGCTGCGACGGCGCGCGGAACTGGCCTGGCCCGACGACGCCTACCTCGGACTCACCGCGAACGCCGCGGGCGCCGAGCATGTGGTCGCCTTCGCCCGCGGGACGACGCTCGTGGTCGCAACCCGCTTGCCCCAGACGCTCGCGCCGGGTGCCGTGCCGCTTGGCGCGGTGTGGACCGATACCACGCTCCGGCTCGGCGAAGCGGCGGCGGGAGACTATCGCGATCTGCTCACCGGCGCAACGGTGCGGCCGATGCGGAACGGCAACGGTCCCGTTCTGCCGCTGGCAGAGATGCTCACCGTGCTACCGGTCGCTGTGTTGGAGCCCCTATAAGCTGACGAAATATTCCGTGTACTAGGGTTGCGAGCGGAAAGTGGGCATAGTGCTTTTCAGACACCCGACGCGGCACATCGCGGCGGTGGTGAGTCGTTGGCGCGCTGGAGGCGCTCTACAGATGCTCTCTCGCTCTTCCTCCGGTACGACGCTGGCCATCGGCCTCGTCCTGACGGCCTTGCTCGCCGCCTGCGGCGGCACGACGACGCCTCCTCGCAACGAGGCGGGTATCTCCGATACCGCCTCGGTAGGAACCAGCACCACCACGTCCGTCACGGTGCCCACGATCGGCATCAGCGGCATCACCTCGAGCGCCACGCTCCCGGCGGCCAGCTCCGCCGTCACGATCACCGAGACGATCAGCACGACGCCGCCGGACGGTGCGAGCGCGCTGAGCGCGGCTCGCGCGGCGCAAGCCCAGCGCCAAGCGGCCGCCGTCTCGCTCACCGCGATCGCCTACATCGAGTTCTCGGCAAGCGGAACGGTCACGCTCAACGGCGAGCCGGGGATCAGCTTCACGCTGCCTTCGATCACGCCAGGCGATTCGTACTATTTAGCCGCCTACGTCGATGGTGCGTGGGACGCGCCGGCAGCCGGGCCCGCAACGGTCAGCGGAACGACGGTGAGCTTTGCGGCCAGCACGTCGGGGACGGTGACGATCACGACCAGTACGCCGATCATCATCGCGCTCTACGCGACGACGACGCCGACGCCCACGCCCACGCCGACACCCGTACCGACGCCGGTCGTCTCACCGGCCGCGTTGCTCTTCGACGCCGACGCGCCGAGCACGCAGAACGTCGTGGTGAGCGAAACCGGTGATACCGCCGCGTACACCGCGGCGATCGTGTGCGTCGAGACGACGCCCGTGCCGAACCCAGCGCCGGCGCAAAACTACGTCGCGCAGCTACCGCAGACCAGCGCGACGCCCAATCCCTCCGGGGCGGCGACCTTCGGCGTCCAGGGTGGCGGCGATCCAGGCACCTGTACGGTGACGATCACCGACTCCCGCAGCGCGACCGCAACGGTATCCGTCGCCGTCGACGCCGCCAGCCTCACCGTCTCCGGCAAGAGCCGGCACTAGAAAGGCCGACCGTGCGATCCAAACTCACCGTCTCGCTCCTCGGCGCTGCCACCCTCACAGCCGCCATGCTCGCCGCCTGCGGCGGCGGCGGAGGCGGCACCCACGCCACCCCGCTCGGCGCCGCGCCGACGTCGACCCCACTCGGTAGCCCGGCATCGACGGCGCGCATCACGCTGACGATCCCGGAGAACGGCACACAATC
>JBEKLD010000032.1:0-23417 GCA_050010375.1 Vulcanimicrobiaceae bacterium
GATGCCGGGGCCACCCTGTGCGTCTCCCAGATCGAGACGCGGGTGCCGTCCTTGGCGCCGTTCCTGGCCGCCATCAAGTACCAGCTCGGCTATCCCGGCAAGGTCTCGTTCAACGCCTATCTCTCGCCCCCGGGCTCGGGCTACAACTGGCACTTCGACAGCCGCATCGCGAGCACGCTGCAGATCGAAGGGACCAAGGTCTGGCGGTATTCGAACCACCCGACGATTCCGTGGCCACGCTCGAACGGCAGCATCCGCGCCGACGGCACCCCGCAGTACACCGACCCTGGGGTGGTGGCGGCGGAGTGGGAGCGGCTCACTGCGTTCGACGAGGGTGACACGACCGAGGTCTTGCTCGAGCCGGGCGACCTGCTGATCCTCCCTGCCGGCGTCTGGCACGAGGCTTGCGGCGGGACGGGTGGCTCGCTAGCCCTCAACCTCTCGTTCACGCCCGTCTCGTACACCGTGCTGGTCCGGAACCTGCTCGACACGCTGCTGGTCGCCGACCCCGACTGGCGCAGCCCTGCGCCGCTCCTGCCGGGCGGCGCGCCGGGCGAGGTCGATCCGGCGGGGGTCGCCGCCATCTCGGCCCAGCTCGCTCGCGCGGCCGCAGCCCTCGCCTCCCTCAGCGGGGACAGTGCGGCGGTGGTCCGCGTTTGGGAGTCCTTCGTCCAGAACCCCAACCCGGGTTCCCCCGCCCTGCCCTCGGCGCCGGGCGTGGCCGCGCCCGTCGTCCCGGGCCAGCGGCTCCGGGTTCGCCCCGACGGGCTGGTCTTCGCGATGCTGGCCGACGGCGGAGCCTCCCTCTGCCTGGCGATGGGGACGAGCCGCGCCGTCGAGTTGACCGGCGAAGCGGTCCGTTTCGTGCAGCGCATGCTGGCCGAACGGGAGTTCCTCGCCGGCGACTGTCTGGGATGGAACGCCGGCACCGCGCCGTTTGCTTGGAGCGACGTCGAGTCGATGCTGACCCAACTCAAGCGCGAAGGCTTGATCGAAGACGCGCCGACGAGTTGAGAGCAAGAGGAACGCCGACCCGCACGGAATAACGAAGGGCGCCCGCGTGGAGAGATGGCCGAGCGGCTGAAGGCGGCGGTTTGCTAAACCGTTATACGAGTTACATCGTATCGAGGGTTCGAATCCCTCTCTCTCCGCCACCTCGCCGCAGCAGGGATCGCGTGTTCAGCCGCGTATTCTCCCAGGTCGCCGCTTTGAGTAGCGGCGCGCGCGCGGTCGTAGCTCAATTGGATAGAGCAACAGGCTACGAACTTGTAGGTTGGGGGTTCGAGTCCCTCCGACCGCGGATCTTCACCCCGCCCTTCACCGGCGGGGTTTTTTCACCGGTTCTTGCGCGGCGTCATCAGCAGGATCCCGTCCGGATAGTCGAAGACGATGTTGAACGCGCGAAGGAAATCGAGCCCGACGAGCACCGCGCTGCGCGGCATCGACGGCGACGCGCACGCCGGGACCGGACGGTACGCGATCGGCCCGAGCGTGAGGCTCTCCAGCTGGCCGCAGTGGATGACCTCTTCGCCGTTGACGCCATAGAACCGCATCAGGTTCGCGAGGCTGCCCGGCTTCTCGAAGAACGGGACGTGGTCGCGACCGACGAGATCCGCACCGAACAGCACGTGGATCGGGTTGCCGCTGTCGAGCGTCGCCGTCACCGGCGCCTTCCCACCGACCAGCATCGGGACGCGTGGCTGGCCGGTGCTGAGGTCGACCCCGACGGTGAAGCCGTGGCTCGAGTCGGGCTGGACCAGCTTGGGATCGAGGATACGCATCGTGCCTTCGTCGAGATTGAGGTCGACGATCGCGTCGGCGAGCAAGTCGAAGCCGATGAAGCCGTCGATCTGCTGTTCGTTGCGGCTCGGCAAGCTTTCGTCGAGGCCGCTGACGAACTTCACGTCGTGGAGCACGTTCGCGCCGACGGCGATCGTGTCGGCGGTGTAGACGTTGGCCACGGCGCCGCCGCCGATCCCTCGGATGTCGGTGCGGCCGACGCGCTGCGCGTTCGCACGGCGCGCGAACGTGTCGGTCACCACGATGCCGTCGGCACCGGTGTCGAGCGCGAAGTGCCCCTTCACCCCGTTGACGGTCGCGTCGAAGAGGATGCGGTACTCGGTCAGTTCGACCGGTACGGTCGCCTGACTCGGGTCGTAGGACCACGTCGCCCGCTGTTTCGGCGGGTGCAATTCGTCGTCGGTGATCGGCGCGATGTCGAAACCGGTGATCGTCCAGATGCCGTGGCCGCCGTCGAGCCGCCACGAGCCGATCACCCGCTTGCCGGGTACTGCCTCGGCGTAGCGGAGCACGTCGATGCGCTCCTCGTACGCGCCGGCCGGATCGTAGACGATGCGCTTGTACGCGCCGGCCGCGTCGATCCAAAGATCGACCGCAACGCCTGCCTTCGGCACGACGTGGACGACCGTGGTCGCGGTTCCGTCGACGGTCTCGTCGCGCAGCACCGTCGCCGTCGCCGGATCGAGCGCTTCCGCGTCGAGCTGATCCTCGGTTGCCATGAAGCGCGCGACGTCGCCGACGATCGGGACGGTGAAGCCGTTCACGTTGGCCCACCACGCGACGCGGCCGGTGAAGCCCTCATCGTCGGTCTGCGAGTGGGTTTGGCCGGTGTAGCGAAATGCCGCGCCACGGCGCGCCTCGGTGAAGGTTGCCATGACCGTCCCGTCGCGCGTGAACTCGCCGACCTCGCGCAGGTTCGGGAGGCTGCCGTCGCCGCCGGACCAGCCGACGTATGTACGGTGCAGCGCAAACAGCGCCGCGGCATGCGGGTCGATCGCGTCGCCGACCGCAGGCAGAGGAGCCGTTGCCGATACGGCAACAGCTAAGGCGCAGGAGAGGAGAACCCGGCGCACGCTGGCTGCGTTGGCTACAGCCTGCCAGGCCGCCTGCGCAGCCCCGCAGGGGTTCGGCGGATTCTGGCCAACGGACGAGCGTTCGGCGCGCCGGAGCCCCTGCGGCTCGGTAGCTCAGCGGTAGAGCGGGGGACTCATAAGCCCTAGGTCGTAGGTTCGAATCCTACCCGAGTCACGATTGGCGGCGCCCGCCGGAACGACGTCCGGCGGGCGTTCGCGTGTCGGAGCGGCCGAGCTGCCCGAAGGCCAGCCCTGCCTCCGGCCCGAAACCGCAGTACGAACGGACGGGTCATAAACCCGAGCCAGGGCGCGTTCCACACGTCCTGATCGTTCCTGAGGTACACTTCACCATGTCGACGATCCCCTGCGATTTCTGCCCGCACCCGGTCGACCGGGCGCAAATGGAAGAGATCGAAATCAGCCATTACGTGCCGGACAGCTCGGGGGACGATCTGGCGTACGCACGGACGTATTTCTTCGGCCATCCGGATTGCGTCCGCAAGTTCTATCGTGGGCTGGTCGAGCACAAGCTCGACCTCTTCAAGCACATCCCGACCCAGCAAGGCCCCGCCGGCCCAACCACTCCGACCGAAGGCGGCCGCCAGCCATAAGCGCTCCCCGCGCCCGGCCACGTGCTCCCGTAGCTCAATTGGATAGAGTGTCGCCCTCCGAAGGCGAAGGTTGCCCGTTCGAGCCGGGCCGGGAGCGCGTTCCCCGCGCCGACGCCGCGTCGGAGGAAGCATATGTGCGCCGCGCCATGGCGCTAGCCGACCAGGCTGCGGCCGCCGGTGACGTCCCGATCGGGGCTGTGCTGGTCGTCGACGGACGCATCTTCGAGGCGCACAACGAGAAGGAGCAGCGCTCCGATCCGACCGCGCACGCCGAGCTGCTGGCGATCCGCGCCGCCGCCGAGGCACTGGGCCGCTGGCGGATCGGCGGTTCGCTCTACGTCACCAAGGAGCCGTGTCCGATGTGCGCCGGCGCGCTCGCCGGAGCGCGAATCGAACGATTGATTTACGGTTGCCGCGATCCCAAGGGAGGGGCGGCGGGTTCGGTCATCGATATACTCGGATCGGCCGCCGTGAACCATCGGGTCGAGGTCGTCGACGGGGTGCTCGCGGAGGAAACGGCCGCCCAGTTGCGCGAGTTTTTCGCGCGGCGGCGGTGACCACGGAGAGGTGGTCGAGTGGTTAAAGGCACCCGCCTCGAAAGCGGGCAGACGTTAATAGCGTCTCGAGAGTTCGAATCTCTCCCTCTCCGCCACGAACGCGAAGGAGCGAGCCACCGGCCCGCTCCTTCGTCTATGGCGGCGTCGGTGTCGCCGCCGGGACGGGTGTGGCCGGTGCGATCAGGTGTGGATCCGACGGTGGATCGGGAAACTTGAAGTCCGAGTTCGTCGCCTCGGCGGTGAACGTCACGCGGCCGATCCGCAGCGGACCGTAGACTGTCTCCGACCACGTGATGTGGCGGACCAGCCAGTGGTCTCCGACCGTCGTGTAGTCCAGGCTCATCGATGAGCGCGGGCCGACGTACGAGATGCGCGTCGGGAGATTCGTCGCGGTGTCGACGAACACGTCGTGCAAGTAGAAGTCGGACGAGTTGTTGGTGGTGAGCGTCGGCAGCGGATCCATCACGATGTGGGCGATCGCGTCGGTCGAGTCGTCCCCGTAGCTGGCGTGGTAGTACTTCAGCGAGATGACGACGACGTCGGCATGCGAGGTCGCGTGCGGATCGGTGAAGGTGATCGGCTGGACCTGCTCGACGTAGCTCAGCGCGTCGCGCTGCATCCCGTTGAACGTGACGTGGAAGTACGAGAGTGCGTCGAAGGTCGGGATGAGCGGAAAACTGTGCGCGTACTGGTACTGCCCCCGCGGCAGGTCCTGCAGGGCGGCGAAGTCGTCGGCGGTCCGCGTCTCGACCTGCCGCGCGATCACCTTGTGGCGCCGCAGCGAGGGGACGTCGACGACGACCTCGGTGCGGTAGGCGAGGTAAGGTGGCGCGTGCGCGAAGGCCGCGGCAGCGGCATTGGCGGCCTGGCGGAAGGCGACGTCGGCGGGAATCACAAAGGCGGCCTCATCGTGTCGAACTCTTCGCGAACAACGTATGTGGGTACCGCTCCGTTCCTGACCGCCGCCGGGGCGCGGACTGTCCTCGACGCCGCGCTGGCCGAAGCGGTGCGGATGGGCGTCCCGCAGTGCGTGGCGGTCGTCGATTCAGGCGGGCACCTGCTGGCCTTCGGCCGCGTCGACGGCGCGCGGGTCGGCTCGGTCTCGATCGCGCAGACCAAGGCGATCTCGGCTGCGACCCGCAAGCGGCCGACCGGCGACGAGGGCGGCGGCGACCCGATGATCACGATCCGCTTGGCGCTGGCGGCCGACCGGGTGACCGGGATTGCGGGCGGGCTGCCGATCGTGGTCGATGGGGTCGTCGTCGGCGGGGTCGGCGTCAGCAGCGGGACGAGCGACCAGGACCTGCAATGCGCGCAGGCCGGGCTCGCGGCGCTCGCGGCGGGCGTGGACGCCACGTCGCAATGACGGCCTACGGCACGAAACCCTTCGAAGCGTTCGCCGTCGGCGATCGGGCCGAGTTCTCCAAGACGATCACCGACGCCGACATCCTGCTCTTCGCAGGCGTGAGCGGCGACCAGTATCCGTTGCACGTCGACGCCGAGTACGCGCGCGACACGCGCTTCGGACAGCGCGCGGCGCATGGGATGCTCACCGCCAGTCTGATCTCGACCGTCAACGGACTGCTCTTGCAGCGTCCGGGCGGGATCTTCGTCGAGCAGACGCTGCATTTCCGCAGACCGGTCTTCATCGGCGATACGTTGACCGCCAGCGCCGAGGTCGTCGAGGTGCTGCCCGCGCGCCGGCGCCTGCGCGCGCGCACTACGATCGCGAACCAACGGGGTGACGTCGTCGTCGAGGGCATCGCGGTGCTGCAGAAGGACGAGCGGTGAACCCGACGACGATGCTGCCGCTCTCCGATCCGGCCTGGGATCACTATCCCGACGCATACGGGTCGGGGTTGCCGGTCGCGGCGCGGCTGCGCGTGTTGGCGGAGTCGCCCTTCGAGCCTAGCGAGGCCGTCGAAGGGAACACCTGGTTTCACTTGTGGTCGGGCCTAGCGCATCAAGGCGACGTCTATCCGGCCTCCTACGCCGCGCTGCCGCACCTGGTCACGATCGGCTCGTCGATCGTCGCCGACGACGCGCACGAGATCCCGCTCGACTTCCTACACCTGCCGGCCTGGATCGAGATCGTGCGGCTGACGCGCGAGGACGCGCCCGAGATCCCCGAGCAGCTCGCCGAAGCGTACCACGGGGCGATTCGCAGCCTCGACGATCTAGCGATCGGCTACGCCCTGCGTTCCTCGGATCCCGACGTCGGGCGCGTCGTCGCGGCGGCGTTGCTCGTCGCGCGCGGCGAGGGCGCGCGGGCCGAGGTCGTACTCGATTGGGACGACGACGACATCGCGCAGGCCCAGCAGTACCTGGTCGACGGGCCCGCCTTCGGTGTGAACTGAACAACCCGCTTTACGACGACCCGCAGCTCGCCGCCGCGTACGCGCGCGTCACGACGGGCAACGTCTGCAACGCCGCGTACGAACGCCCGGCGCTGCGCGCACGACTCGGCGCGGTCGCCGGGTTCGACGTCCTCGACGCCGGCTGCGCTGCCGGCGATCACGCTGCCTGGCTGGTCGCGCATGGCGCGCGGGTCGTCGCCCTCGACGCCAGCGCCGCGATGGTGGCGTTAGCGCGCGCGCGGCTCGGCGCGACGGCGCGGGTCGAGCAAGCCGATCTCAGCCGCCCGGTGCCGTTCGACGACGGCGCATTCGACCTCGTCGTCTGCTCGTTGACGCTCCACTACCTCGCTGACTGGGTGCCGACGCTGCGCGAGTTCGCACGCGTCCTGCGCCGGCCCGGCCGGCTCGTGCTCTCGACGCACCACCCGTTCCTGACCGTCGACCTGGTCGAGGACTACGACACGGTAACGCTGGTCGAAGAAGGCTGGACGGGGTTCGGCGACGCGCCGGTCCCGGTGCGCTTTTACCACCGCTCGCTGGCGCGCATCCTCGGTGAGCTTGCCGCCGGCGGTTTCACCCTGGGCGAGTTCGAAGAGGTGCGTCCGACGCTCGAGGCCGATGCGCTCGATCCCGAGTTGGCCGCGCGCCTGCGCGCTCGTCCGGCGTTCCTCGTGCTCGACGCACGCCCGACGCTGGAGCCTACATCCCCAGATCGAGCGTGAGCGGCGCCGGCGGCGCGGCGATTGGGACGATGCACGAGGGATCGTCGAAGGTCGCGCGGTTGACGGCGGCACTCACCGCGACGACCGTGGTGCGCGCGGCGTCAAACGGCGCGACGACCTCGAGGGCGTCCGCGACCTCGCCCTCCAGCCACGCTTCGAGTGCCGCGTCGTCGGCCAAGATCGCCGGCATGCGATCGTGCAGCGGCGCGACCAGCGCGTTCGCCGGGCAGGTGACGATCGTGCAGCTCTCCAGCGTCGTCTCGCCGCGCTGCCAGCGCTCCCATAGGCCGGCGAACGCGAACGGTGCGCCGCCGTCGACCGTGATGCGGTGTGGCTGGCGGTGCCCAGCCGGTCCCGACCACTCGTAGAACCCGTCGGCCAGGATCGCGCAGCGACGCTGCGCCAGCGCTCCGCGGAAGGCCGGCTTCTCGGCTAGCGTCTCGAGGCGCGCGTTGATCAGTTTCTGTGCACCCGAGGGATCGGTGGCCCAGGCGGGGACCAGGCCCCAGCGCAGCGTGACCAGCTCGCGGGCGCGGCGCAGCGCGGGGACGTCCTGCGTCGGCGCGACGTTGTAGCGGGGCGGCCACAGCAGGCGGCGCTTCCCGGCGCCCGGCCAGCGGTCGCCGATACGGCCGGGATCGCTGAGCGTGTAGCGGGCGCACATCGTGATGCGATTCGACTTGCGGCGCGAGAATCCGGGCACCGCGCGCGGTATGGGGCTCAGCCGAATCGTCGTGGCGGAAGACGACGCCGCGATCCGCGAGCTACTCGTCCACCACCTGCGGCGCGAAGGCTTTCGCTGCGAGGAGGCGTCCGACGGACCGACGGCGCTGCGGCTCGCGCGTTCCGGTGCCGACCTGCTCGTGCTCGATTTGGGGCTGCCGGCGGTCGACGGGTTCGAGATCGTGCGGCTGTTGCGGCGCGAAGGCCGCGCGTTGCCGATCCTGGTCCTGACGGCGCGCAACGAGGAGGTCGACCGGGTCGTCGGGCTCGAGCTCGGTGCCGACGACTACGTCACCAAGCCGTTCTCACCGCGCGAGGTCGTCGCGCGCGTGAAGGCGATCGGGCGCCGTAGCGGCGCCGCCGCCCCGCGCGGGCCCGTCCTGCTGACCTTCGACCGGCTCGAGATCGATGAGGCGGCGCGCGAGGCGCGGGTCGACGGCGTCGACGTGGGGCTCAAGCCGCGCGAGTTCGCGCTGCTGCTCGAGCTGGCGTCGAACGCCGGCGTCGCGCTCTCGCGGACCGCGCTGCTCGAACACGTCTGGGGGTACGACTTCGAGGGCGACCAGCGGACGGTCGACGTCCACGTGCGGCGGCTGCGCTTGACCCTCGAAGAGCGCGCGCGGCTCGGCCCGCTGCTGCAGACCGTCCACGGCTTCGGCTACAAGTTTGCGCGCGCGTGAGCGGCACGTACCGCTGCCCCGCAGCGAGACCTTCCTCGCGCGGTTGGCCGGTGCGCCGGCGCGCGGCAGCGTCCCAGTCCTCGCGGTCCGCCTGCCGGAACTCGAGCGCATCGCATGGCGAAGCGGGATGCGCGCGGCGCGACTGGCCGAGCGACGGGCGATCGGCGCGTTCGGGACGGCGGTGGCGCGGGTGCTGCGCGCGGCGGACTTGGTCGCGCACGACCGTGGCAGCGACGTCTTCCTGTGCGCGCTCTTGGCGCCGACCCGCGAGGAGCACGGCGTCCCGGCCGACGCGCGGGCGGCGCTGGCGCGCATCACGCTGACGATGCAAGCGGCCCTGCGCGGGAGCGTCGAGGGCGGCTGGACGACGCTCGAGCCGCACGCACCACTCCCCCCGCTGACGACGCTGGTCGAGCGGGCGTTGGTGCGCGGGGCGCAGGAGCGCGAGCGCTACGCGTTCTTCTCGACGCTCGGCCACGAACTGCGTACGCCGCTGGCCGCGATTCGTGGCTACCTCGAGACGCTGCTCGACGAGGGCGGCGACCCCGACGAACAGCGGCGCTTCGTGCGGATCGCCTATCGCGAGTCGCTGCGGATGAGCCGGCTGGTCGAGGGGATGTTCGAGATCTCGCTGCTCGACCTCGACGGCGCCGCGCCCGCCCGCGCCGGTGGCTCGCTGGCCGCGGCGCTGGGCGCCGTGGGGGATGCGACCGCGGCCGCCGCCGCCGCACGCTCGACGCGCGTCGAACTGCCGATGGAGCCGACCGGGACCGTCGCGCTCGACACCGACCGGCTGACGCTGGTGCTGCTGAACCTAGTGGAAAACGCGATCGCGCACGGCCGGCAGGGCGGGCGGGTCGTCGTCAGCGTCGCCGATGCGGATTCGCCGATGCCGCGGCTGCTGGTCGACGACGACGGACCCGGCGTGGCGCGGGCCGAACGCGAGCGGATCTTCGCGCTGCGCTCGCGCGGAACGGCCAGCGCGGGCAGCGGCATCGGGCTGGCCCTCGTGCGGTTGATGGTCGAACGCGCGGGCGGACGGGTCGTCGTCGCGGACTCGCCGCTCGGCGGCGCGCGCTTCGCCGTCACCCTGCCGCGGGCTTAAAGTTCCGTGAGAACACGATCGTCAGGAGCGAAACGTCTGGTAACGTCGAGGGGCAGCGAGTCCGCTCCGAGAATGGCGGCCGAGTTGCGTGAACGATACGCTTGATGTGCGCCTTCGTGAAAGGAGCCCGGGAGTGAAGGTCGTCCGTTTCTTGGTGGCATTGGTCGTTGCAGGTTCGTGGGCCGTGCCCGCTCTTCCAGCCGCGGCGCAGACGCCGTCCATCGCGAGATACTTTCTCGGCACCTGGAACTGCACCACTGACGGACGTTCGGTGTCGGCCATGGCGTATGGCCTCACCAACGACGGGGCGACGCTCGCGCTCGCGAATGGTTATGTGTCGGGCGATGGTAATCTCGGTCAGTTCTACGAGACCTATGTGGAAAAAGCCGGGACGTTCGTCGTCACGACCCGCGAAGGCGACGGGGCGTTCATCGCGACCAGTACGGGCTGGCAGGGCGACACGCTGAGCTTTGTTGGGACGGTCGCGGATGTGACGCGGTCGCGACAAAAGCGGATGACCTACCGACGGATCGATGCGGGCCACTTCGATCGGACCTTCGAGGTGGCCGGCGCACCGGCCGAGCCATGGAAGGTAACGAGCCACGCGACGTGTCAGCGCGCCGGTACGGTCGGAGGGTCCGTGGTCGTCTCCGCGCCGGCCAACGAATCGGGTCTGCAGAAGCTCGCGATTCGGTTGGCGGGTTCAGACGGAGCCCGGATCTACGTCGGTGCTCTGCCCAAGGACTGGACCACACCCGTTCCGCTGCCGGCAGGCGCGACGATCGTCGGGAGCGTTCGGCGCGGTGCGAACCTGCGCATCTACTACGACCTTCCGGACAGCGGGAAAGCGGTGATCACCGCCTATACGTCGCGTCTGGTGGCCGCCGGCTGGACGTCGAATTCAACGCTCGAGGCTTTCCATGGCGGCTTCTCGGCGAACGCGGAGGTCCCCGTCGTGCTGTGCGGGCCGGCGGGTCAGCCCGGGGTTACCATCTCGTCGCCGGAGCGAAACGGAAGCTTTGAGGTCTCGATCGCACCGCACGAGGCCCTCTGCGCGAGCACCAACGGGCCGCTCGCGTTCTTGGGGCAGATGCGCGGACCGTTGCCGACGCTCGTCGCGCCGGACGGTGTGGCGATGACGAGCAGTCCGCTCCCGTACCGCTTCGGCGCGAGCGGAGCAAAGCTCGTGTCGAAGGATTCGATCGCGACGTTGATCCAGGCGTTCACGGCGCAGATGACCGCGGCCAACTGGCACCAGCTCGACTCGACCGTCGGCGCCCATGCCGGTTCCGCCTCGTTCAGCATCACCGACGAGCGCGGCGTGCCTTGGGAGGCGATCCTCACGATCTACGCCGCGCCGGACCGCAGCGACACCTACTACAGTCTCGTCGATACGACGAACCTCAAAGGCGACGGTCCGTTCGGATCGGCGATGCTCACTCCGCCCACCCTGCCGCAGTAGCCGCGGGTCGGGGCTATCGCTTCGGCAGGACGGTCACGGCGCCGCTCAGCGCATCGATCTGCACGCGCTTTCCGGTCTTCGCGTCGATCAGGACCCAGGCGGTCCCGCTGCGCACCAGCTTGCCTGACGCGATATAGCCCCTCAGGCGTAGGCGCTCGAGCGCGACTCCCTGGGACATCGGGCCGACGCTCGGTTCGCTGTCGTCTCCGCTGAGGGTAAGCCGGTGGAGCGTCGAGCCACCGGCCGTCTGCCCGAAGGCGGGCGCTGCGAGCAGCGCGATCAGCGCCGGCAGCGTCCAGGCAAGTGTACGCGTATTCATGAGAGGCATCACCTTCAGGTATTCGAGTTGAGCGGGATGACGTAGCGCGAGCCGGTGTTGGCGTTGTCTTGCAGTGCTTGAGTCCTGGTCGCCGGCGTTACGCAGACCTGATCGTTCGGGAAGGCGCCGCGCCAAACCAAGCCGGCCTTGCACGCGGCGGAGCCGCTCTGGTGACGCGCGCCGGCAGCGTCGTTGTCGGCGATCGTCTGCAGTCGCACGGCCGGCGTCACGCAGACGTAGTCGCTCGCGTCGGCGACGCGCCAGACGTAGCCCTCGACGCAGGTGTTCGGTCCGTAGACGGCCTGGGCCTGAGCCTGGGTGACGGCCGTATCGGTGATGAGCACTTTCGCCTGCTGGCCGACGATGCTTTGAAAGGTGATCGTGAATTTCGGACCCGTGACGGTCTGCAACGGCGGTCCGTCGCCCGTTCCGAGAAAGCTGCCCAGCTCGCGCTGTAGGTAGCTGGTGTAGTAGGTCGGCCATCCCTTCGTGTAGGTCGGGAACGCGCGCGCTTCGGCGACGTTCGGCTGGACGACCTCGTTGATCAGGATCTGCTGACCGGGTACGCCGGAATAGTAGCCGTCCGCCGTGACGTATTCGACGGTGAAGTAGTGCAGCGGGTTGCTCGGATCGATCGGGACCCGAACGAGCAGGTTGCCCGTGACCTCGGGGTGGTTGAGCGGCGCGAGGGTGACGACCTTCGATTGCACGCCGTCCGCGCCGAAGCTGACGACGCGCGTCATCGGAATCCAGCCCAATGCCTCGAGGTGATAGCCGTCGAGCCCGGGGCCGCTGCCGTACGTACTATCGGGCGCCGTCGTGGCCCGGTGCACGTCGCCGTAGCTCATCTCGTCCCACTGATTGTTGTAGTCGCCGCCGGCACCCGGCGGCTGGTAGAAGTTGTAGTCGTTCGACCAGGAGTGATTGAGGCCGAGTCCGTGTCCGAACTCGTGCGCGAACTCGCCCACCGGTTGTGACGCATCGTCCATCGAGCGCCCGACGGCACCGTACGTGTCGACTTCCGGCCAGGTGATGACGGAGAGGCCGCGATTCCCCGATGGCGTGAAGGCGGGGGCACCGCTGCCGTTCGCGGCGGCCTGCTTACACGACGCGTAGACGATGCCGCGAGTCTGCTTTTCGGCCGCCACGGCCTGCGCGCCCGTCTCGGAGGTGATCGTGTAATACCCGTGGATCGTGACGTCGTTCAGATTCGCGAGTCCGTACGAGACGGTGGAGATCCAATCCGCGAGGCTGCCGACGCCCTTGCCCAACAGCTTCGTCTGCAAGTACGACATCGGGTACGGCACGGTCGTCGTATCGGAGAACTTGCAGGCGATGAAGTCCCACGGGATCGACCCGCGGACGGGCGTGGCAAGCGTCGTCGCGGGCGAGGCGAGCCCGAAGATGGCAAGGATGGCGCAGGTGATCGCGGCGCGGCGAAGCGACATGGACGTTTCCCCCTGACTCCAATTCAAGTCCGTGCGGCTTACGCGACGCTTACGGCGCTGAGGGTCGCTTCTCCGGCGGCGACGAACGCGGGCGTGGATGGAGGAACGCGGCCCGAGCCGGACGGCCTTGTCGGTCGCCGCGCTGCGCGCGGTGCACCAGCGCTACGACGCTGACCCGAAGATCCTCGACGACCCGATCGCGGTCCGCCTCGTGCCGCCCGAGCTGATGGGCGAGCTGGAACGCGATCCGGCGCGCTGGCAGCGCGACGACCGGGTCGCGCTGCGCGCGCAGGTCGTCGCGCGCAGCCGCTTCGCCGAGGACCGGTTGGCTGCCGCCGCTGCGCGCGGCGTCAGGCAGGCGGTCAGCCTGGGCGCCGGCTACGACACCTTCGCCTACCGCCAGCCGCCGTGGGCGCGTGCGCTGCGGATCGTCGAGATCGACGCGCCCGCGACGCAGCGCGCCAAGCGCGAACGGCTCGCCGCCGCCGGCATCGCGATCCCGCCTAACGTCGCGTTCGTCCCGGTCGACTTCGAGCACACGCCGATCGCCGCGGCGTTGGCCGAGGCGATCGACGTCACCCAGCCCGCGTTCTTCTCGTGGCTGGGCGTCATGATGTACCTGCGGCGCGAGGCCGTCGAGGTCGTCTTCCGCGCCGTCGCCGCCCTGCCGCCCCGCAGCGAGATCGCCTTCAGCTACACCGGCCCGCGCGCACCCGACGCGCGGATCGAGGAAGCCGCCGCGGCTCTCGGCGAGCCGTGGCTGACGCGCACGACGCCCGAGGAGCTGCAGTTGCTGCTGACGGGGATGCGCTTCGCCGAGGTGACGCTCCCGACGCCCGACGAGATCGCGGCGCGCTACTTCACGGGGCGGCGCGACGGGCTATTGCCGCCGCGCCGCCCGTCGCTGGGTGCCGCGGTGGTCTAGCCGATGCGATCGCTCATTTCGATTGGGCGACCGTTTCGGCGTTCAGGCAGACCAGCACGTTGTCGGTTGCTTCCATGCCCTGCATCGCATACGGGGTACCTGAGCCGGGAGCATCGCACGAATGCATGTAAATCGAAGGGTGCTTGGGCTCAGGTACCTGTGTCCCGCCTGGGCCGTTGATCGCCACCGACCCAAATCCGGGAGTCGCGACGTATCCGCTCGCAAGATCGGGTGCGCAGACGAGCCAGTTCTTCGCCTCATTCCAGCCGACCATGACACTGTTTGCCGGGCAGACATGGACGGAATGGACCGTTCCGCTGTACTTGAACGAAGCGTGGGTGGTCGCGTCCACGGTGAGATTCTCGGGATTGGGAAGGACGAACGCGGTTGAGCAGAGGAGGCGGTTATGCGTGGTGTCGACTCCGACCATCACCGTACCACTCGGGCAAATGTGAATCTGGGTTCCGTCATGGGTCATCTGCGTACTGTCGTCTTCGGTTGACGACAGCGACGAGGGGGTTGATGGAAGGGTCGGCCCCGGCGCAGTCGTGCCGAAGAGCACCTCTTGCGGTCCGAAGAGGACCGCCATATTCGTCGGCGGCGGCGGCTGGTTAGAGATCGTCCAGTCCGTCAGCATGTTCACCGCGGGATCGTTCGACACGCTCATCTGCTTTTTCAACGGGATGGAATAGGCTGAGCCCGCCATGACGACCTCCGAGGTAAAGTCCGGCCAGGACTGGCCGCCCGCCTCGAATTCCATGATGAAGTCCGCGGTCTGGTTGTAGTTCGTCCACGCGCTCAAGGGCGGCACCGATGGGCACGTTGGATCAGTAGCTTGAGTGCAAATGAAGACGATGCCACTGGTCCCATCTTGCAAGTACATGCAGCCAAGATGTACGGTCTCGCTTTGATTGCCGGTCGCATCACAATAGTAGCTCTCGACGTAGATCTCATCGCCTGGATTCGGCTGGGGAGGCGATGCATACGTGTTGCTTATCCCGTCTCCACAGCAGTATTCGCGAAAGAACGAATAGCTAGCCGAAGTGGGAGTGGTCTCGATGATTGCTCCGGTCTGAATGAGCGGCGGGCCGCCGGCTCCGTCGAGCCCGACCCAGATCGATACCTTTGTCGTGCCGGTGCCATCGCCGCCCGGAATCGCTTCAGGGATATTGAAGGTCCCTTCCACGATACTATAGGGTGCAGCCCCGGTCAGCTCGGCGCCGATCCAGGGTGGACCGGCCGAGGTCGTGATGCCTGCCGAAGGCAACAAGCCGGCGGGCTTGGCGTGAGACGATGTGCTGTACTTGCCCTGAAAGACGCGGGCGTTGATGGACGCGGCCGCTAGCCAGCGCGCATAGGCGTCGGGGGCGAGTATGGGGTCGGGCCGCAGCCCGTAGCCCGCTTTGAGCAAGGCGGCCTGCGATTGGCTCATCGGGTCGCCGCGCAGCGCTGGCCGATCGAAGCCGGGCACCTTGCTGGTGTCCAGCGGGCGCGCCGCAAAGGTATCATCGGACCGCAGATCGACGTTGAAGCTCTGTTGCTTCCCTGCGGCATCGACGCAGTCGAGAACCAAGCGCTGCACGGGATCACCTGCAACTGCGCGCCGGGCATAGAAGCGCGCGTAGCCGTCGTTGTCGCCAACGACTGGGATGCCGTCAGCGGCCGCGGCGCCAACTGAGTGGAGATTGCAGAGCGCGCCCGGGACGGCGTGAACCGACGCCCGCGCATAGGGAGTCGAAGCCGCAGCAGCCGCCGGTGACGACGATGCCACCAAGAAGATTGCCAGGGCGGCAGAGGAGCTGGTGACGGTGAACGCGATTGTGCGATCCAACCTACCGCACGTCTGTCGTAAGAACATGGAGCACCTTGACCAAGCGACTGAGGAATCGGAGATCCCGCTTCCCGACGTCTGCGGAGGATGGGCGTGGGTGCTTACGCAGCGCTTACGGGTTGCGGCGCCTCAGAGGATGTGCGGCGTGATGAAGAAGACGACCTCGTCCTTGTTGCGCGAGGTCTGGCGGTTGCGGAAGAAGGCGCCCAGGATCGGCAGATCGCCGAGCAGCGGGAACTTGGTAACGGTCTCCGAGTCGACGTCTTCGAACAGGCCGCCCAGCACGATCGTCTCGCCGTCGCGCACCCGGATGGTCGCATCGACCTTCCGGTTCGCGATGATCGGGAAGCTGGAGTTGAAGCCGATGATCTGCGAATACTCGGGATGCAGCTCCGCGGTGATCGCACCGTCGTCGCCGATGGTCGGGGTAAGGCGTAGCCGGACACCGACGTCGATCGTCTGGACGCTCGGATAGCCGGTCTGCTGATTGACCGTGACGACCGGGTATTGCTCGCCGACGAGCAACGAGGCTTCGTGGTTGTTGAGCGTCGCGATCTTCGGTTGCGCGAGGATCGAGGCGCGACCGTGTTGGATGAGCGTGTCGATCTGGGCGTTGACGACGATCGAGCTCTTGGTGAGCGTGTAGGGGAGCGCGCCGAGCGCCCCGCTGCCGAAGCCGCTCCCGCCGAACTCGAACCCGACGTTGCTGCTGTCGTTGATCGGCTGGACATCGGCGACCTTGACCTCGAACATCACCTGCCGGCCCGGCGCGTCCAAATCGGCGAGCAGGGTCCGAACGCTCGTCCGCAGTTCGAGGTTGCCGGTGACGACGACTACGTTCTGCCGGTCGTCGGCGAAGAGCGCGTTGTCGGGCGTCGTTCCCTTGAGCGCCTTGACGGCTTCGCTGGCGCGGAGGTTGTGGAGTTGGATCGTCTCAGCTGCGGCCGGCCCGTCGGCCCCGTTCGCCGGCGCGTCCAACGCGGCGACGATGTCGCGCGCGCGGGAGAGCGTCGCCGGGCTACCGCTGACCAGGACCGCGCCGGTGCGCTTGTCGGCGACCACGACCGTCCCCTGGGGGAGCGCCGGCTGGAGCTCCGCGGCGACCTCGTCCGGGCGCCCGTGGCCGAGCACGAAGCGTTGCGTGCGGGTTCCGGCGTCGCCGGCGTCGTCGGCGAAGCGACGGCTCATCGAAGCGGCGTCGCCGACGATGACGACCCTCCCCTCGCGGTGCGTCTGCAAACCGTAGGATGCGGCGAGGGCGGCCAGCGCTTCATCGAAGGTGACGTTCGTCAGGCGCACGGTGACGCGCAGCACCTTCACCGACCCGTCCGCCAGGACGTTCTGCCCGGCGCGCGCGCCGAGGAGGCGGATCACGTCGGCGAGTTGCACGTCGCGCGCATCGACGGTGAAGCGCTCGCTCTGCGCGCGGGCGGGCGTGGCGGCGAGCACGAGGAGGAAGAAAGCGCAGGCCACGCGATTCACGGCGAGCGCCCCCGGTCGGATTCGCGATCGAGCGTCAAGCGGGTTCCGTCGGCGAGACGCAGGCCGGCGGCGTCGATCGAGGTGACGACGCTGCTGGCGAGCGGCTCTCCGATGCTCACGATGCGGATCGAGTCGCCGTCGGCGACGAGCGCGTACGGATGCGAGCCGGTCGCGACGGCGGCCAGTCGCGGGCCCGGCGCCACGAACGCGACGCCCGCTGCGCCCGCGTTCGGCGGCAGCGCCGGGATCGGTGGGATCGGTGGGAGCGACGCGCGCGCGCTCGGCGTCGCCGTGCTCTCGTCGTCGCCGCCGGCGAACGGATCGCGATCCGGCACGGTCGCCGCGTATGCCGGTGCGCGCGGCGGATCGGGTACAGGCGCAGCGATGAGCGGGACGACGCGCGCGCCGCCGCGTGCGACGAGCGGCGTGCCGGCGAAGGCCGCCGCCAAGGCGATGATCCCGGCGAGCGCGAGCAGTGCGCGGCTAACGGGGTTCAGCGCGGGCACCGGGCTGATCCTCGGCGGCGAGACGCAGCAGCGAGACGTGCAGCGCGGCGGTGAGCGTGCGATCGGGGCCGTCCGCGTGCGCGCGTGCGAGCGAGACGACGTCGACGGAGGCGGGGACGCCGAGGCGGGAGAGGTCGGTGATGGCGGCCAGCAGCGCGCGATAGCTCCCCTCCAGCTCGAGCGCGAGCGGTATCGCATCGCGTCGCGGGTCGAGCGGGTGCGCCACATCACCGGCCTCGACCGAAACGACGGCGGCGCCGTGCCGCTCGGCTGCGGCCGCGGCGCCACGCAGAAAACGCGCGACCAAACGCGCCGCGTCTTCGCCGAGGTCGGTACGACGGAGGCGTTGGCGGAGCCGGCGTCGCTCCGTCTCCAGCGCGGGACGCTCCGACAACGAGCGCAGCGCTCCGTCCGCGCGCTCCGCGGCCGATCCGTTCTGGTTGAGTTGCGAGGCGATGCGTTGTTCTTCGCCGCGCGCGCCGATCGCGTAGCCGCTCACGAGGACCGTCAGCGCGGCCAGGGCGAGCCCGCGCGAGACCGCATCGTGCGATGCGTTCATCGCGACGCCTCGAGCGCGATCGCATAGACGACGTCGGCGTGGAGCGCATCGCGCCGAACGGTGACGAGCCGTGCCGAGGCATAACCGGGTAGCCGCTGCAGCGTCGCTAGCGCGTTCCCGACGGTGGCGAGCCTGGCGCCGCGGCCTTCGAGGGCGATCTCGCGGCCCTGGACGCGGATCGTCGTCAGCCAGGCCTCGGGCGGCAGGCGGTTCCCGAGCAGCGCGAGCCGGCTGGCGGAGCGAGCGCCGGAGCGCGCGAGGTCGTCGACCAGCCGGTCGAGCGCGCGCAGCCGCACGATCTCCGCCTCGAGCGCACGCGCCCGAGCCAATTCCGGGGCGATGCTGCGCAGGCGCGCCGCCGCGTCGAGGCCGGCGCGCTGCGCCGCCCCAAGCCGCGCCTCCTCGAGGAACCAGACGGTCGCGACGACCAAGAGTGCCGCGCCGAGCGCGGCGAGCGGAGCGCGCGCGTGCGCATCGACCCGAAGCGGAACGCCGAAGAGACGTTCGCTTGGCGTACGGACGTAATTGAATCGCCTCATGCCGCGCAGTCCCACAGCGCCAAGCCGTAGGCGAGCCCCCAATCCGGCGCCGCGGCCCGCACGACGTCGGCCGGCAGCGTCCTGCAAGCGTGCGGCGGGAACGTCCCCAGTCGGGTCGGGATGGCGACTGCGCGTTCGACGGCCGCGGCCAGGCCCGGCAGACGCGCACCGTTGCCGGTGAGGACGACGCCGGTGAGCTCGTGGGAGATCGCGGTGCGCGCCGCGACGAGCGCTCCGGCGATCTGGTCGACCAAGGCGTCGCGCACCGATTCGCCGGCGCCGGCGAGACCGACGCCGCGCTTGCGCTGTTCGGCCGTCAGGTCGTCGATGCCGAGCGCGGCGACGATCGCGTCGGTCAGCGCCTGCCCGCCGAGCGTCAGGACGCGTACGGCCGGCAACGGCTCGTCGCGCACCACGCAGTTGCCGGTAGTGAGACCGATGTCGACGATCACGTCGGCGTCGAACGCCCGGAGCAGTGCGAACGCCGCGTCGTCGACGGCGATCGTCCGCAGTCGAGCGCGCCGCGCGACCTGCAGCGCGCTCTCGAACGCCGCCCGCCGGGCGACGGCGACGGCGTGGCGGTCGGCGGCGAGCGGAAGCAACCGAACCACCATCTCGTCGAGCGGATACGGCACGAACCGGGCCGCCTCGAAGCGCGCGGCCCGTTCGCGCTCGCGCCGACCGAGTGGCGGAAAGGTCACCTCGCGCGCGAGCGAGTCCGGCGCCCCGAGCGCCAGGACACAACGCTGCTCGCGCGTGCCGAGCTCGGCGCGCACGCCGGCGAGCGTTGTCGCGGCATTCGTGCCGGTCGGCCGCGAGACGGCCGCGATCAGCTGCGGCGTCCCATCCCGGCCGCGTTCGGCGAGGGCGACGCAGATCCGAGCCCGGCCGAGATCGACGCCGAGCGGGAGCGTGCGCTTCACCGCGCAGCACTTCCGGCGACGGCGGCGATGGCGGTCCCCAACGCGAGAAACGGCGCGAACGGGAGGGCGCTGCGCCGGTGCGCCCGGCGTGCCACCAGCAGGCCGACCCCGCCCAGCGCACCCGCTACAAACGCCACCCCGAGCGCCTCGAGCGCGGCCGACGCGCCCAGACCGACGCCGATCGCGACGCCGAGTTTCACGTCCCCGAGTCCGAGCCCGCGCCGACGAGTGCACAGATGGAGCGCGAGGAGCGCGCCGCCGGCGGCGAGACCGCCGCCGATCGCCGCCGGTATCGTCCCGGTTCCGGCCGCTGCTGCAAGCGCGAGCGTGACGGTCGCGAGGGTGAGCGGGTCGGGGATCAGCCCGGTCCGTACGTCGGTCGCCGCCGCGACGAACGTGCCGGCGACGGCGATCGCCGCCGGTGCGGCGATGGTCACCGCGCGGAGCCGCGGAGTGCGGCGCGCGCCGGTCCGTAGGCCGGATCGAGCGCCAGCGCGGCCAGGAACTGGCGGCGGGCTTCGACCGGGTCGTGCGCGCGCTGCGCCATGCGGGCGGCGAAGTGCGCGTAGCGTGGATCGCGCGCTGCGATCGCCGCCGCCGCAAAGCTTCGCTCGGCCTCACGCCATCGCCCGAGTCGCTGCGCAGCGAAGCCGCGATCGGCGAGCAAGGCGGGGTCGTCAGGTCGTGCGCGCAACGCGCCGACGGCGGTCGCGAGCGCGCGCCGCGCGTCTCCCTCGCGACGACGCATGAGCAAGAAGAAGGCCAACCGGTCGGCGGCCGTCGCCGAGCGCGGGTCTATCGTCACCGCGCGCGTGTATGCGCGCACGGCCGCATCGACGTCGCCGGCGCGCAGCGAGTCGTCGCCACGGGTGACCAGCGCCGTGGCGACCTCACCGCGAAAGAGGACCGCCGCGCAGGCGAGCGCGGCAGCGGCGACGGCAAAGCGGCGCGGACGCGAGAGCGCGCTCACGCGAGCAACCCGTAGTACGAGGCTAGCGCCAGCATCAGCGTCCCGCTGACGGTCGCCGGCGCGTCGCTTCCCGCCAGGCGCGCGAAACCGGCGGCGAGCGGCGTCCCGGCCGCCGTCGTGAGCAGCAATGGCCACGCGTGGCCGAGCGCATAGACGGCGAGCAACGCGGTGCCGCTGCCGAACCGGCCCGCGGTGACGGTGAGGCCGGCGATCGCGGCCAGGATCGGCGTGCAGCACGGCGAGACGATGAGCGCGCCCGAGGCTCCGAGCAGCGCGATGCCGCCGACGCCGAGCGGCGCGCACTCTCCGGCGTGCCCATGCACGGTACGACCACCGCGCGCCAGCGTCACCACGCCGACCACGGCCAGGGTCGTCGCCAGCGCGAGATTCAGCACCATCGAAGCGGCGCGCAGCGCGTTCAGCGCGTCGACGGCCAGACCGATCGCGACCATCGCGGCGACGAGGCCGACGAGATAGGCGCCGGCGACGCGCCACGGACGCGCGGTGGACTGGACCAGGGCGGCGAGCGCGACGTAGCGCGGGGCGACGCACGGGCCGACGCTCGTCACGACGCCGGCGGCAAACGCCAACGGATAGGCGAAGGCCTCGCCGGCCGGCGCGGCGCGCAACGCGGCGCTGACGACGTCGGTCACGGCGTGACCTGCAGTCCTTCGCCGGCGACGTACAGAATCGTCGTCGCGGCGCAGCCCGTTCCGCAGACCGTTCCGCTCGTCCCCCCACTGACCGGGATCTTCGCTAGCGTCGAACCGACGTGGATGCCCGGGCAGGTGATCGTGTACGTCGCCGGGTTCCCGCCGGCCGCCTGCGTCGTGGTGAGCGAGTACGTCGCCGTCGACGTCTGCGCGGCGGGATCTTTCGGCGTGTTGTCGAGATAGGCGACGCCGTTGGCGGTGAGCAGCGATGGTTGGACGCTCGCGCCCGCGGCGGTCGGATAGACTTGGTTGTCGGTGTAGTACAGTTCGAGTGACGTCGCGATCGAGCGCAGGTTCGACTCGCACGCCGCGGTCTGTGCCTGGGCGCGTGCGTTGACGAAGTTCGGGATCAGGATCCCGGCCAGGATCGCGATGATCGCTACCACGACCATCAACTCGATTAGCGTAAATCCGCGCTCGCCGGAGCGCGATCGGGTAGGTTCCACGACGTGGGCGGTGCCCGTTGAGCGCCCGCGGTATGCAAGGCGAAAGCGCGGAGGACGCCTGTACGCCGGATTCTGTCCCGCCCGAAGGCGGTGGCCGTCATCTCTCTGGGGCCGGCCTCACGGTCGACCTCGATGCGACGTTGCTCGTTCCGCCGGGCCGGCGGGAGTTCGCCGAAGCGAACTCGATTCGAGCGGTCTTGCTCCAGGTGGGGTTTACCCTCGCCCGCGTCACCGCGGAGCGCCGTGCGCTCTTACCGCACGATTTCACCCTTACCGTCTCTTGCGAGGCGGCGGTATGTTTCTGTGGCACTTTCCTTCGAGTTGCCCCGACAGGACGTTATCCTGCACCCTGCCCGATGGAGCCCGGACGTTCCTCGACGCACGTGCGCCGCGACGGCCCAGCGTCCTCCGCGGCGACGATGATAGCCCAGGCGGCCGGGCTTGACAAGAGGATGGCGCTGGCGAGCGCGCGGCCCGCTATGGCGTGACCGCAGCTTCCCAGCCGTCGTAGACGCCGCCGAACGTCGTGGCGAGGCGGGAGAAGATGGCGCGCGCGACGCGAACGTGTTCGGGCGACGGCACGTGCGTCTCGACCGCGATCACCGCCCACTCGGTATCGATCGCGCCACCGGCTTGCAGACCGGCCGGCGGGCGCAGCTCCGGGACGAACCCACGCGCGGCGAGTTCGGCGGCTGCCTGTTCGGCTTGCGCGCGCGTCGGCACGTAGAGGGAGTACCGGATCTGCGTTGGCTTGGTGAGGTCGGCCCCGGCGGCGCGCAGCTGCGCGAGGACCTGCGTGTCGGCCACGTCATCGTCACGTACCGTCGCGACGGCGACGGGGAGCTTGCGTCCCACGCGGTCGCGACGCACCGCGACCCACGCGACCGCGATCGCCGCGACGATGACGATGAGGAGGGTGAGGCCGGCGTTCATGCGCACGATCTTCCCCGCCGCGCCGGTCGGCTACCCCTCGTGTCCGCTAGCGCGATTCGTTGTCCCTACGCATGGGGCGATGGCGTGGAAATCGTTCGCGCGATTCGTCGAGGGTTTGGATTAGACTCGCCGACGAACGAAGCGGCGTGCGCTTACGCAGCAGAACCTTCTCCTGAGACGCCACCTTGATCGTTGTCGTCGGGGAGATTTTGGACGCCGCGTCTACGCGGCCAGGGCCCCCAGACCCAAACCTCGGTTTTTATGTGGCCAGGAAATCGCTCACCCTTTGATAGCGTGACGCTTTGGCGCAGCCGGCATGTGCAGGTGTAGATCCCGCTCAGTTGGACGATGCCATTGGGGCGGCCGTGAGCTACCATTTCGGCTCCTGAGGCGAAGTAAGCGACTGTACGGTAATTGGCAGAAGCCTGGCAGAATCCTGCGTCGACTTGACAGACACAGGTGGCGTGATTATGATGCGATCATGGAAGCGGGCGAGCTACTGGGAGCCCTGCGCGTTCGGCTCAATGAAATCGAGCGTCAGCTTATTGGTCTACACGCGCTGAAGCAGGAGCACGCTAGCTTACTTGCTCTGATACGCCATTACGAACGGGTGCAGAGCGGGCTGGTGGCCCTGCCCGAGCAGGCAGAGACGGAAGAGGACAAGGCCGAGGCGCTCGCTTCGTTTCCACGTCTAATGGCATTTACGGTGCGGAGGCTGTTGCTTGCGGATGTG
>JBEKLD010000033.1:0-23085 GCA_050010375.1 Vulcanimicrobiaceae bacterium
CGATCGCGCTGTTCGGCCATGACGTCGAACGCGACTGGCGTGCCGCCCGGCGGCAGGTCGGGCTCGCGCCGCAAGAATACAACTTCGACCGCTATCTCAACATTCGCGACGTGCTGATCTACCAGGCCGGTTACTACGGGCTGCGCGGTGCGGCCGTCGCCAAGCGCGCCGACCTGCTGCTCGAACGCTTCGGCCTGGCCTCGAAGGCGAAACAGGTCTACACCCGCCTCTCGGGCGGGATGAAGCGCCGCTTGACCCTCGCCCGCGCGCTGATCCACGAGCCGCCACTGGTGATCCTCGACGAGCCGACGGCCGGGGTCGACGTCGAGCTGCGCCTCGAGCTGTGGTCGCTGCTGCGCGAGTTGAACACCAACGGGACGACGATCATCCTCACCACCCACTACCTCGAGGAGGCCGAGGAGCTGTGCGACCGGATCGGGATCATCCGCTCGGGCAAGCTGGTCGCGCTCGAGCGCACGCAGAAGCTGATCGGCGAGGGTTCGCTGCAGGATATCTTCCTGGAACTAACCCGGCGATGATCGGCAACCCGGTCGGATTCCAGACCCTCGTCAAGCGCGAGATCGTCCGCACCTTCGCGATCATCAACCAGGTCATCTGGCCACCGGTGATCCAGACGCTGCTCTACGTCTTCATCTTCGGCTTGGCGCTGGGGAGCCAGATCCACTCGGTCGGCGGCGTCACCTACGCGCAGTTCCTGATCCCCGGGCTGATCATGCTGCAGGTGATCGATCAGACCTACAGCGAGGGGTCGAGCTCGATGTTCCAGGGGCGCTTCCTGAACTCGATCCAGGAGGTGCTGATCGCGCCGATCTCGGCGCTCGAGATGGTGCTGGGCTACACGGTGGCCGGCGTGCTGCGCGCGATCTTCATCGCGCTGCTGATCACGGCTCTGGGCGTCATCTTCGTGCACACGGCGCCGATCAATTGGCTGCTCTACCTGCTGACGATCGTGCTGGTCGCGATCCTCTTCTCGGCGCTGGGGATCATCTTCGGCTTACTGGCCGAGAAGTTCGACCACATCGCCGTGATGACGACGTTCTTCATCACGCCGCTGGTCTTCGTCGGCGGCGTCTTCACCTCGATCAAGTTCCTGCCGCCGGTCGTGCAGAAGATCTCGCTGGTCAACCCGATGTTCCACATGATCGACGCCTTCCGCTACAGCTACACCGGCACCGGCGACGAGCCGCTCGGGATCGCGCTCACCATCGTGACGGTGCTCGCCGCGCTGGGCTTCGGCGTCGCCCTCTGGATGACGTCCGCCGGGATCAAGCTGCGCACCTGAGCGCGCACCTCGTCGGCTAGAGGAAGTCGCGTCCGAGGGGCTAAGAAAGGAGGCGTTCGCCTATCTTGGTGTGGAGGATGGCGTGGTGCCTGATCTCGGAACCCGAACCATGGCTCGCCGGCGTTTTCTGACGAGCGCTGCGGGAGCCGTCGCCGTCACGGCGTTGTCCGGCGCCCCTGCGGCCGCCGCCGCCAGGTATCGGCGCTACAACGTGACCAGTCCGCAGGGCCAACAGATGCTGGCCATCTACGCGCGCGCGGTCGAGCGGATGTTGGCGCTGCCGCCGGAGCACCCGCACAACTGGTTTCGCAACACGTTCGTCCACTTCATGGACTGCCCGCACGGGAACTGGTGGTTCTACGTCTGGCACCGTGGCTACACCGGCTACTTCGAGCAGACGATCCGCTCGGTGAGCGGCAATCCGTCGTTCACGCTGCCCTACTGGGACTGGACGCGGCTTCCGCGGATCCCGGCCGGGATGTTCGACGGCGTGCTCGACCCGACCAACGCCGCCTACCGCCGCTACACCTTCAACCTCGAAGTGTTCACGGACTTCATCAAAGCA
This sequence comes from Vulcanimicrobiaceae bacterium, assembly GCA_050010375.1. Taxonomy (GTDB): domain Bacteria; phylum Vulcanimicrobiota; class Vulcanimicrobiia; order Vulcanimicrobiales; family Vulcanimicrobiaceae; genus Vulcanimicrobium. Next base: position 1,869 of record JBEKLD010000033.1, read on the forward strand.
CCGCTCCTGCGGTACTGGAACGCGCTCCTCCCGACGCAGCGCGCGCAGTTGCAGACGCGCGGATACGCGAGCTTCGACGACATGTGGAACGACATGCGGGCGTTCAACGCGAAGACGAACATCGCCAGCGCCGGCGACATCGCCTTCGCTCCGACCTTCGCGGCGCGCTACCTAACGCGGACCAACCCTGATCTCGACGGCAAGGCGCTGGCCGACGTGGCCCCCGACGTCGTGCGAAACGGCCTCAAGCCGATCCGGTTCACCGACCCGGTGGTCGCCAACAGCTTCACCAGCGTGCGCACGACCTCGCACAACGCGCCGCCGGCCGGGCGCGGCGCGTTCTCGATGCTCGAGGGCCTGCCGCACAACAACGTGCACAACTACATCGGCGGCGCCGGTCCGCTCGACTACGGCCCGTACGGCAACATGACCAACAATCTCTCGCCGATCGACCCGATCTTCTTCCTGCACCACTCGAACATGGATCGGCTCTGGGATTCGTGGACGCGCAAGCAGCTGCGGATCGGGCAGCCGATCCTGCCGACCGATCCAGCGGTGCGCGCGCAGCTCGAGAACGAACCGTTTCTGTTCTTCGTGGACGGCAACGCACGGTACGTCACCAACGGTCGCGCGGGGATGTACCTGCACACGTCGGCCTTCGACTACGATTACCAACCGGGCTTCCCGGACGACGCGCCGGAGCCGGCCGGCGCGGCGCTGGGTGCCGCAGCGGTCAGCACACCCACGCTCTACCAGGGTACGCTGACCGGCACCAACGCCGGGACGGTCGCGTTGCCGGGGCCGACGTTAGGCGCCCTCGCCGGCGAAGGCGAAGCGTCTTCGCTTGCGCTCGAGGTGACGGTGATCCGTCCGGGCAGCGGGCGTTCCTTCGACGTGCTGATCGATGCGCCGGAGGGGACGACGCACGTCGGCGCCGACAGCCCCTACTACGCTGCTACGATCGCGTTCTTCGGCCCGCCGATGCACGGTATGGCGATGCCGCGCGAGACGACGTTCGTCGTCCCGGTCCCGACGCGCTTGCACGGCCTCCAGGCCGCGGCCGAAGGCACGGCTCGGACGCTCCACGTCTCGGTCGTGCCATCGTACGGGGTCAGTGCCGCGCCCCAGCTCACCGCCCTGGCCGCGCAGGCGCGCTAGCTACTCCTCGCCGTCGAAGTAGTCGACCGGCGTGCCGCGCAGGATGCGTCTCTCCGGCGCGCGCACGATCCATTTGTCGCTGTCCGGAAGGTAGGCCGACTCGCCGAACGGGTTGTCGGCGATGACGTAGATGAGCATATCCTGCGTACCCGTATTGGTGAGCTGGTGTGGCTCGCCGGGGTGGAAGAGGAAGGCGTCGCCCGGCTCGATCGGCGTCGTCCCCTCCGCGTGACGCGCGACGCCGCTCCCCGCCACGACGACATAGAACTCCCACTGCGCGCTGTGCGCGTGATAGGGGTACGGTGTCGCGCCGGGCGGCAGCCGCAGCAGCTCGACGTCGAAGGGGTGCCGTTCGTTGAAGTCCGACGATTGGGGTTGGCGCCCCAGCGCCTCGGAGATCTGCTTGCCCGCGCCAGCGAAGCGGCCTTTGGGCGACGACCAGGTGATCTCGGCGATGTCCCGCGTGTTGACCTTGCGCATGCGGGCCCCTTCGGTTCAGGTGGCAGCCGCAACTTCGTCGGCGAGCGGGGCGTCGGAGGAGCGTATGAAGCGACTCGTGCCCCCGCTGCTCGCGCTCGGACTGACGCTCGGTCCGGGACCGCTGCTGGCGGCGACGCAGCTCCCCGGTCCGGTCATCGGCCAGCCGGCGCCCAATTTCGATCTGACCACGATCGACGGGAAGCGCGTGCGGTTGGACGACTACCGCGGGCGGACGCTGGTCATCAACGTCTGGGGCTCGTGGTGCCCGCCGTGCCGGCTCGAGACGCCCGACCTGGTTGCCGAGGCGCGGGCCGACTCGGCGGCCGGCGTCGCGTTCCTGGGCGTCGACACGACCGAGTCGGCCGAGGTCGTGCGCGCCTTCTCGGTCGCGAAGGAGATCCCGTATCCGCAAGTCGCCACCAGCGGTACGAGCGCCTTTGCGCGCGACTACGCGATCCGCAACTACCCGACGACCTTCGTCATCGATCCCAGCGGCGTGCTGCGGGCGCGCCACGCCGACAACCTCTTACCGCGCGCGCAGTTGCATGCCTACGTCGTCGCCGCGCAGCACGGCGCGAGCGCGCCGTTGATCAGCGCCTTCCAAGCGCAACTCGACGCGGTCTTGGCGCCCGCGCAGTACACCTTCACCGGCGATCCGGCGACTGTGCTCGCATCGGTGCAGCGCGCCGTCGCGGCGATCGGACAGGTCGACGACTTGCTCGACGAAGCGATGGACGACTCGTCGCGCGACCACGACTTGATCGCCACGCAACAAGAAGAAGAGGCGCTGCGCGCGGCGGCGATCGCCGCGCTGGCCCCGATCGCCGCCGACGACGCGCAACTCGCGCTCTTGGCGCGTCTGCACGGCGACGAGGACGCCGCGCTCGGCAGCTGGGCCGACGCGAAGGCTGCCTACGAAGACGCGCTGGCGAAGGCGCCGAACGATCTCGAAGCGCTCGGCGGGCTGGCGGTCGTGGAAGGCGAGCTGGGCGACTCGGCCGCGGTGGTGCGGCTCGACCAACAGATCGGGCAGCTCGCGCCGTCGCGCGGGGCCTACGTCGCCTTGGCACGCGCGCAGATCGAGGTCGGCGACGTCGCCGGCGGCGAGGCGTCGTTCGCGAAGGCACTCGCGCTCGCCGCCGCCGAGCCGCCGCCGAACGCAGCACAGATCGCGTGGACCGCGCTCTACGCCGGTCAAGCCGAAGCGAACCTCGGCCACGCGGCCAAAGCGCGCGCGTTCTTCGCCCGCGCGCTCGCCGAAGCCGAGCGGGTCGCTCCGTCGGACCCGCGCCGCACCTGGTACATCGAGCGCGCGCAGGAAGGCACCGTCGCGCTGGGCGTCGTGCCGGGCGCGCCGCCGTCGCTCTCGCTCGCACCGTGGACCGGCCCCGATCTGCCCGGCTCGGTCGCGAGCACGATCAAGTACCGGCTGGTCGTCACCGGCAAGCCGGGCTCGACGATCGACTTGGCGACGCACGGCCTTCCCAAGCGCTGGATCGGCTCGTTCTGCACCGACCGCGTCTGCTCGCCGTTCCAGGTGCAGCTGACCGTTCCGCCGAGCGGCGTCTCGATCGTCGAGTTCCAGGTCGTCCCGCAGAGCGTGGTCGCATCGCCACCGACGGTCCGGATCACCGCGCGCGTCGGGAACCAGCCGGTCGCGAGCGTCGCGACCTCGGTGCGCGGCTGACCGCACGGTGAGACTCGCACCCGGGCTGCGGGTCGGGCCGTCGCCGATCCACGGCCACGGCTGCTTCGCGACCGTGCGGTTCGCGCGGCGGCGCAAGATCGCGGAGTACACCGGCGAGCGGATCAGCAACGCCGAGGCCGGACGACGCGCTGCACGGCGCGCGGTCCTACGGATGAGCGGGCTCGACCAGCGTTGGTCGATCGACGGGAGCCGCGGCGGGAACGGGACGCACTACATCAACCACTCCTGCCGGCCCAACGCCTTCATGCAGACCTACGGACAACGACTGCTCGTCCTCGCGCTGCGCGCGATCCGGCCCGGCGAGGAGATCACCATCGACTACGTCGACACCTACCACTCCGACCGCAAGCGCTGCGGGTGCGGGGTCGGCGGCTGCCGCGGGACGATCAACAAACCGAAGCGACGCTGACGTCGCGGGACGTTCAGTGCTCCTGGCTGCGGCTGGTGAGGAACAGGGCGCCGGCGATCAGCGCGATCCCGGCCGCCAACTCGAGCAGCGCGATCGGCGAGTCGGGCGTCTGCTCGAGCGCGTACTCGAAGTAGCGCACGACCAAGATCAGGAAGACGACCTTGGCCAAGCGGTCCTTGAGGTCGTCGACGCTGCGGATCAGCAAGATTCGCGCGCCGACGGCGTCGTTCTCCGCCGCGTCGATCTTGTTTATGAACAGCCCGTAGATGCCCAGCGAGAAGATCATCAGGATCAGCGCGAACAGGTAGCCGTCGATGATCTCCGCAACGCTGACGACGATCGCGCCGTGGACCGCGCGGTGCGCGACGGCGCTGGCGTCGTAGTACCCGCCCAGACTCTGGACGAGGTGGATCGTGTCGACGCTGGCGACGTAGAGCATCCCTAGCGACGCCACCAGGCTCGCGACGACGGCGACGATCGTCAGGAAGCGGCTGTTCCAGAGGATCGTCTCGAAGACGCGTTCCAGTGCTCGCATCGGCTACCGCGGGACGACCAGGTTCATCCCGTTGATCCAACCGGTCGTCGCGCCGAATGTCGCGTGGCCGTCGACCAGCCGGACGGTGAAGTACGCGGGGCCGTGGACGCAGGGCAGCGACGCGGGCCCGTGCACGACCTGCACGCGGACGCCGTCGCGCAAGAAGTCGATCACCGGCAAGAGCTGATGGATCTGCGCCGGGCTCAGCATCCCCGGATGCGGCGTATTGCGCAGCTTCGCCACCACGCGGCAGTAGCCGTCGAGCGTGGCGTACAGCGCGCTCATCGTCGTCCCGCCGCTGCCGGCGGCGTCGCCGACCTGATAGATCTTGCCGATGCTCTGCGCCCCCGCGGGCCCGGCTGCACCGAACGCGACCAACGCCACGGCGAGAACCCTGGCAAACCGATGGGCGGATCTCATCGCGGACGAGGTGCGCGACCGAGGCGAGGGGGCCCTCCTGCGAATCCACCGCATCCGCGTCGCGCCGTTCAGAAAAACGGGTTGTGGGAGCGTTCGGCGGCGATCGTCGAGGGCGGGCCGTGGCCCGGCATCACGACGGTGTCGTCGTCGAGCGCGAAGAGCTTGAAGCGGATGCTGGCCAGCAGGTCGGCGTAGGTCGAGACGTCGGCGAAGATCCCGCCGACCGAGCCCGCGAACAGCGTGTCGCCGGTGAACACGGTCGAGCGGAACAGGAAGCAGGCCGAGCCGTCGGTGTGGCCCGGGGTGTGCAGCATCCGGATCGCCGCGTCGGCCCCGAAGGGCAGCTCGTCGCCGTCGGTGACCGGGAGCGCCCGGTGCGCCAGCGCGCCGATCGCCCCGACGTCGGCCCGATGCATGACGATCTGCGCATCGGGGAACGCTCGTGCTACGTCGGCCGTCGCGTCGCAGTGGTCGGCGTGCTTGTGGGTGATCAGGATATAGCGCAGCGCGTAGGGCCCGTCGTTGACGGCCCGCAGCAGCGTCTCGGGGTAGCCGGCCGGGTCGATCAGCGCCGCCGTCAGGCCGTCCTCGAGGAAGAACAGATAGCCGTTGGAGGGATGCGGATCGTGCGGATGGTGGCGGACGTCAGCCGGCAACTCGGCCCCGGGGTACCAGCGGCGCGCGGCCGCGTCGGCGAATTTCCCAGGATCGAGGCGCAGGATGACTGCGACCGCGCGTGCCTGGTCTTCGGTGGGGACGCCGTCACCGCGCAGCCACGTCTGCACGGCGTTCGGGTCGAGCCCCGTGCGCTGCGCGAGCGCGGCGGGGTCGAGCCCGTTCCCGCGCATCGCCTTGCGCAGGACGTCGGCGGGATCGTCTTCGAGTGGGATGCGCGGCCAGTTCACTACCAGAGCGCGCCCCGTCCGACCAGGATGTACAAGATCGGGCCGATCCCCCAGATGATCCCAACGATGGCCCAGATCACCTTTTCGACCGTCGAAAGGTCGTCACGGCTTGCGAGGTTGAGCCACATCAGGATGACAGCGATCGGATGAAGGATCACCGCGAGCAGGATCTGCAGCAGGAGCTTCAACGCGCATGGACCTCCGAAGCAAGCGAACGGGGTGTCCGTAGTGTGACGAGAACCGTCCTTCGTGCCCCAACCTCATGCCCCCGCCGTCGGCCAAGCGTGCGCCGGCTAGCCGCGGTGTGGGCGGGGAAGACCTCCGCCGCGCTGCTGCGCCGGATCGGCGGCGGCGGGACGACGTTGCCGGGCCGCATCGCGGCCCGGATCGCGCCGGAGCTGCTCGGCCCGCTGCTCTCCGGCACAGCGACGATCCTCGTCGCGGGGACGAACGGCAAGACGACGACGACGCGGCTCATCGCGGGGCTGCTGCGCGCGCGGGGCCAGCGAGTCATCAGCAACGGTGAGGGCGCGAATCTCTTTCACGGCATCGTCTCGACGGCGACGCGCGCTGCCGATCTGCGCGGCCGCGTCGCGGCCGATGCCGCGGTCCTCGAAGTCGACGAGCTGACGCTGCCGCGCGTCGTCGCGCAGACGCGCCCGGTGCTGGTCGTGCTGACCAACGTCTACCGCGATCAGCTCGACCGCTACGGTGAGGTCGACCGGGTCGTGCGCGCGTTCTCCGAAGCGCTCGCGCTGCTGCCGCTCAACGCCGTCGTCGTCGCGAACGCCGACGATCCGCGCTTAGTCGCGATGGTGCTGGCCAGCGGACGCCAGACGATCTGGTTCGGCGTCGCGCACGAGGAGACGCGCCGCGAGCCGTTCTTGGTCGACCGGCGGCTGTGCGCAGCCTGCGGTGAGATGCTGGCGCACGACGCGAACGGCTTTCACTGTCCACACTGCGGCTTCGCTTCGCCGCCGACGCCGTATCGGGCGACGATCGTGCGCGACGCCGGACCAGGGCTGTTTGTCGAGCTGGCCGGCCGCCGGATCGCGAGCCGGTTGCAAGGCGACGTCAACGCAGCGAACGTCGCCGCCGCGTTCGCCGCGGCGACCGTGCTCGGCATCCCGCCGGAGACCGCCGCCGCGCTGCTGGCGGACGTCGAGCCACCCTACGGGCGCTACGAGTTCATCGAGGTCGACGGGCGCCGCGCGACGCTGGTGCTGCTCAAGAATCCGGTCGGCTTCAACGCCTTTCTCGACGACCTGGTGCGCCACCGCGAGCCGGTGCGCGTGCTGCTGGCGATCAACGACCTGCCGGCCGACGGAGAAGATCTGTCGTGGATGTGGGACGTCGAATTCGAACGGCTCGCCGAGCGCACCGGTTTGGAGTTGGTCGTCGCCGGGCGCCGCCACGAGGACGTCACGCTGCGCCTGAAATACGCCGGGGTCACGCCGGTGCGGCAGGGCCCGGATCTCGAAGCGGCGCTGCAGCGCGAACTCCACTCGGCTAGCGAGTTGCCGCTCGTCATGATGTGTACCTACACCGCGATGATGCAGGTCCGCGCGCGCCTGCAGACCGACGGTCTCGCCGCGAATTATTGGTCGCGATGAACAGGCTCGTCGTCGGCTGGCTCTACGCCGACTATCTGAACGTCTACGGCGACCGCGGCAACGTGATCGCACTGACCCGGCGCCTCGAATGGCGCGGCTTCGACGTCAAAGTCGTGCGGATCGGCAAGGGCGCGGCGCCGGAACTCGACGAGGTCGATCTGGCCTTCATCGGCGGCGGTCAGGACCTCGAGCAAGAGCGGATCCACGACGACTTCGTCGCGACCAAAGCCGAGCCGCTGCGGCGGTTGGTCGAGCAAGACCTGGCGGTGCTCGGCGTCTGCGCCGGGTTCCAACTGCTGGGCAAAGCCTACGTGACCCCCTCGGGCCGCGAGTTGCCCGGCGGCGGGATCCTCGACGCGGTCACCCACTCGCACGGGGTCCGCTTCGTCGGCGACGCGATCTGGGAGTCGGCGCTGCCGGGCCTGGAGGGCGAACCGCTGGTCGGCTTCGAGAATCACGGCGGCCGCACGTACCTGGGCGCGGAGGCGAAGCCGCTGGCGCGGGTCGTCAAGGGCTTCGGGAACAACGGCGAGGACCGGACCGCCGGCGCCTGGCGGCGCAACGTGATCGGCACCTACCTGCACGGCGCCCTGCTGCCGCGCAACCCGGCGCTGACCGACTGGCTGATCGCGCGCGCGCTCGCGCGCCGCGGCCTGGCCCCGGAGCTGGCTCCGCTCGACGACGCGGTCGAGCGCGCCGCGCACGGCTACGTCCTGCGGGCGCCGGCCCGCCAGCACATCCTGCGCTGAAGGGCCGGGGAACGAACCGGACGGCGGCCGGCTCGGGTTGAAGAGTGCGGAATGTCCGCCCCCACCCACGCCAAGGTCGCCGTCATCGGCTCCGGCCCCGCCGGCCTCACGGCGGCGATCTACGCCGCCCGCGCCAACCTCGCCCCGCTCGTCTTCGCCGGTCACATGTACGGTGGGCAGCTGATGCTCACGACCGAGGTCGAGAACTACCCGGGCTTCCCGGAGGGGATCCTGGGGCCCGACTTGATGGAGCAGTTCCGGGTCCAGGCGGAGCGCTTCGGCGCGGTGATCCACAACGTCGACGTGACCGCGGTCGACTTCGGCGCGCGGCCGTTCGTGCTGCGCACCGACGAGGAGACCTACACCGCCGACAGCGTGATCGTCGCGACCGGCGCCAGCGCGCGCTGGCTCGACGTCCCCGGCGAAGCGCGGCTGCGCGGCCGCGGCGTCTCCACCTGCGCGACCTGCGACGGCGCGTTCTTCCGCGAGAAGCGGATCGTGGTCGTCGGCGGTGGCGACTCGGCGATGGAAGAGGCGCTGTTCTTGACCCGCTTCGGCAGCCGGGTGACGGTGATCCACCGCCGTGACTCGTTGCGCGCCTCGAAGATCATGGTCGACCGCGCGCACGGCCACCCCAAGATCGACTTCGTTTGGAACAGCGTCGTCGTCGAAGTGGTCGGTGCCGACGCGACGACTGCTCTGCGGCTGCGCAACCAGGTTACCGGTGAGGAGTCGCTCTTCCCGACCGACGCGCTGTTCATCGCGATTGGGCACGATCCGAACACGGCGATCTTCCGCGACCAGCTCGCGCTCGACGAGGCCGGCTACATCGCGAGCGCCGACGGCGTGCGGACCAGCGTCGAGGGCGTCTTCGTCGCCGGCGACGTGTTCGATGTGCGCTACAAGCAGGCCATCACCGCCGCCGGTTCCGGCTGCCGGGCCGCGATGGACGTCGAGAAGTACCTCGAGGAGATGGAAGCCGCGCACGCGACGGCGCTCGCCTGATGGCGAGCACCGACGGCGACCCGCGCGACGTCCCGGCGACGAAGACCTACACGCAGGCGTACCCGCACGCGCAGGACGTCTTCCGCACCATGGACGGGCTCGACGCGCTCGGGCTGATGCAGCGCGGCGAGACGCCGCAGACGCCGCTCTCGCGCTGGATGAACTTCACCCTCGAGGAGGTCGCGCGCGGCGCGGTCACCTTCGCGATGATGCCGCAGGAAGAGTTCTACAATCTGATCGGCTCGGTGCACGGCGGGATCATCACCACGCTGATGGACACGGCGCTGGGTTCCTCGGTGCAGTCGTTGCTGCCGGCCGGCCAGGTCGCGACGACGATGGACTTGCAGACGCGCTTCCACCGCCCGGTCACCGTCGCGACCGGCAAGGTCTTCGCGAAGGCGAAGGTCGTCCACGCCGGCCGCCGCACCGCGACCTCCGAGGCGAAGCTGGTCGACGCGAAGGGGACGGTCTACGCGACCGGAACCTCGACGCTCATGATCCTCGTCGACGAACCCAAGACCTGAGGTGGCCGGTCCTCGACTGGCCGGCAAGTTCGCGCTGATCACCGGCGGCGCGAGCGGGATCGGCCTGGCTACCGCACAGCGCTTCGCCGAAGAGGGCGCGCAGGTCGCGCTGGCCGACGTGAACGACGCCGGCGCCAAAGACGCCGCCGCCACGAACCCCGCGTTCTTCGCGGTCCACCTCGACGTCGTCGACGAGGCGAGCTGGGACGCCGCGCTCGCGGCGGTGCTGGCGCGCTTCGGGCGGCTCGACGTGCTGGTCAACAGCGCCGGGATCGCGCCGCTGGCGAGCGTCGAGGACGAGACGCTGGCCCAGTTCCGCCGCGTGATGGCGATCAACGTCGACGGCGTCTTCTTGGGGTGCCGCGCGGGCGTGCGCGCGATGAAAGACCACGGCGGCTCGATCGTCAACATGTCGTCGGTCTCCGGCCTCATCGGCGGCAACAACATCGTCGCCTACAACGCCTCCAAAGGCGCGGTGCGGCTGCTGACCAAGTCGGTCGCGCTCCACTGCGCGCGCAAGAAGTACGGCATCCGCTGCAACTCGGTCCACCCGACCTTCGTCGAGACGCCGATGTTTTTCGGCTCGCTCGAAAAGCGCCCGGCGGAGGAGCGCGAGCGCATCGCCGCCGCGCTGCGCGCGCAAGTCCCGCTCGGCCGCTTCGCGCGCCCGGTCGAGATCGCCGACCTCATCGTCTACCTCGCCTCGGACGAATCGCAATTCGTCACCGGCGCCGAGCACGTCATCGACGGCGGGATGACCGCGGGGTTTTAGCCCGCGGTCATCCGCTTCGGTTAGGCTGGAACCTTCGGGAGCAGGGCGGGAACGCCCAACGACTCGATCCTCTGGCGCTGGATCGGTTCGGTGGCGGCGTTGATCGCTTCGACGGCCGGGTTTGCCGGGACCACGGAACGGAACGGACGCGTGCCGGCCGGCGCGTTGGCGAGTCGTAGCACGACGCTCGCGACGTCCTTCGGGTCGTTGCCCTGCGCGTTCTGCACGATGCGGTCGATCGCGCCCTCGCTCATGGCGGCCAACTCGGCACCGTAGGAGCGCTGGCGTGCCTCGTCGTCAGGGCCGACGTGCTTGCCGATGATCTCGGTCGGGAACGCGCCGGGCTCGACGATGGCGACGTCGACGTCGAACGGCGCCAGCTCGTAGGACGCCGCCTGCGCGAGCGCTTCGAGCGCCCACTTCGACGAGTCGTAGACGCCGCCAAAGGGGAAGACGAGGCGGCCGACTACCGACGAGATGAAGACGATCAGCCCGCTCTTGCGCTCGCGCATCGCCGGGAGAAACGCGCGGTTCACCCGCAGCGGCCCGAAGACGTTGGTCGCGTAGAGCTGCTCGACGCGCCGCGGCGTGAACGCTTCTTGGATCCCGAACCAGGCGACGCCGGCGTTGTTCACCAGCACGTCGAGCGCGCCGACTTCCTTCGCGATCGTGGCGGCGGCGGCGTCGACGGACGCGTCGCTGGTGACCTCGAGCTCGAGGACGTCGACGCCGCTAGCGCGCAGGGCGTCGGCCGCGGCGGCATTCGCGCCGCTGGCGTGGCGCATCGTGCCGAACACGCGCCAACCGTCGGCGGCGAACGCCTCAGCGGTCAAGCGACCGAAGCCCGTGCTGGCTCCGGTAATCAGGACAGACTTCTTGGTGGACATTATTTCCTCGTTCAGGTGCTACCGGGCAAAGCCGTATGGTAGCACCGAACTAGCGAAAATTGCCGCGAGTTGCGTCGTCCCGATCGTCAGAGGCGCGCCTGAAGTAACTTACGTCTGAGTACGTATCGCACCACGCTCCGCGCGCGTGTGCTTAAGCCGGTTTGGGCGAAGGTGCCGGCGCCGGCGGGATGGGCTCGAGCTTTGCCGGCTTGCCGGGCAGCAGATCGATGACCTGATTCGTCGGGATGACCACTTCCGAGCCGCGAATCGCGGTGCCGACCAGTGCGCCGCCGATTAACCAGGACGCCGTCTTCAGGTTTCGGCCGCGCGCTATGAGCTCCGAGTTGACGGCGACGGCGTTCCCATTCGCAGCGGCGACGGTGCCGAAGTCCAGCGTGAGGTCGCCCTCGTGGCCGTGGCCGCCGGCGGCGCCGGCGAGCTTGACCGTGCCGGTCCCCGTGCTGCCCTTGGGAAGGATCACGTTGCCGGCCACGACGACATCGTCGACGGTCTGGTACTGAAAGCTATCGCCGGTCCTGGCGGTGTTCGACGCGAGCGGCTGCAGCAGCAGCACGCGTACGGCCGTCCCCGACGGGACGGCGGCGACCACGGCGGTCGTAACGGGCGTCGTCTGCGCCTGCGAAACGCCGGCGGACGCCGCGAAGACGAGCGCGGCAAAAAGGAACGCAACCGGTCGGAAAGACATCGCTTTCACCCTTCGAGAGCACAGTGCGGCCCCAGCGGGCCCTAGGACAGTCTTCGGCCAGTTCCTGGCAATCGGCCAGTCGGCGCGTTCGGGACCGTCAGGTTGCGGTGGTGCGAGCCCGCAAGTCTTCGTCGTACGCCTGCTGGATGAGGTCGGCGTAGCGCTGCTCGACGACGCGGCGCCGAACCTTCAGCGTCGGGGAGAGCTCGCCGTCTTCGATCGTCAGATCGCGCGGAAGGATCGCGACGCGGCGGACCTGTTCGAATCCGGCGAGGTCCGCGGTATGGGTCGCGACCTCGCGCACGATCAGCTCGCGCACGCGAGGGTCGACGGCAAGCTCTTGCGTCGGCGTCTCGGCCGGCAGGTCCAGCTCTTTGCGCAGCAGGTCCCAGTTCGGCGCGATCAGTGCGCCCGGGTGCGGGCGATCGGCGCCGAAGACCATCACTTGCGCGACGTAGATCGAGCGTTTGATCGCGGTCTCGATGCGCGAGGGCGAGATCCACTTGCCGCCGGTGGTCTTGAAGATCTCTTTTTTGCGGTCGGTGATGCGCAGGTGCGAGCCCTCGAACGTGCCGATGTCGCCAGTGCGCAACCAGCCGTCGGCGGTGAAGGGCTGCTCGCTCGGGGGCAGTTTGTAGTAGCCCAGCATCACGTTGGGGCCCTTGACGAGCACCTCGCCGTCGTCGTCGAGCTTCACCTCGACGTGGCGGATCGGCGTCCCGACCGTCCCCAGCACGTTGTCGTCCGGACGGTTGACGGTGATGACCGGCGAGGTCTCCGTCAAGCCGTAGCCTTCGAGGACGGTCAGGTCGAGCGCGGCGAGCGTCAGCGCGGTGTCGCGGTGCAGCGGCGCGCTGCCGCTCACGAAGTAGCGCAGGCGATCCAGGCCGAGCACCGGTTTGATTCGCTTGAGGACGAGCGCGTGCGCGAGCGCGTGCTGCGCGCGCAGCAGCGGCGGAACGTGCCCATCGCGCAGCGCGCGTTCGTAGGCGGTGCCGACATCGAGCGCCCACGGGACCAGCCGCGCCTGCGCGCCGCCGGCACTGCGCGCGTTGACGACGATCCCGGCCAGCAGCCGTTCGAAGACGCGTGGGACGACGGCGATGTAGTGCGGCCGCAGCGCGCGCATGTCTTCGAGCAGGTGCTCCGGCGTCGAGATGTAGTGGATCAACAGGTTGTAGAGGTAACCCAGCGCGTCGGTGTGCTCGAAGATGTGCGCCAGCGGGAGGATGGAGAGGCCGAGTTGCCCCTCCTCGAGTCCGCTGATGGCGGGGTCGAACGCGTCGACGACGTCGGCGATCAGGTTGCGGTGCGAGAGCATGACGCCCTTGGGCGTCCCGGTCGTCCCCGAGGTGTAGATCAGGACCGCGAGGTCGTCGAGATTCACAGCGGCGGAGAAGGTCGCCAGCGCGCTCGGATCGGCGTCGAAGAGCGCCTCGCCGGCGGCGACGAGCGCGTCGAAGCCCGTGCCCTCGGGGGCGTCGAGCGCGATCAGCGGCGGGCTGTCGGGGACGGCGGCGCCGAGCCGTGCGACGGCGGCTACGTCGTCGACGAAGACCAGCTTCGCTCCGCTGTCGGCCAGGATGTAGCCGAGCTGGTCCTCGGCGCTGGTCGCAAAGACCGGGACGACGACCGCGCCCGCATAGAGGATCCCGAAGTCGGCGACCAGCCAATCGACCCGGTTCTGTGCGACCAGGGCGACCCGGTCGCCGTGGCCGATCCCCCGCGCCCGCAGCGCGTAGGCGACCGCGGCGGCACGCCGGTGGACGTCGGCGGCGCTCAGCGCCCGGGTGCGCCCCCCGACCCGCTCGGCGAGGGCGATCGAGCGGGGATAGGATAGGCGCTCGGCGATGAACGCCGGGAGCGTCGGGAGGGGGTCGGACGGGAGCATCGGCACCTTCTGGGAGTGGATCGGCCGGGGCAGGCGGATGGGCTTGACGGCTTAGCCTTAACCTATTATGAATAATACATGGCGATGCGGTCAAGGGCGGTGGCGGCCGTCTCCGAGGACCCGCCCGCGGGCGGCGATCCGGGCGATCTGCCGGCCTTGTGGGGCGAGCAGGTGTTCACCGGCGAGGTCAAGACCAAGACGGTCTTTCCGGCCCTGGTCCTCCAGATGCTACACGCCCAGCCCGACAGTGGCTACCGCCTCATGCAGCGGATCGCCGGTTTGAGCGGCATCTTCTCGGTCAACCCGAATACTGTCTACCCGCTTCTGCGCCGGCTCGAAGAGCGGGGTTTCATCCAGGGCGAGCTGGACGCCACCACCAAGCGCGGGACGACGGTTTACACCATCACCGCGACCGGTGAAGCGCGGCTGGAACGCATCAAAGTCAACTTCAAGCCCTACCTGACCAACTTGATCGCTGCCCTTCAACGAGTGCGCCGCGATCTGTACGGAGAGACGTCATGAGCACCTACCGCGCGCCGTTGCGCGACATGCAGTTCGTCCTGCGCGAGCTTGCGGGCGTCGACGCGATCGCGAAGCTGCCCGGCTACGAGGACACGACCGACGTCCTCGACGCGATCCTCGACGAGGCGTCGACGTTCGCGACCGAGGTCCTCGACCCGCTCAACCAGAGCGGCGACAAAGAGGGCTGTACCTGGAACGACGGCGTCGTCACGACGCCCAAGGGTTTCAAAGAGGCGTACAAGAGCTTCGCCAAGGCCGGTTGGATCGGGCTCCCGGTGCCGCCGGAATACGGTGGGCAAGGGTTGCCTTCGCTGTTGCTCGGCCCGACGCTCGAGATGTGGAACGCCGCCAATGTCGGCTTCGCCAACGGTCCGCTGCTCAACCAGGGCGCGATCGAGGCGATCGAACAGTTCGGCAGCGACGAACAGAAGAAGACCTACATCGAAAAGCTGGTCAGCGGCGAGTGGACCGGGACGATGTGCCTGACCGAGCCGCAGGCCGGCTCCGACTTGGCGCAGGTCCGCACGCAGGCGATCCCCGAGGGCGACCACTATCGCGTCAAGGGGCAGAAGATCTTCATTACCTACGGCGAGCACGACATGGCGCCGAACATCATCCACTTGGTGCTGGCCCGTCTCCCCGACGCGCCGCTGGGGACCAAGGGCATCTCGATGTTCATCGTCCCCAAGGTGCTGGTCAACGCCGACGGGTCGCTGGGCGAGCGCAACGACGTCAAGTGCGCCGGCATCGAGCACAAGCTCGGGATCAACGCGAACCCGACCTGCACGCTCAACTACGGTGAGAGCGGGACGGGCGCGATCGGCTACTTGGTCGGCGAGCCGAACCGGGGCCTGGAGTACATGTTCGTCATGATGAACGCCGCGCGCTTCAGCGTCGGCGTGCAGGGCCTGGCGATCGCCGACCGTGCGTATCAGCACGCGGTCGAGTACGCCAAGGAACGCATCCAGTTCCGCGACGCCGCGTCGCGCAGCCCCGAGCCGGTCGCGATCATCAAGCACCCCGACGTGCGGCGGATGCTGCTGTGGTGCAAGGCCAACGTCGAAGCGATGCGCGCGCTCTCGTACGTGACGGCAGCCTCGCTCGACTTCGCACACAAGTCGCCCGACGAGGCGGTCCGCAAGGAGCACCTGGCCTTCGTCGAGCTGATGATCCCGGTCGTCAAGGGCTGGTGCACCGAGGTCGCGGTCGACGTCGCGTCGACCGCGCTGCAGGTCTTCGGCGGGATGGGCTACATCGAAGAGACCGGGATCGCGCAGCAGTACCGCGACGTGCGCATCACGACGATCTACGAGGGGACGACCGGCATCCAGGCCTTGGATCTGGTCGGCCGCAAGCTGCTGCGCGACATGGGCGCCAGCGCGAGCAAGGTCCTCAAGACGATCGCCGCGTTCACCAAGGAACTCGCCGCCTCGCCGAATCCGGAGGTCGCTGCGCTCGCGGGACCGCTCGGCGAAGCGACCAAGGAGCTGGGCGAGACCGCGCAGTGGATCGGGATGAACGCGATGGGCGACCTGCACAAGGCGTTCGCCGGTTCGGTCCCGTTCCTCAAGTACGTCGGCATCGTCGCCGGCGGCTGGCAGCTCTTCCGCGGCGCGAAGGTCGCGGCCGAGAAGTTGGCAGCGGGCGACAACGACGCCTTCTACACCGCCAAGATCCAGACGGCGACCTTCTACGCCCACCACGTCCTCTCGCAGGGCGCGTGGTACCGCAAGCAGATCACCGAGGGTTCGGCCGACGTGATGGCCGGCAACGACGAGATGTTCGAAGTCGAGCGCCGCGCGCTCGTGACCGTCTAAAGACACGATAGAGCACAGGCGACAGAGAAGGAACATGAGTCAACTCACCCAGCCGCAGTGGAAAGTCAAAGGCTCGGACCTCGGTGACGGGGTCCGGCTGATCACCCTCGACAGCCCGCCGGTCAACGCGCTCTCCTTCGCGCTGTGCGCGGAGCTGGTCGCCGCGATCCACGAGGCCGAGAACGACCCGAACGTCACGACGGTCGTCGTCACCGGCGCCAACGGCTACCTCAGCGGCGGCGCCGACGTCAACGACCTCAACAACATCGACCAGAAGCCCGGTCCCGAGACGAAGACCGCGCGCGACGTCATGGCGGCGATCGAGCACGGGAAGAAGCTCTACGTCGCGGCGATCGACGGGATGGCGCTGGGCGGCGGCTACGAGTTGGCGCTGACCTGCGACTATCGCGTCGCGACCTCGCGTTCGCGCGTCGGCTTGCCTGAGATCAAGCTCGGCCTGCTGCCGGGTGCGGGCGGGACGCAACGCCTGCCGCGGCTGATCGGCGCCAACGACGCGATGCAGCTGATGCTCAAGGGCGAGATGGTCAGAGCGCCCGACGCGCTCGAGAAGAAGATGCTCGACGCGGTCGTCGACGGCGACGTCATCGCGGCCGCCAAGGGCTACGCCGGCAAACCCAAGCGCCGCCTCTCGCAGATCCAGGCGCAGTTGGGGATCGCCAACCTTGGTCTGTTCGCGACGCCGTTCGTCGTCGCGCAGGCGCACAAGATGGTCCCGCCCGAGGACAACGGCGGCCTGGCCGCCCACAAGCTGATCGACGCCGTCCAGGCTGCGGTCGAGCTGCCCTTCGAACGCGGTCTCGCGCGCGAGTACCGTCTCTTCGACGAGCTGGTCGCATCGAAGCCGTCGGCTGCACTACGCCACATCTTCTTCGCCGAGCGCGAGCTGGGCAAAGTTCCGGGTCTGGCCAAAGCCGAGCCGCTCAAGATCGCCAAGGCCGCCGTCATCGGCGCCGGGACGATGGGCACCGGCATCGCGATCACCTTCGCCAGCGTCGGCATCCCGGTGACGGTCGTCGACATCAGCGACGAGCAGATCACCAAGGCGCGCGAGCTGGTCTTCGGGACGTTCTCGTACCAGGTGAAGAAGGGCCGGCTGACTCAGGAGCAAGCCTGGCAGCAGAGCCAGCTCGTGACCTTCGAGTCCGACTACGCCGAGATCGCCGACGTCGACGTCGTCGTCGAAGCGGTCGTCGAACGGATGGACCTCAAAAAGCAGATCTTCGCCAAGCTCGATGCGGCGATCAAGCCCGAGGCGATCCTCGCCTCGAACACCTCGACCCTCGACATCGACGAGATGGCCGCCGTGACGAAGCGCCCCGGGCAGGTCGTCGGGCTGCACTTCTTCGCCCCGGCGAACATCATGAAGTTGCTCGAGATCGTGCGCGGCAAGGAGACCTCGGCGCAGACGCTGCAGACCGCGATCGCACTGGGCAAGACGCTCAAGAAGGTCGCCGTCATCTCCGGCAACGCGTTCGGGTTCATCGGCAACCGGATGTTCTTCGACTACTCGCGCGAAGCGATCGCGCTGGCGACGGAGGGCGCGAGCCCGATCCGCATCGACGCGGTGATGAAGGCCGCCGGGATGGCGATGGGGCCGTTCGCGACCTTCGACCTCTCCGGCGTCGACGTGTTCTACCACATCCAGAAAGAGCGGCCGGACTCGCTGGGCGCCAAGTCGTCCGTCGTCGACACGATGTACGAGCGCAAGCGCTGGGGCCAGAAAACCGGCGCCGGCTTCCACGACTACATCAAGGGCAACCGTGAGCCGCAGCGCTCTGAAGAGATCGAAGCGCTCTTCGCCGAGGACGCCAAGCGCCTGGGCGTCAAGCCGCGGGAGATCTCCGATCAGGAGATCATCGATCGGCTCTGGCTGGCGCTGGCCAACGTCGGCGCCGAGTTGCTCGAGAAGGGCATCGCGCTGCGGCCCGGAGACGAGGACATCGTCTTCGTCTACGGCTACGGCTTCCCACCGCACCACGGCGGCCCGATGTGGTACGTCGACGAGATCGGCGACGCGAAGGCCGTCGGGATCATGGAGGGCTACCGGGCGCAGTTCGGCGACCAGTGGACCCCCGCACCGCTGCTCGCGGACATCGCGAAACGCGGCGGCACCATCGCAAACTACTCCAAGGAGCTCACCCATGCCTGAGGCGGCGATCGTCTCAGCGGCGCGGACCCCGATCGGTCGGGCCTTCCGCGGCGCATTCAACCAAACCCACGGCGCCACGATGGCGGGTCACGCGATCGAGCACGCCGTCGCGCGAGCCGGCGTCGACCCCAGCGAGATCGAGGACGTCGTCCTCGGCGTCGGGCTGCCCGAAGGCGCGACCGGCCACAACATCGGCCGCGTCGCTGCGCTGCGGGCGGGCCTGCCGCTGCGCGTCCCCGGCACGACGATCAACCGCTACTGCGCCTCCGGGCTGCAGGCGATCTCGACCGCCTCCGGCCGCGTGATCGCCGATGGCGTCAAGGTCATCGTCGCGGGCGGCGTCGAGTCGATCTCGCTGGTGCAGAACGACGTCAACACCAAGGGCTTCACCGAAGAGTGGATGCTGCGGCACGACCCCGACATCTACACGCCGATGCTGCAGACGGCCGACTTCGTCGCCAAGAAGTACAACGTCTCGCGCGAGCGGCAAGACGAGTACTCGCTGCAGTCGCAGCAACGGGTCGCCGCGGCACAGGTCGCCGGCCGCTTCGACGCCGAGATCGTCCCGCTGCCGAGCTGGAAGTACGTCGAGCACAAGGAGGACGGCTCGTTCTCCGAAGAGCTGGTTACCCTCTTGAAGGACGAGGGGAACCGCCCCGACACGACCCTCGAGGGACTCGCCTCGCTCAAGGGCGTGCTCGACAAGAACTCCTCGATCACCGCCGGCAACAGCTCCCAGCTCTCCGACGGCGGTGCCGCCGTGGTGATCATGGACGCCGACGAGGCGCGCACGCGCGGCATCAACCCGCTCGGCTTCTACCGTGGCATGACGGTCGCGGGCTGCGAGCCCGGCGAGATGGGGATCGGCCCGGTCTTCGCCGTGCCTGACCTGCTGCGCCGCCACAAGCTGACCGTCGACGACATCGGCCTGTGGGAGCTCAACGAGGCGTTCGCCGTGCAGACGATCTACTGCCGCGACACGCTCGGCATCCCCAACGACCGCTTCAACGTCGACGGCGGCGCTATTTCGATCGGCCACCCCTACGGCGTCTCCGGCGCCCGCATGGTCATGCACGCCCTCATCGAAGGCAAACGCCGCAACGCCAAGTACGTCGTCGTCACCATGTGCATCGGCGGCGGCATGGGCGCCGCCGGCCTGTTCGAGGTCAATCTCAACTAGGGGTTTCATCGGGGGTCTTCGGGCGCACGCGGAACGTATGAGCGAAAGTAGAACTCAAACGAAGCTGTGGTGAACCCCGTCTGGAGGCACGAGCGAAATGGCGACTCGAGTGATGGTGCTGACGCTAGCATCCCTTTGGCTGCTAACAATGCCGGCGACTGCGGAGACCGTGCGCATCGCGCATCCCGCGCAATTGGCGCCGTTTATCTATGTCCAGGATGGTAAGACGGTCGGGCTTGTGGCGGATATTCTCCGCGCAGCTGCCGCACGGGAGGACATCGATATTGTTTTCGTGCCGGAGTCCATTGCGGAGTTGCAGGGGACATTGACGAGTGGTACTGCCGACGCACTCGCTCCTGCGCCAATCGGTCCGGGGCGGTACGACTTCACCACGGCGTTCGTTATCACCGGCGGTGCGCTTTTCGTACGTGCGCCAAACCCAGCACCCTCCGGTCTTGCGGCACTCTCCGGCAAGACCGTCATCACTCCGGAGGGCGGACCATTTGTGAGCTTCATTCGGCAGAAGTTTCCGAACGTAAAGGTCGTGCCGACGAGTAAATCGACCATGACCAGCGAGTACGTAGAGAGCCTCGATCAGGTCGTCAGCGGTCAGGCTGATGCGGCAGCGCTAAACGTCCGGGAAGGTGCGAGGGTGGTAGCGGCGTCATACGAGGGAAAGATCACGGTGCCGACGACGATGTTCATAGAGCTCTCGCTCGGGCTGGCCGTAGCCAAAGGTCAGCACGCCGACCTTTTGAAGCGCCTGGGCGCCGGCCTCGCCGCCATTCGGGCCGACGGAACCTCGCAACGCATCGAAGACAAATGGAAAGGCCAATGAGGGTACGGGATGTGGTTCGAGGATCCCTCAATCTCCAAACACAACGGTCTTCCGATCATTCAGTAGCACGCGGCTTTCGAGGTGGTAGCGGACGGCGCGGGCGAGGACGCGGCGTTCGATGTCGCGGCCTTTGCGAATGAGGGTGTCGGGGGTGTCGCTGTGACTGATCCGTTCGACGTCCTGTTCGATGATCGGGCCTTCGTCGAGGTCGGCGGTGACGTAGTGGGCCGTCGCGCCGACGAGCTTCACGCCGCGTGCGTGCGCCTGCTGGTAGGGGCGAGCGCCTTTGAAGCCGGGCAGAAACGAATGGTGGATGTTGATGCAGCGGCCGGCGAGCTTCGCGGTGAGGTCGGCGCTGAGGATCTGCATGTAGCGTGCTAGGATGACCAGCTCCGTCCCGGTCTCCTGGACGAGTTGCCACACTCGCAACTCCTGCTGCGCTTTCGCGCCCGGCGCGACCGGCAGGTAGTGGAAGGGGATGCCGGCGAGCGGGACGTCGGTATACGTCTCCGCGGGGTGGTTGGCGACGACCGCGACGATGTCCATCGGCAACTCGCCGAGCCGCCACCGGTAGACAAGGTCTGCCAGGCAGTGGTGCTCCCGCGAGACGAGGATCATCACGCGCCAGCGCTGGTCGGTCGGCCGCACCGTCCAGCGCAGGCCGAGCTCGTCGCCTAGGCGCTCGAAGTCTGCCCGCAGGACGGAATGATCGGCGTCGGGGCGAGCGGGTTGGAAGACGACCCGCATGAAGAACGTCCCCGCCGCGGGGTCCTCGTACTGCTGCGCCTCGCGCACGTCGAAGCCGCGCTCGAAGATGCGCGTCGCGACCGCCGCGACGAGCCCTGGCCGGTTCCGACACGCGAGCGTGAGGACGGCTTGATCGGCGGACTCGGATGGATCCATCATCCGAGGATCGACGATCCCGAGG